>JANQLB010000111.1 GCA_028280805.1 Tissierellales bacterium
AAATTGCTGCAATTACTCAAATCTAAGATTTGATGTAAGTGTAGTACTCAGAAGCTTTATCTTTCTGAGTTTCATTTTGCAATTTTGGTCACCTGCTTGACTCGTCTTATCAGGATACTATAGAGTTCTTTACTCATAGCTTTGAAGCGGGAGTATTAGAATTGTAAGCTATCGGATAAAAATAAGCATTAAAACTAAATCTATAAAGGGTGATATTTTGAATTTAGATAAAATTAGGAGTAAACTTCAATCAAGGAAGTCCTGCCCTCTTGATATAAGCAATAATTTTTCTGTTTTTTTACCCTTGATATATGTTGGTAAAGAGTTACATATATTATTTGAAGTTAGGGCTAAACACTTGAAAACACAACCTGGTGAAATATCCTTTCCGGGAGGACTAGTGGAAAAAGGAGAAAGCTTTAAAAAAGCTTGTATAAGAGAAACTCAAGAAGAACTAAATATATCTAAGGAAGATATTAAAATAATAGGAGAATTAGACTATATCAACTCACCCTATAATTTTATGCTTTATGTATATTGTGGTATTTTAGAGGGTATTAATAGAGAAGAAATTAAACCTAATCATGATGAAGTAGACCATATTTTCACTGTACCAATTAATTTTTTTCTTGTAAATAATCCTATAGTACATAATGTCGGGATTAAAATTATTACTCCAGACGATTTTCCTTATCATTTAATACAAAATGGTGAAAAGTACAATTGGAGAAAAGGAAATTATCCAGTATACTTTTACGTATATAATGATTATATTATATGGGGAATAACAGCAAGAATAATTAAGAATTTTATAGATATTTTAAACAACTTATAAACATGTTTAATACTTTTAACATAAGTGAAGGTGAGTAAATGAATATAACTAAAAGATCTTTAGCAACATTAATATTTGCCATAATAATAATTACAGTTATTATTGTTTTTGTTTTTGGAATAAAAACTTTAGATATATATAAACAGATCCTTGGTCAAATCTGGAATTATATTGGTTTGATTTTAACAATTTATTCTTTTTTTATTGCAGTAGTAATTTTTTTAGAAAGTAAAAACCCTTCAAAAACTATAGCTTGGTTTTTAATATTATTTATCATACCTGTAGTTGGATTTATTTTGTATATTTTTCTTGGACAGAATGTAAGAAAGAAACAAAAATTTCAAAAGAAATATGAAGACTTTCAACCTATATCAGATAATGTTAATTTACAGAAAGAGATTATGAAAGATTTAAATATTTTTCAAGGTTATAAGAGTAATGTAAGAAACAGGCTGATTAATCTCTTGCTTAAAAATTCAGATTCTCCCTTTACTATTAACAATAAAATTGAAGTTCTTACAAATGGAGAAATGACATTTAAATCTATAATCGAAGAACTTAAAAAAGCCGCTCATCATATACATTTAGAATATTTTATTATACGTGATGATAATATAAGTAATGAAATTAAAGACATTCTTATTAAAAAGGCACAAAGCGGTGTTGAGGTAAGATTGATATATGATAGCGTCGGGTGCTGGAGATTAAGCAGAAACTATGTTAAAGATTTAAAAAATGGTGGAGTACAAGTACATCAGTTTTTACCTGTTTTTATACCTGTTTTAAGCAGAGAAGTAAACTATAGAAATCATCGAAAAATTATTGTCATTGATGGAAAAGTCGGCTTTTTAGGTGGACTTAATATTGGTGATGAGTATCTGGGGTATGATCCTAAACTGGGTTTTTGGCGTGATACACACTTAAAAGTTGAAGGAGAAGGAGTATACAGCTTACAGAATATTTTTCTGATGGATTGGAAATTTGTATCTAAACAACAAATTTCATGTGCTACCTATTATCCTAAATTAAAGTATTATGGTGAAGAATTAATACAGATTACTTCTAGTGGTCCTGATTCTGATTGGAAATCAATAATGCAGGCTTATTTCACTATGATTTCTAACGCAGAGCAAAGAGTATGGATTACAACTCCTTACCTTGTACCTGGAGAAAGTATAAACACAGCTTTAATGGCAGCAGCATTAAGTGGCGTTGATGTAAGAATAATAATACCTGATAAACCTGATCATCTTCTTGTTTTTTGGGCGTCTAGAGGAAATGTGGAGGATTTACTTAAGGCTGGAGTTAAAATTTATACATATATAGAGGGTTTCATTCATAGTAAAGTGCTATTGGTAGATGGTGTGGCTGCTACTGTAGGAAGTGCTAATTTAGATATTAGAAGTCTCGAGATAAATTTTGAAGTTAATTCTTTTATATATAATGAAGATGTTATTAAGACTTTAGAAAAGGACTTTGTGAAAGATTTAGAGGGTAGTAAAGAAATAAAGCTAGAAGAATATTTAAAGAGAAGTATATTTGATAAATTTAAAGAATCTATAGGTGTTTTGTTTTCACCATTAGTTTAATCCTTAAGATTTAAATAAATTAAGAACAAATCAATCAAAGAGGTGATAAATTTGTATCAAATACAAAAAATTGAAACTAATGATAAGAAAAAGTTTTATAACTATTTAAATTTAAAGCTCACAGGGTTATTATGTGAAGAATCTGATTGGTTAGCAAATCTCTCCAATGCAGCAGCACTCTTATGGTTTTTATTAGATGATATTAATTGGACTGGATTTTATTTGTACAAAAATAATCAGCTTGTACTTGGTCCTTTTCAAGGTAAACCTGCATGCACTCGTATCGAAATAGGGAAAGGTGTATGCGGAACTGCAGGAAAGGAGTTAAAAACACAGGTAGTAAGAAATGTTCATGAATTCCCGGGACATATTGCTTGTGACTCAGAATCTAATTCGGAGATTGTAGTACCTATAGTTTATAAAGGTAAACTTGTAGGAGTATTAGATATAGACAGTCCTATTTATGATAGGTTTAATGATGAAGATGCTAAATTTTTAGAAAAGTTTGTAGAAGTATTAATAAAGTATATAAACTGGGATTGTATATAAAAGGTCTTTAGGGAAACCCCTAAGACCTTTTATACAAACAACTTTATTTATTTTAGAATAACCTGTAAATAAACTTTCTTACCTTTTCTAATCATTAATTTACCATCTTGAAAGTCATCAAGAGTTATTTCTCTTTTAAAATCAGAGATTTTCTCTTCATTTATAGATATGCCGCCTTGTTGAACGAGCCTTCTGCCTTCACCGTTTGAAGACGCTAAGTTGACTTTTGTAAGCAGATTTAATATTCCTATACCTTCTTTAAAAACAGAAATTTCTAGCTCTACAGAAGGAATTGAGTCATCATTTGCTCCATTTGCAAAAAGGGCCTTAGCAGCATTTTGTGACTTAGTTGCTTCTTCTTCACCATGAACGATTTTAGTAACCTCATAAGCTAATACCTCTTTAGCTTTATTAATTTCTGCTCCCTCTAATGCAGATAGTTTTTTTACTTCATCCATTGGAAGGAAAGTTAACAATGATAAACATTTTCCTACTGTTGAGTCATCAACATTTCTCCAATATTGGTAAAAATCATACGGTGAGGTCTTGTTAGGATCAAGCCATAAAACACCTTCTTCTGTTTTACCCATTTTCTTACCTTCAGAAGTTGTAAGCAATGTAAAGGTCATTACATAAGCACTTTCTGATTCTTTTTTTCTAATTAGGTCAATTCCGCCTAACATGTTTGACCATTGGTCATTACCCCCCACTTGAAGCTTACAATTATATTTTCTATTTAATTGTAAGAAGTCATATGACTGCATAATCATATAATTAAATTCTAAAAATGTAAGACCCTTTTCCATTCTAGACTTATAACATTCTGCACCTAACATTCTATTTACAGAAAAATGAGCACCTATATCTCTTAAAAAAGGTAAATACTCGAGATTTAAAAGCCAGTCTGCATTATTAACCATAATAGTTTTATCATCGTTAAAATTTATAAACCTTCTCATTTGATTTTTAAATTTTTCACCATTGTTATTTATATCTTCTAATGTCAGCATTTTTCTCATATCAGTTTTGCCAGTGGGATCCCCAATCATTGTAGTACCTCCACCAATTAATATAATTGGTCTGTGGCCTGCTCTCTGCATATGAGAAATAGCCATTAAAGTTAAAAAGTGACCTGCGGTTAAACTGTCTGCTGTAGGGTCGTAACCACAATAAAATGTAACTAACTCATTACCTAGCAACTCTTTTATTTCATCTTCATGTGAAGTTTGTTCAATAAATCCTCTTTCTTTTAAAATGTCAAAAACATTTACTTTCATAATATTACCTCCTCTTATAATAATAAAAAGGGTCTTCTTATCCTAAAAGGACGAGAAAACCCGTGGTACCACCTTAATTTACATCTTTAGACTAATAAAGATGCCTCTATGTCAATATAACCCCTGACATGGGCAATACTTTCGTATTGTAACTCCAGAGTGTAATTCACATTTCTTTAGGCTGTAAGCTTTTCACCAACCAGCTTACTCTCTGATATTTAGCCATTAGAAGCTACTATCTCTTTCGCAGTTGTAAAATTTTAAATTTTTTTATATGTTATTACTTATTAATATTCTTGTCAAGGGGTTTATGTTAATTTTTACATGATAATTTTAATTTTATTTTGTTTTCCCATAAACCTTGGATATTACAGTATGATATTGCATATATAAAACGCAGTTTATTAACTATTGTATGAGTTTAATCCTACAGGTCCAGCAAAACCTGCCAGCTTCATCATGAGCTGTAAAATTAAAATCAGCTATCTGAATAGAAAATTTACCTTCTTTATGTAGTTTATTTTTAGTATTACTTAAAAAATACTTACTAAAAAACCCTAGCAAATATTTGCTAGGATTTTTAATAAGTATTAAGAAAATTCTACTCTACAACTATATCTATGCTGTTTTCCCACAAACCGTGGATATTACAGTAGCTTATAGCATATATTGTGCCAGACTTATTAAGCTTAACATTTGTTAAAGCAACTGGTTCATTTAAAACATTACCTTCACCGTGAGACGTAAAAGTAAAGTTTCCAATTTCTACTGGAAATTTACTGCCTTCACCATGAAAGAAAACTTTAAACCAAGAAATATGATGCTCTAATGTATTTGGATGCTTAATTTCATCACCGATTGAAATTTTCATATCAAAGCCTTCTCCTGCTTTAATTTTTTCAGGTATGTGTATAACAGGCACATGTTTTTCACCTTTCCAATCTCCTGTTTGTAAAAAATCACCTAATGTTTTCATTGTATAACCTCCCTCTTTTTACTTAATATGTTTATACCCATAAGAAGAAAATTATCACAATAAAACTAAAAAGTTTTTTTAAAATATTAAACTGAAACATTACAGGTGTCGTCTATAAAAACTGTTAACTCCTTCATTAAGTCTATGACTTTAAATCCTGGAGAAAATTTACCATTTTTACTTCTTATAATTCTTATTTTAGGACGTGTTGGATTTAATTTATTATTTTCAATTACCAGACCGGTTTCACCATTACTCAACTTAACACCTATTCCAGGAGGAAATATAGAAATATTTTTAACAAATACTTTATAGATTTTTTCATCTAGTTTTCTTCCAACTTGACATTCTATAAGTTCTAAGGCTTTATATATAGGCATCTTTTCTCTATAAACCTTATCTGAAATAAGAGCGTCAAACACATCACAGATAGATACAATTCTTGTATATTTATTTATCTTATCTCCCATTACTCCTAAAGGATAGCCGCTTCCGTCCAGTCTTTCGTGGTGCATTAATATAATTGTTTTAATAAAGGTAGAAATTGAACTATTCTCCTTTACTGCTTGATAACCAAGAACAGCATGTCTTTTAATCATTTCAAGTTCTTCATCAGTTAACTTATCAGGTTTATTAATTATTTCAATGGGAATGTCTGATTTACCTATATCGTGCATTAAAGCACCAGTTCCCAAATCTATAAGCTCAGACCTTGAAAAACCCATACCTCTACCTGTTAAAATAGATAAGACTGCTACATTAACACAATGAACATATGTTGAAAGATCTGTACTCATGACTTGTACCATATTGAATAAGCCTTCTTTATTTTTTTGAAGGTTGTCTAATATATCCTCAATTATGTCCTTAACAATATGATAAGATTTAGGAGGTATAAAGCCTTTACTTTTACCACCTTTTTGTTGTATAGTCATTTGGTGAAAAATATTTTTTATAGTATTAATAGCTCTAATTTTAACATCAATATCAATCACATCTTCACTCTCAATTCCATTTGATATTTCATCATCTATATATACAGCAGGAATACTTTTTAACCTTAGGTTCTTAATAAAGCTATCTGTTAATTTAACTCCTTTATTAAGCAGTATATTTCCCGTGGGAGTAAAAACAGGCTTTCCTAATAACATTCCAGGTTTCAAGTTTCTAGTATTAACTATTCTCATAATTATCTCTCCTAAATTTATTTATCCGATAGCTTACAATTCTAATACTCCCGCTTCAAAGCTATGAGTAAAGAACTCTATAGTATCCGGATAAGACGAGTCAAGTAGATAGCCAAAATCTATGATTTTGTGCTAGTCACTTACACAGCGTGATGCGTTCAGATGGAGTTAAAACTCC
>JANQLB010000016.1 GCA_028280805.1 Tissierellales bacterium
TTAAAGGTAAGAGAAGATGAACATATCCTAATTACTGATATGCATCATATAATATCAGATGGAGTATCAATGAGGTTAGTAATAGAAGAATTTACAAAAATTTATGCAGGAAAAGAACTGAAACCATTAAAAATTCAGTATAAAGACTATGCAGCATGGCAAAATGAATTATTTGAATCAGTAAAAATAGAAGAACAAAAAAAGTATTGGTTAGAAAACTTTGAAAGAGAAATACCTGTACTTAATATACAGACAGATTATCAAAGACCTGCTGTACAAAGTCATAAGGGAGCTTCAAAGGACTTTATAATTAATAAAGAACTAACAAACAAACTAAATATAATATCTAAAGAAACGGGATCAACTCTGTATATGGTACTTTTATCAGCAGTAAATGTGTTATTTCAGAAATATACGGGACAGGAAGATATAATAATAGGATCACCAATAGCAGGAAGACATCATAATGATTTAATAAATATAGTCGGAATGTTTGTAAACACCCTTGCAATGAGAAATTATCCAAGCTCCGATAAAGTATTTAGAGAATTCTTAAAAGAAGTAAAGGAAAATTCATTAAGGGCATATAAAAATCAAGATATACAGTTTGAAGAATTAGTAGAAAAACTTCCTGTTAAGAGGGATATCAGCAGAAATCCGCTGTTTGATATAATGTTTATTCTTCAAAATACAGGAGCCAGTGAAAAGAACTTGGACTTAGAAGGGTTAAAAATATTATCCTATGATTTAGAAAATGAGATTGCAAAATTTGATATGACAATTACAGCTATAGAGGTAGGTGAGACAGTATCATTAAATATTAACTATGCAACAAGTCTTTATAAAGAAAGCACAATTGAAAGATTGGCTAAGCATTTTACAAATATACTGGAAGAAATATCAAAAAATATAGATATTAAGATAAAAGACATTGATATTCTATCAGAAAAAGAGAAACACCAATTATTAGTAGAGTTTAATGATACACAAGCAGATTATCCAAAGGATAAAATAATACATCAGTTATTTGAAGAACAAGTTGAAAAGATACCTGATAATACAGCAGTAGTATATGAAGATACGAAGTTAACCTACAAGGAATTAAATGAAAGAGCTAACAGTCTAGCAAAAGTATTAAGAGACAAGGGTGTGAAGCCTGATACTATAATAGGGATAATGGTAGAAAGGTCTCTTGAGATGATAATAGGAATACTTGGTATACTAAAGGCAGGAGGAGCATATCTTCCAATAGCTGCAGATTATCCAAAAGAAAGAATCAAATATATATTAGAAGACAGTAAAACTAATATATTATTAACTCAGTCACAGTTACTAGAAAACATCAGTTTTGAAGGACAGATAATAGATTTAGAAGACGAAGAATTATATATAGAAAATAAAGCAAATATAGAAAATATAAATAAATCAAATGATTTAGCATATATAATATATACCTCAGGGTCCACAGGAAAACCAAAGGGTGTATTGATAGAGCACAAATCTGCACTAAATACATTATTAACTTTAGAGGATAAATATCCACTTAAAGAAGATGATGCATACTTACTAAAAACAACATATACCTTTGATGTTTCAGTAACTGAATTGTTTGGATGGTTTATTGGAAAAGGAAAACTTGTAATTTTAGAAAAGGATAAAGAAAAAGATCAAAGAGCAATTTATGAAACAATAATAAAAGATAATGTTACTCACATTAATTTGGCACCATCTACATTAAATACTTTTATTAATATAATAGATAGAAAAGATATTAGAAATATGAATAAGTTAAAATATGTGATGGTAGCAGGAGAAGCTTTTCCAAGAGAATTATGGGAAAGATGCAAAAATGTTTTTGAAGGAGTAAAAATAGAAAATATATATGGACCTACAGAGGCTGCAATATATACTACAGGTTATTCATTAAAAGACCTAAAAGATAAAGAGAATACAACTGTACCAATAGGAAAACCATTTAATAATGTTAGAGTATATATATTAGATAAAAACAATAAATTGGCTTCAATGGGTGTAGCAGGAGAACTATGTATAAGTGGAAATGGATTAGCAAGAGGGTATATAAACAGATCGGAATTGACAAATGAAAAGTTTATTAATAATCCATTTAAACAGGAAGAAAGAATATATAAAACAGGAGACTTAGCAAGATGGATTCCTGACGGAAACATAGAGTATTTAGGACGAATAGATAATCAAGTAAAGATAAGAGGATTTAGAATAGAACTTGGAGAGATAGAAAGCAGGCTGCTAAAACATAAAGATATTAAAGAAACAATAGTAGTTGCTAAAAAAGATGGTAATGGAGATAAATACTTATGTGGATATATTGTATCTGAGGTTGAGTTGTCGGTAAGAGAAATTAAGAAGTACTTAGCAAAAGAATTACCTGATTACATGATACCATCATACTTTATTTACTTAGAAAGCATGCCGATAACGAAAAACGGTAAAGTAGATAAAAAAGCTTTACCAAATCCTAAAGAAAGCAGTTTAATAAATAACAAATATGTGTCTCCAAGTAATGATATTGAAAGAGAACTAGTAGATATATGGGAAAAAATTCTAGATGTTAAAAAAGTTGGAATATACGATAATTTCTTTGAAATTGGCGGACATTCAATTAAGGCTATGCAGATGATAAATAGTATAAATAGGAAGTTCAATATTGAGATTTCTATAATGGATTTATACAAAAAATCTACCATAAAAGAGTTAGGAGAATTAGTACAAGTCAAAGAAAGAAGAGTGTATAAGAAGATTACAAAAGCAGAACATAAGGATTTCTATGAAGTATCATTTAATCAAAAGAGATTATGGTTAGTAAATCAAATAGAATCAAACAGTACAGCTTATAACATGGTACTAAAAGAAACCTTTAATTATCAAATTGATATTGACAGACTTAAGCTTGCCTTTAAAAAATTAGTTAGAAGACATGAAAGTCTAAGGACAGGTATAAAGGAAACTAATGGTGAGCTGAGACAGTTTATATTAAATGATATTGATTTACCTTTAGAGTTTATAGATATTTCTAATAAAGCTAGTGAAGAGAAAGAAGATATAAGACTTAAAAAATACAATGAGGAAAATAATCGTCATTTTAATCTTGAAGAGCCGCCTCTTTTTAACATAGTTCTTATTAAGATTAGT
>JANQLB010000102.1 GCA_028280805.1 Tissierellales bacterium
CAAAGAATGGATAGTTTTCTTTAAGTATCATATACATATATTCAAAATCTTCTAATTTCTCTTTTTCTGTTAATTGTTCAGAGACTTTGGGTAAAGTATCACCTGTTATTTCATTGGTATTACATCCAAAAAGTGCTGGTAATAAACTAAAAATCAAAATTATCAATGCTATTCTTCGTTTCATGATCTTTTCCCTCTTTTTGTATAATTTTAATTAATAAAATAATGGCAATTGAAATTGAGTACATCTTTTTAAATCTCTATGCGTATAGCTTCTATATGTTTTACTTGTTTTCTTCAATAATCAATGCTGCCAAGCCTTTTGCACCTTTCATATTCAAATGTACTCCATCAACAGCAATATCAAGATTTCTTTTATTGCTTACCAATTCTGATAGATTAAAATATGTGGTTATTAACGTATCCAAAATCACATCATTTGGACTTTTTGAAATGAAATAGTAGTTTTCTTTTATATTCTTTTTCTCCCAAGAATTAAAATCTATATATCTTTCTTTTTAAAAAGAATAATAAATGTCTCCTCTTCAAGTTTAAAATCTACTTTATTTATTCTAGTAAAATAATCCTTATTATAGTATTCTAGGTCATAACCAGTATGCTCTACATTCAAACCGTTTTCTTTTATATATGCAAAAACCCGCTTAAACCAAGAAGGATTACAATCCTTTTGTACAACTTTAAAAGCATAATATAATCCTTTTTCTCTAGTAAAATGTATAAAGTTGCTATTATTATCAAAAGATTTAACAGGTACTAAGGGTATATAATCAAAACTTTTTTTTGTGAAATTAGTATCTAATGCCATAAAATGTTCATCATATTCAACATCATTTATTTTTGCTTCTAACACGTTCTTGTGTAACTTACAGAAATCTATATTGTCATGTTCCTCAAACAGTATATGATTATTAATACCTACATATTTTTGTTCATTTAAAGCTAACACTGTATGCTTTATCATATTAACGACCTCCAATTATTTTATTTTTTTCAGTTCCTTGTCCACTACCTAAATATAGTTATAAAAAGTAGATACTTGTTCCCTTTATTTCTTAATAAAAAATATCTAATTATTTATTATACTCATGAAATTAATAATATTACCATCTGGATCTCTAAACCAAAAAGACCTACTTCCCCATGTATATGTTTTAGGATGCTTTACAAATTCTACGCCCATTAATTTAAGTCTCTCATATTCCTTATCTACATTGTCAACCTTAAAACTAATTGTGAAGCTACCATAACCTGCTCCGACAGTAGAGTTAGGAGCCATATCTTCCATTCCTTCAATAGAAAATATTGAAATACCAGCACCTTTAGTCTTAATGTCTGTGTGTGATGAATTTCCTTCAAATTCAACATTAAGAACTTTACAATAAAACTCAGTTAAAGCCATTACATTCTTTGTTATAAGACAAATTCCATAAAATTCTATTTGTATCTTCCTTTCTTATTAATATAACCATCTTTTTTTACTAATTATAGTGTCGCCTAACGTCTTTGTGTTTGAGATAACTTTGAACTGGATATTATAAGAAAATTTCTTGGTTATGCTTCGTTTCAAGTGAGAAGGTGTGGTTCCTTGACTCCAAAAAACTGTCCTAATAACTCCTCAAACAAAAACAGTATTACATGTAATTTCAAGAAAGAATCCATTATATCCATTTAAAATACCACGTAAATTACAACATAAAAATAACTAAATGTGAAGTATTACTTGACAGGGGATAACAATGCAATTACTAAAACTATCAATAAAAAGAACCCCACATAAATTCCTTTAATAACTAATAATATATTAGATAATTTCTTTTTAATGTTTTTTCTAAATAAATTAATTATACA
>JANQLB010000109.1 GCA_028280805.1 Tissierellales bacterium
AATATATAATAAATGAAATTAAAAGGGGAACTACACTATATTATGCAGATGGAGGCTTTACAAAGAAAGAAAAGACAATTATAAGCACCGTTGTAAATAGAAGACAATATATTAAGATAAAAAAATTTGCTCAAGGAATAGACCCTAGAATATTTATAAAGGTTAGCTTTGTACATGAGGTGTTAGGGCAAGGGTTTTAGTCTAGCTTAATAAAACTTGACAATAGGAAATTTTTTATTTGTTAATAACCAATGGAATGAATTTTGTAGTACATGTTAATATTTCTATTATAACAATTGAAATGGGAACGGCATTGGAACAATTATTGAGAAGGAAACAAGATGTACTTTTAAGATAATGGTGAGTTGATGGAGCATTGTCATAAGGTTAATGATGAAGCTAATAAAATGGCTATGATTATTGAGAAGCAGTATCTTAAGAAGAATCCTATAACAGAGGATTGTGGATTTATGGATAGGGTTGGGCATTATAATATTGCTAAGGGTGTGGCTGAGGAAATTGTGTTAAGTGAGATTATATTTAGTTGTTGACAATGAATTTTAGGATTTGTTATTAAAAGTTATGTTTATAAAAATTATAGTTAGAAAGTAAAGATAGACTTTGCTCTAAATCAATAGAGTGAAGTTGTTATCTTTCTTTTTTAGATTATCTATTATTAACTTTCTTCTGGTAAAAATCTTGATAAAGACTTAGTTTTGTTTTGAAATACATTTGGTAAAAAATTCATAACCAAAATTGATAATATATATGAAATAAGTGGTGGAGCAATTCTTCTATTTGGCAAGTTTTTGGGATGTAGTAAAATTGCCGGGTAGCTTTATGGGCTATCCGGCATGGTGCTTGAAATTAGTTTTGTATTTTCAGCCAGATCTCCATGCTTGTGGTTTCAGGCGTATGGCTTTTATAGCGCTCTGCACAGAAGATCTCCGTTTGCAGTTTGTTATTGGGAAGCCAAGTGTTGTAAAGATACTGCTGTGCCTTATAAAGAACATCCATTACAAGGGCTTCAAAATTTTCAGCCTCAAACGTACAAACAATGTAATCCCCATGTGGCAGTTCCCAGATTTTATATCCGTCTGGGGCAATAATTAAGTCTGTTTTGGCTCCCGCAAAATAATTAAAATATCCTTCATCAAGACAAGGATACGCTACACCAATCTCTTCTGTATTATCATCGAGTCTTAGTTCAGACACCTTTTGTTGGTGGAAATCTCTCCAGAGGTTATCCAACGGGTCAATTCCGGATTCAGTTCCCAAACCTTGGGCAAACTGCACTGGCATCTTTTTCTCAAGACCGACAAAATGGATCGGTTGTGTAAGCTGCTGCCTATTGATTTCAAGGACAATGCCATCAGTAATAAGCGGCATTCCTTCGTCAATCAACGTATAGTGGAGAAGAAGTTCCGGTTTTGTCATACAGTTTAGTGCTTGAGGATTTTTACGGTACTCATCCGGAGTCATTCCAAAAGTTAACTTAAAAGTTCTGGAGAAATGTTCGTGTGAGGAAAAGCCAAGTTCCAATGCAATGTCTAAAATACGCTGATCCTTTTGCATCAAAGCTTCGGTTGCCTTTGCCATACGACGCAGTTTAACATACTCTGCCACCGGTTTCTTTATCAATCGGCTAAAGAGCCGCTGATAATAAAACGGTGAGAGAGACGCCATTTTTGCAAGGTTTTCAATGTTAAGTTCATCACCCAAGTTATTTTCAATAAATTCTATGGTTTGTTGTATTTGTTCCCATGAGTGCATCATAAGCACCTCCTTTACATACAAGATACCATATCAGCATGAGTCATCACTTGTCTGTGAATGCTCTTTTAACTTTATTATTATATTATACCATGGTTTTGTAGACAACCGTTTGAAAAGAAGTTTTGGTGAGAATTCTCTATGGCGTCCACAACGGGAATATGAATTAATTAATTTTGAAAAGTTAAGATTTTCTATAATTTCATCTAGTAACCTGGATTTATTTTTTGACGTTAAAGTATTAGTTAGCGTATATGTGAATGCATTGGGGTCAGACACTGTAGAAAGTCAAGTAATTCTTGTTATATTGACAAATGGGATAAAAGAAATTATAATATACCTAACGATAGGTATATGGATTTGACTGTTTAATCTAATCTATATTGTATGGATAAGTTATTACTTATTTATGCGATGAGACGACTGATGGTTTTAACTATATTTAGATAAGTAAGGAGCAGAACAATGATTAGCACTAAAGAAAAGATAGTGGATTTGATGTACCACTTAGTAGCTGAAAAAGGCTATGACAAAACTTCAATTGGTCAAATATGTGAGATTATTGGTATTAAGAAACCATCTGTATATTATTACTTTAAGTCAAAGGAAGAGATTTTCCTATATATGATTGAAGATATTATAGATAAAGGGTTCAAAGAAATTAGTATCAATCCTTTACTTGATAACTATACAGTAGAAGCATACAAAACAGATTTGATTGAAGGTTATATAGATATAATCAATCAATATAAAAAAGACGAGAATTACAGTAAAGTTATTATGGAGCTACTTGTACAATCTAATAGAATCGAATCTGTTCATGAGCTCTTAAATGTTTACTCAGACAGAATCATATACTATCTACTTGATTTGCTGGAAGTCGGAGAAAAAATTGGTGCTTTCAATAATTCTTTCGATAGAAAGTTGAATGCTGAGTTACTCTACAGCACTATGCAGGGCATTGAATGTGGTATAGTTTTCAATCTATCAATTGATGATCCGGTTGCTGTATGGACAGAGACTGTGAATCGAATGTTCGCTACAAATAGAACCGATTGACAAGATAGGATTGAAATTGACAGTAATAAGGAAGATAAATGAATATGATAAAAGAATTTAAATCAAATGGCTTTTTAGTGTATTTATCCAGTGATAAGTATAAAGAACTCAATATACCTGTTGATGTGGCATTGAAAACCATCGTTTCTCTTGGATCGATTTCATATGAGGTATTTGAAATCGTTGAATAAAGGCAATATGGAGGTGTCAGGTAATTTGATGAAAAAGTTAAGAAAAGCATTGATGAACATCAATACACTGATTGGTTTGGAGCTGATATTTCAATTCATTTTCCTGGCTGCAGGCATATATCTGCTGTACCAAAGATCACAATTATTCTATAGTGTTAATGTATTAATTAACATTGCTATTGTATTTTGGATTATTCAAAAAAATCAGGAACCGGAGTATAAGGTCGCCTGGATATCGTTAATCGCATTGCTTCCTGTGTTTGGTGGTTTGTTTTATTTGATTTTCTCTGGAAATCGGCTGTTACCAGCTGAAAAAAAGAGAATGTGGCAGATGGAGGAACGGATCAGGCAGTTTCTGAAAAAAAACGACCATATTACCGACAGACTCAGAGAAGAAGATGTAGTTAGTGCACAGATGGTTGATTACATTCAGACTTATGGTCCATATCCGGCATATCATGAACAGGGATCAACTTACTTTAGTACAGGGGAAGAATATTTCGAGCGTCTGAAAGCGGTACTTCACTCTGCAGAGCGTTTCATCTTCATGGAGTATTTCATTATTGATGAAGGTAAGATGTGGAGCGAAATCCTGGAGATTCTTAAAACGAAAACAAAAGCCGGTGTTGATGTAAGAGTCATATACGATGATATTGGTAGCTTCACGAAGCTGCCTAATTTTTATATGAAGAAACTTTTATCCTACGGTATCAAATGCTGTAGATTCAATCCTATGATTCCAATTATTTCTGCGAGATACAATACCCGGGATCACCGGAAAATTACTGTGGTAGATGGTCTGTATGGCTTCACAGGTGGCATAAATATTGCTGATGAGTACATTAATGCCAAAGAAAAATATGGTCACTGGAAGGATATGGGATTAATGATTCGGGGTGAGGCTGTATGGAACTTCACAGTGATGTTCCTGACAATGTGGGATTATGTAACGAATACGGAAACAGATATCAAGGGATATCAGGTGGCAGAAGTCCGGGATAATGATTTGTCTACAAGGGGCATAATAGCTCCGTATTCCGACAATCCTCTGGATTCTGAACATGTCGGGAAGAACATTTATCTGAACCTTATCAATAAAGCAAAACGGTACATCAATATAACCACTCCATATTTGATAATAAGCAATAAGTTGATTGACGCCCTTTGCAATGCTGCAAAAAATGGTGTTGATGTTTCAATGATTACACCTTATAAACCAGATAAATGGTATGTTCATTACGTATCTAAGTCGTATTATAAAAAGCTGGTGGAAAGTGGTGTGAAAATATACGAATATATCCCAGGCTTCATACATGGTAAGAATTTTGTTGTTGATGATAAGTATGCTGTTGTAGGTACAATCAATATGGATTTCAGAAGTCTGTATCTGCACTTCGAGTGCGGGGTATGGATGATGAATACTTGCAGCGTCTTGGAGGTTAAAAAAGACTTTGATAATACACTAAGTCAATGTTTGATGATGACAAAGACAGATATCTTAGGATTTGGACCATTCAAAAGAGTTATCGGTCGGTTGCTTCGTATTTTTGCACCATTGATGTAAAAGTTGCATGACAAGAGGGTCAGTGGATTTCAGTAGATGCTCAACTTAGTGATATTTATATGTCTGTACTCGCCAAATATTTGGCAGCAATCAGCTATGCTGATACGTTTATTAGTACTGATCGGATTGATTACTCAGGATAGAATCTTTAAACCACAGAGTAATATGAGAGCACACTCTATGTTTACATTTCCAAATATATAATTTTAACTATAAATAATATATTCATAAAGGAGAAGAAAATGGAGATATTAGCAAAACCAGGTGTTGGAGGTATTTTAGAACAAACCATTAATGGACAAATACATGTACTAGTTCAAGAACGCTATAAAGATGATGTCCCAATAGAAAATGGGCTAATTGAAATACCTGCCGGAAAAATTAGAGCTAATGAAAATATTTATGATTGTTTAAGACGAGAGATAAAAGAAGAAACTGGATTAGATGTAGATAATATTGAAGGAGAAGATGAAAGTACTTTAGTGGAATTGAAAGGATATAAAGTCTTAAATTATTCACCCTTTTCAAGTAGTCAGAATATAGAAGGGTATTATCCGATAATCGTTCAAGTATTTATCTGTAAAGTTTCGGGAGAATTATTACATGAGAGTCCAGAATCAAAGAATTTACGATGGATATCGCTTAAAGAACTGGATCAATTGATAACTAAGAATTGTAGTGTATTTTATCCTATGCATATAGACACTTTAAGGAAGTATTTAAAGGTTAAAAATCATAATTTTAATAAATAAAAAAGATTAGGGTCAGGCTACAACAAATATGTGGAGATACTTTAAATATAGATTTACTCTCTCTTCTATGATATAAAAAAACTTAGAAGGGAGAGTATTACTATATAAACCATAAAAGTAAATTCTACTTTGATGTATATATAGATATCCAAGTCAAAGATTTATTCAATATATTAAAGATCATGGTAATTTGAGACAGAATAATAATTTTTGGCGTATACTAAGTCTTTCATATTAAAACTTGAAGAATTAAATATTATATTCATTATATATTCTGTGAGAGTTTTAGTAGTTCAAGTAGATGAAATAAAGCCATAATCGATTGTATTTTTAAAGTCAGCAGTTGCTAATAGGTCATCAACCATTTCAGCTGTGAAATTGCTTTCGCCTTATATAAATCTGAAAATTGAGTGAAAAAGATTGTAAACCAAAGTTTTCCTAGTTTTTGAAAAACAATGTAGCGGCGGGTCACTGTGCCCGCCAATAATAAAGTACACTTTTTAAATTTTCATAAAATCTTCAGATTGGTTTAGAAGACCATTACCTTCGAGTTTACTGAGCTTTCGAATTTCTCCTGTGACTAGGAATATTCCCAATATAACAACCAACAAATCTCCAACAGGATATGAAAGCCAAATACCTATTTCGCCGAGGAACCTTGGCAGAATAAATGCCAGGGGTATGAAAAACAGAATCTGCCTTCCAAGGGTCAGCAGGGCACCTTTGACGGCTTTACCCAGTGCCATAAAAAGCATTATGGCAACACTAATGAAGCCGTAGAGGATGAAACTCGACTGGAATATACGAAACCATCTAGCACCCTTGACCACAATTTGAGGATCAGTTATAAACCAAGACAGTACGAAGGACGAAAACACTTGGAAAAAGAGCCATAAGACTATAGCAATAACAGTTGCTATTCGTAAAAAGTAGAACCATGACTTCTTTACTCTTCTCCATTGCTTTGCGCCGTAATTGGCACCAAGTACAGGCTGAAGACCGTATGAAATGCCAAATAGGGGGATGAAGAAAAAACTCATAACCCTGAATGACGCACTCATAACGATATTGCTTGCAGCACCATATGTTGAGCTGAGAGCAAGAAGAATGGATAGCTGAATAAAAACCGCGATGGACATTACCATGCCTGAAAAACCTACTTTCAACATATCCGGCATAATATCCCAAGAAATTTTGAAGCTCCGTGCATTAAGTGTCATAATACTGCGGTCAGATTTCAGATATCTCAGATTGCCTGCGACGACAAGTGCCTGACCGATAATAGTAGCAATAGCTGCACCACTCATTCCCAGACCTGCAGTCTTTATTAAAATAGGATCTAGAATAATATTTATTATTGTCCCAACAGCTACAATCTTCATGGCAGTTTTCATCTGCCCCTCTCCCCTTATCAAAAAGTTCAGTGCCGGACCGAGTGAACCGAAAACGAAGCCGAAGGACAGAACCTTGAGGTACTCGGTACCCAATACCAGTATTTCACCTTCAGCACCTAAGATACCGAGGATTTGAACCGCAAATATATTCGTAAATATAGACAGGATTATCGACAGAACAGCTACGGGACAGAAAACATTTCCGAAAAGCTTGTTAACAGTATCGTAATCGCCTGATCCCATGGAACGCGATAATATCGACATTGCACCGGTTGCAAAAAGACTAAGAATTGCCTGATTGATAAGCACAATTGCAT
>JANQLB010000103.1 GCA_028280805.1 Tissierellales bacterium
AATCTACTGAATACAGTTTGTCACAAATTTTGCCTATCAGCAAGTGCTATCCATCTCCCACTTATAGAAGATGGGAGAATTTCGCACATTTAAGTTAAATTTGAAAACTATAGACATCCAACCTCAAAACATAATAAAAAATACATCTTCAACTGTTTTGAATATGAATAACTCCTACAACCCCCAAAAATATAAAATCCTAAAATTCGCAAACTCCCTACGGTCAGACAAACAAATTTCTTAAAGGTGAAAATTATCATAAAGTATTATAGGGATGATATACTGTAACTTTTTCTATGACAACTTTACTTCTTGCCAACAGTCGCAATATAAACAGTAAACTGTTCTAACCCATCCAAGTTTAAAGCATTATTTATTTTTTCATCATCAAATGCTGCGATAGCACATACACCGCTATCAATGTCTTCCGCAGCTAAATATAGATTTTGACACACATGCCCAGCGTCTAAATGATAATATCTGTAACTTCTTTCACCGTAACGCCATTTCATTCTATAAGCAACAGCTATCCAAACAAAAGTCACTGCACTTGGCTCCATCATTGGTTGATTAAAACATGCATCGTTAACTTTACTGCCAATCTCATCTGATAAATCCACTTCAATAAGCTTATGCTCAATTGCTAAAAACCTATATAATCCGGATTTAATTCCTTCAACATTATTTATCATAAGATAAGTCTCAAAAGCGTGTCTAGCTCCTGCTGACGGCACAGTTCTTATAGTTGCTGGTCTAGATACAACTTGCTTTACTCCTTGTGTACACCATAATAAATATGAAAGTTCCTCTAATGTTAAAGCCTGATTAGAATATTTACGAAGACTTTTTCGATTTTCTATTGCTTCTCTTAAACTAATACTATGTATTTCAATATTCTTTGGCTCTGGTAAGTCAATTATATTACTGTCACTACTATACTCTAGCTGTAGGGGGGGCTGCTTAAGTCCCTTCTGCTGGTCTGATTCTACTGCATATTTATACTTTGTTTCCTCCATGAATCTTTTACCAATGTTCTTTTCCAAAATAATTCTCCTTTCTATACATAGATTAATAACTTTATAAATCGCTCTAAGCTTAACTCTTATTTAAATTATACTATAACGGATTTAATTATAAAACTAATATAAAAGACTTCATAATAAACCTTAAATAGTTTATCATAAAGCCTATTTTTTTATCTTATCTCACCATGAACCTCTACATCTGCTTTATCAACTATTCTATTATTTTCATCAACAAAAACTATCTTAGGCTTAAGGTCTTTAACTTCCTTCTCATCAATCCAACAGTAAGCAATAATTATAATATTATCTCCCGGTTGAACAAGTCTGGCAGCTGCACCATTTAAACATATTTCACCACTGTCAGCCTTACCTTCTATAACATAAGTTTCAAGTCTGGCACCATTGTAATTATTAACAATCTGTACTCTTTCCCCGGGTAATATGCCTGAAGCCTCCAACAATGTTTTATCTATCGTAATACTGCCAACATAATTTAAATTTGCCTCTGTTACTGTCGCTCTGTGTATTTTTCCTTTGTACATGTTTAAAAGCATTTATTTTACCTCCACTTTGATATTGTCAATCAATCTTGGCTTACCTATCTTGACCGCTACTGCTATAAGAATATCCCCTTGCAGGGTATTTACATCTTCCAAAGTTTTTGCATCTACTATTTCTACATAATCTATTTTAGCATAATCAACAGTATTAATGTTATCAATAATGAATTTCTTTATCTCTTTAGCTTCTTTAGCTCCATTCTCAATCATCTTCTTAGCCAAAAATAAAGATTTTGATAGAATTGCTGCATCTTCTCTTTCCTTAGAGTTAAGGTAAGAGTTCCTGGAACTAAGAGCTAATCCGTCTTCTTCTCTTACTATTGGGCAGGATATTATATCTATATCAAAATTTAAATCTCTAACCATTTTTTCTATTACGGCAACTTGTTGAGCATCTTTCTGTCCAAAGTATGCTCTATTAGGAGCTACAATATTAAAAAGTTTAGAAACTACAGTTGTCACACCTCTAAAGTGACCTTTTCTTGAACTTCCACAAAGTTTTTTAGTTATTTGACCTTCTACGTCTACATAAGTCTTATATGCTTTATTATACATTTCATCCACTGATGGTACAAATACAAAATCTACTCTTTGAGATTTTAATAGTTGAAAATCTCTATCTAAGTCTCTAGGATAGCTTTCTAAATCTTCTCCAGCACCAAACTGTGTAGGATTAACAAATATACTTACAACTACTATATCATTTTCTTCTTTAGCTTTTTTGACTAAAGATAAATGACCATCATGTAAATACCCCATAGTTGGTACAAAACCTATTGATTTGTCTGCTTTTTTTATGATTTTAACATGATTTCTTATTTCATCTATTGTATTACAAATTTTCATTTTATGCCTCCTATTGCTTCTTGTTACTATTGAGATAATTAAGATTAATATATAGTCTATCTTTTCATTGCTTCATATCTATCTTTTTGATTAAAAAAAGTCATATCTGCATAACCTGCAAAAATTTTTCCTGAATGCTTAACACCTTTTGGAATAAGATATCTATCACCTTTAGTATATATTTTCGTAATACCATCTATAGTTAATTGGATTTTTCCTTCGAGAACAATTCCCCATTGAGCTTCATGGGAATGCTCTGGTAAATCAACATCCTTTTCAAATCTCATGAAAATTATCTGGTGATTATCCCCTTGAGATAAATATGCGTTTATTCCGTCTAAGGGTATGTCTGCCTGTGGTAAATTTAAAATAGGTTCTGGAAAAACACTCATTTTAATCCTCCTAAACTCACTAATATAATTTATCTAGAACTTCATCTTTTATGCTGAATACATGCTCATCTGAAGGAAATTCTCTTTTACTTATTTCTTCTAAGTATTTCTTTACCGCTCCATCTATTGATTGACCTAAGTTTGTGTACTGCTTAACAAATTTAGGAGTGAAGTTTTTATACATTCCCAGCATATCTTGTATAACAAGAACCTGTCCATCACAATACCTTCCGGCACCAATACCTATAGTTGGAATATCAAGTTTTTCAGTGATCAGCTTTGATAATCTCTCAGGAATACATTCTAATACTATAGCAAAAACTCCTGCCTCTTGCAGTAATAAAGCATCTTCAATAATTTTTCTAGCTTGTTCTTCACTTTTACCTTGAACCTTAAATCCTCCAAAGATATTAACTGATTGAGGAGTTAGACCTAAATGTCCAACAACAGGAATTTGTGCTTTTACTATAGCTTTAATTTTATCAATTATTTCTCTTCCACCTTCTAATTTAACAGCATGAACGTTTCCCTCTTGAATTAACCTTCCAGCATTTCTTATACTTTCTTCAACACTAATATGATAAGATAAGAAAGGCATATCTCCTATTATCATTGCATTTTCTGCTCCTCTTGAAACAGCTTTACAATGATGAATCATATCATCCATAGTTACCTGTAAAGTGTTTTCGTATCCCAGCATAACCATACCTAATGAATCTCCTACTAATAAACTGTCAACTCCAGCTTCATCTAGTGTTTTTGCAGTGGAGTAATCATAAGCGGTGAGCATTGAAATTACTTGTTTATTCTTTTTTGCATTTAAAAATGAACTTACAGTAAATTTTTTATTATTCATAATTACACCCTTTCATTATTTTTTTTAATTTATCTATCTTTTCTAAATTTTTAAGTTTTTCTTTCTGTGCCACTTCAATCGTAGCAAATCCTAAAGTTTTATACATATCTAACCACTGAGGATTAATATTTTTTAAAGCTTCAATATGTTTTTCAATAGTATTTACATCTCCTCTGGCTATTGGTCCAGTTAAAGCTTTTGATGTCCCAAGATTTTTTATGTTTTCTATGCTCCCTTGTATCAAAGGATATAAGGCTTTATATCCTTTGTCTTTATCTATACCAATAGTTTCAAATATTGATAATCCATAATCTAACAGGCTTACTAAATAATTTGATACTACGCAGGCAGCAACATGATATAGAGCTTTCTGTTCAGTTTGTATAATGAAATACTTATTCCCGGTAGTCTTTAATATATCTTCTATAACTTTAATTTTCTCTTTGTCTCCCTCTAGGCTAAAAACTGTATGTTGTAAATCCTTTACTGCACTTTTTATGTCAGCAAATGATTGTAAAGGATGCAGTGAGTAAATATAACAACCCTTTTTCTTTAACTTTTCTAAAATTTTTGATGAGTCAGCACCACTCATATGAACTACTATTTTTTCTTCATTGATTAAGCCTTCGTCTAATAGCCTGTTGCAAATATTTGATATTTCATCATCATTTGTAGTTATAAATAATAAGTCTGAATTTTTCACTAAAGATTCAAGCTTTATGGATGCATTACTATTTGTCAAAGCTGCTGCATTTTGAGCAGATTCATAAGTTCTACTGTAATATCCTAAAATATTATAATTCTTTTCCTTTAAATAAACACCCATAGCAGTTCCAACTTTTCCTGCTCCTATAAATCCAATCTTCAAAATAATCATCCCCTACTAAGTTAATTTAAAGCTCAAAAAAACCCTTCTAGTCAGTAGTTTTCTACAGACACAGAAAGGCTATGTAAAAATATCTATATTTTTAATAAGTTAAAGCTATAAAGTTTAAAACACAGCAAACAAAAGTTATAACAATAACTCAATAAATACATATTTAACCTACTCTGTCTCTGTCCAATGGATCAAAGCAATATTCAGGTTCTCATTTTTAATTTTAATTTAAAATACAAATTAACGGTTTGACTCCTAGGATGTCAACCACAATAATTTTAACACATTACAGTTCTAAAAACAATAGTAAAATTAAATATATATGATTAATTTGTGATAATGTCACCTTATAATTATCTTTAGAAAATGTCACCCCTTTGGCTAAAATATAAATATGAATACAGAGGTGCGTTATCTAATGAATCAAAAACAACTAAATAGATTTAAAAGTCATTGTACGTCATACCGCTCTTTAAGGACAAGTAGTTCATGACATTTTAACGAATCGTATATCTTATCTTTTTTAACTTTTACTGGTTAGAGATTTTTTCAAGGTGGAGCTTTCACTATTCAAATTTAAAAGTCTTATATCCAAGCACTCCACATAAAAACGTTGCTATAATTACTATCAACAAGTGATTACCCGTAAGAATACTTATTTCATTCCATGAGTATTGTACTAATTTTACGGCATGGGTAGTTGGCAAAACAAAAGATACTTTTTTCATGAAGTCTGGAAATAATTCAACAGGGAACATAAATCCTCCTAAGAATAGAATTCCAAAGTAAATAATTAAAGCTACTGACTGTGCAGATTTTGGATCTTTAAAAACACTTCCTAGAAATATCCCAAAGAAGTAACACATAAAAAATGATATAACTAACGTTATTAAGAATGAATTAAATAAAGTGCTGGGTACACTAGCAGAGTATACTAAGGTTGCTACTAAAAAAAGTGCTGTAATAGTTAAAGCAGCTACTAATAATTGTACTAACATACTAGCAGTTAAATAATGTTTTTTTGTAGCTGGAGTTAATCTAAGTCTTTTAAAAAAATTAATTTCTCTTGTATGAATCAATCCTAAACCAACATTTCCTACGCCTAATACAAACAATGATAGCATAGCATACATTGGTAGTGCCATATCAACAATTGAAACATCTACACCTTGAAGATTAATTGTTTCATCAAATACCTCTGCTTGAAATATTAGCATCATTATTGGCATTGCAATACCAAAAATAGTTGCAAAAGGATTCCTAAGTAACATTCTCATTTCAGCTTTAAATAGTCCTCTAAATATATTCATTTATATCTCTCCTATTCTCTTTTTAAGCTAATTGTTTTTCTGCAAATTCTTGAAGATTTTTACAATCATATTTTTCAATTAAATCTCTTGGGCTTCCACTATCGAAAATTTTACCATCTTTTAAAACAAATACTTTGTTGCATATAGTTTCGACTTCGTCCATATAATGACTTACCATTAAAATAGTTCTGTTTTGTTCTTTATTAAGTTTTTTAATTAATTTTTGTATCTCCGCTCTACTAAATGCATCTAATCCAGTAGTTAATTCATCAAGTATTAGCAGTTTTGGCTGATGAATTAATGAAATCAATATACTTAACTTCTGTTTTTGTCCACCAGAAAGAGATTTAATTTTTTGATTCATTACTTCGGTTAAATCTAATATTTCTATTAATTCTTCTACATTCCCACAGAGATTACCATATATATCTTTCCATAATTCAATTACTTCTTTAACTTTAAACCGTTCATCAAATTCGGAGCTTTGTGTTTGCACTCCAATATATTTATATATATCTTTTTCATTAAAGCTATATTCAACCATACCTTGATCTTGTTTTTTTAATTTGCATATAATGTCAATAAGTGTTGTTTTACCAGCACCATTCTTTCCTATTAATGCAACAAGATCTCCCTTATTGATTTCTAAATCTACCTCTTTTAGTACACGCTTATTCCCATAACTTTTTTCAATCCCTTTAATACGAATCATTGTTTCACTCCTTCAGCTATATTTTATTAGTCAATTTCTAATGCTAAAAGCATTGAAAATACTATACTTAAATTAAAGTTTTTATTTATTTTACTCCTCAAATAGGTATAAATGTTATATACATCACTATAAAACAAAAACCCATTGAGGAGGAAGTTTCTTATGAATTGTTTGAATAATTATTCTCAAATATCTTTGTTTGATGCATATCATAGTCTTGTTGAACAATCCTATGAAGAACCTTGTAATTTTTTTATGCTTTTGAAAAAACACTTTGATTTATATACTTTATTTTAAATTAATTGGAGGATAGCAGGTACTGTCGGAAAGGATTACTACATTGTTTATTATTGGCTGTTCAAGTGCTGTTGAAGCATCAGTTTTTTAGATTACCGACAAAAATGCCATAATAACTGCCAGTCCAAAAGCTAATATTCTTGAAAAAATCTTTTGTTATTCAAATTTACACACCTTATAATTTTTACGCTTCTAAAAATTAATTGTCGTGTCGATTTTTGTCTTTTTTTTGTATAATATGCTTATCAGATTATATACATAGTATCATTCGCCTTTAACATATGTAAAGTTAAAATTCAGAAAATTATTATATAAACAAACCTTTAAAAATTTAAAATCCAGCAGAGATAATCTCTGCCGGATTTTTATCAAGAACTTTTTGCGTAAGGGATTGTAGATCCACTATAACATTTTGAAAATATTTCTTTTAGGTATAGGTATTTTCTATACCTTCTCCATCTTTTCCCTTTCTGGTTACTGCCATTATTTCATTATCTATAATTCCATGTTCAAGTAACATCTTTGATATTTGTGGTAAATATTCTTTGACCACCTCACGTTGCAATCTTTTACTGGATGTTGATATAATAATTAATAATAGGTGTTTTTTTATCCTTGATTAGATTTAAAAGTGCTTTGATGGCTTAATCTCCTTTTTTTCTTATTCAATACTCAATAAAATCATGTAATTATACCCCAAATCAATGTAGCTAATTTTCTTAAAACCATAAGGTTTCATTATACCTTCTAATTCTTCTGATGACCAACGTTTTACCTTAGGTGGACCAAATGGGGTATCAATTTTTTTGCATTCAATGATAGCTACTCGCCCGCTTGGTTTCAAAACACGTCGAATTTCATTAAATAGAATATGCTTGCATTCATGAAGATCAAGTGTATGAAGCACTGTAGATATTAAACAAATATCAATACAGTCATCTTCAATAGGTATAGGTTCTTCAATACTCGATACATGTGTCTGAATATTCGTTAATCCTTGCTTATTTACTTCCAATTGGAATTTGTCAATTATTCCCTTCCATTTATCTAGTGCATAAACAACGCCTGAATCTCCTACCAGCTTAGATGCCTGAATACTGTAATCACCTGCCCCACATCCTAAATCCAAAAATCTATAACCATCCTTAATTTTTAATTCGTTAAAAATAACATCTGGATCATGCATAAAATAACTGCTAGGTCCTTTTCTTTCAGCACTGTGTACACAATTGTGTTTAAATAAATGTTCGCTTTTAAATCCATTATTATCTTTCATCATTATCATTTCCTTTCCATATTTTCTCTTATTCTAATAGGAGTCAATCCACAAAAATAATTTCGTATGGGTCTTACTACCAGATACGGTTGTCAATATTATTTCATATACTGTATCTGGTAGATAATTTATCCATTATTATTTTTTGTACCTAACCCAATTTATAAATAATACATAAATGACTCAATTTTAGTTTCAATATTTTCATTTTTATTGCCATCAAACGTAAGATTTAGAAGAGGTTTATCTTCTTTGCTTTCATACCCTTTATGCAATATTCCCAGTACAATACCTGTATTTTCGTACATAGAAGCCACAGAAATTATGCCATCTATGCCCTGTAAACCTCCTAACACCTTAGCTTCCCTATACCTTCCATTTCCTCCGGCATAATAGCCAACTGTTTGGTCAGCTAACTTTGCAAGATGATCCAGTTTTTCTTCAAAAGGGCTTTCATTACTTAAACACTGGGATATAGCATTTATATTTTCTTTGAACTTCATAAGTCTTTGGTTAAATTCTGGCATATTTTTATTACTATTTTGATCTATAAAATCTTTCCACAAAAGCCACAAGGTTTCGCTTAGAGGACTATAAATAACTCTATGACCTTTATCCTCAAGATTCGTTAACACATGATTATTCAAGAAGTCATTGTATAAGACCCAAGCTTCACCCGTTATTAAAATACGTTTCTTAAATTTCACATTTTGCAAATCTTTATAAATATCTCTAGCTATAATTTGTAACTGACTTAGATTAAATTTATTGTTTTTAATTAATGCAACTATATGGTCTAGATAGACTGATCGTTTTTCTTTAGTAGTTATTCTAATAATATCTCCAGCTAACAACCCCAAACAGATAGATTGTATATCTTCTTCGTTATTGAACAAAGTATCTTCTATAAATGGCGATAAAACATCTACATTTTCATAACCTTCTTCATCTAATTTTGTTCTCAATAGTCGACTGTATTGTCCATCTGTCTCCGTTCCCTCATTCTGTGGAATGAAAAGCGCAATCTTATCTTCCTCTTCATTTACTTCATTCATCTCTTTGAAAACATCACCTAATAACGCAGTTAATGAAAAATATTCTTGCGTAATAGTAAACTTTCTACCTATATCCAAGGAACTTTGGCTCGTTCTAGGGAGCACTCTAGCGTCAATACCTTTGTTGTTTAATAATGCTTTGAAAATTTCTGAGTAAGAGTATAAATTAGGTAGATAAAGCACTGTACCCTCTTTTAAATCCTTTAATCTTTGATGTATATTTGTCTTTCTGTGTATGATCTTATCGATATAACGCTCTATGGGCTCTGCTTTTTTTACTTCTAGGCTATTGAGACTATTAATAAAGGCCTCAACCCTTGTAATAACACCTCCACTAGAAGAATGCTCATCAACTTCTATGTGTAGATAGGGTTTTTCACTCATTTCTTCTCTAAAATAATGTGATAAAATGGAGTCAGGACCACAACCGTGATGGGTCAGTAAAACAGCATAAAAGTTTGGATGTTGCTTAATCAACTGAGCAGGTTCTAATATATGCTGACCAAATGGCCAGAACATATTAGGATGCTCCTTGGAGATATCACCTTCAGGTAAATCATAAAACGTTAATACTTTATAACCCATATCCATTAATTTTGCTGGTATCGCCATGTTTAACACTGGGTCAGCGACACCGTATATCTTGGATACAATAACAAATACTTTTTCGTCCGGTTGTATAGACTCAAGCATTTTCTTACCATTTTCGCCCATTCTTTTTTCAAATCTGTGGTAAGCTTCCATTCCCATTTTTAGAGCCTTTTCTGTTTGTTTTTCATCTTTACCGAGCTGTTTTCCCATATTTTTAAAGCTCTCCGTCATAAATTCCTTACCTAAATTAAAGGCTATGGTTGGTGCTAATAGTTCTATTCCTTGTTTATCCAACTCCATTCCCTGCCTCATTAATTTAAAAGCTAGTTGCATATATGCACACCCATAATTCACCCTGCTCATAGAACCAGGATGATCAACAGAGTACATGTCTGGAAAAAAGATGTAATCCACTTTCTTCTGCACTAATTCTGCCACATGTCCTGTAATAAGTTTTACAGGATAACATGTTTCATCCAGTGCATACTGCTGACCTAAACGGATTGTTTCTTCACTGGTGGCGTCGGATAATAAGACATTAAATCCTAATTCTTTGAATATACCATGAAACATAGAAAACATTCCATAAGTAAATAATGCTCTTGGTATACCCACAGTTTTCTTCTTATTGTCTATCTTTTCCTTATAATCTTCAAATACGATATGTCGTACTTGCTCGTTAAAAATACTCTTGTTATCTATTTTCTTTTGCTTCATTTTTCTTTTTGTAGAAAAATCTTTTTCTGCTTCAATATTAAATCCTTTAAATTTTGTATGACTATCTTTCATATTTTCTTTGGCTAAAATAGCTGCACCATATGCACCAGTTACACTAAAAAATGGTGGAACAACTATATCTTTTCCTGTCAGTGCCCTAAATGCATTAATAACTCCTTGGTTATAGGCAACTCCCCCTTGAAAGAATATTTTTCTTCCAATCTTCTTCTGTCCTACAACACGCCCAATATAATTCTTAGCAATGGAATAGCATAATCCTGAAACAATATTATCTACTTTAGCACCTTTAGATAAATAGGATGCAATACTAGTTTCAATAAAAACGGTACACCTTTCCCCTAGGTTAATAGGTTTATCCCCTTTTAAGGCTATATTGCCAAAGTCATCAATAGGAATATTAAATTTTTTAGCTTGCTCTTCGACAAAAGAGCCTGTACCTGCTGCACATATCTTGTTCATTTGAAAATCTATTACTACACCGTTTTCAAGAGCAATATATTTTGAATCCTGACCACCAATTTCAAAAATAGTATCCACATCTTCATCAATAGTAACTGCCGCTTTTGCTTGAGCTGTAATCTCATCCTTAATCACATCTGCTCCAATGAGTTCTCCAATCATATACCGACCAGAACCTGTAGTACCTGCTCCTATTACCTTAATGTTATCTCCATATTCATCTTTCAAAATCTTTAAGCCTACTTTTACAGCCTCAACTGGGTTGCCTAAGGTTTTAATATATTTATAAGCAATAATCTCATGATTATCATTCATTAATACTAAATTCGTACTAGTAGACCCAACATCTACTCCTAGATAGCACGCATCATTTTGATTTTTCTTCAAAGGTCTACATAGATGTTTTTGAAAACTATCACCATTACCATAGGCTATCAATTGGGGCAGTACCACCCGACTATCATTTTCCTCAGCATCTGACCCTCTCTTTATAAGATTCAATAGGTTTATTATATCGATATTAATGCCATCTTTTTTACCTATAACAGCTGCTCCAAGTGCTCCAATAGTACTAAAGTTTTCTGGTATAATTAAATCCTCTTTAGTCAAATTCAATACATCTTTTAAAGCTGTTATAATCCCCTGATTATGAGCTACTCCTCCTGCAAAAAGTATTGGTTTTTTTACAGGGAGTTTTTTCATAATGGCTCCTTTATAATTCTTAACAACGGCATAGGCTAAACCCAATAGAATATCTTCAATAGGAACGCCTTCCTGTTGATGGTGGGTAATATCGGTTTTAGCAAACACACTACATCTCCCTGCTATACGAGGTATGGACTTGGCTCTACCAGCAAAGACTGAATAATCCTCTAATCTTAGATTCAATCTGGACATTTGCTCCTCTAAGAAAGAGCCTGTACCAGCAGAACAATTTGAATTCATGGCGATTTCTATCTTTGATTTGTCATCACCACCAAATTGAGTAATATACTTAGCACTTTCTCCACCGATTTCAATGATAGAACCTATAGTGTTATTTGTCTTTGTACTTCCTTCTACAATTGCAGCTACTTCATTAACAAATGCCACCTCATCCGTTTTCGTTAAAAATTTGCTCCCATTTCCTGTTAATGCTCCAAACTGTATATCCTCTTGATTATAACTCTTTAGCAACTCTTCAAGAATATTCTTCAAAGTCTCTTTCACACGCCCCTTATGAAGTATATACTGACTATAATCAATCTCATTGTCCTGATTAATTACTATTATTTTTATGGATGAATATCCTATATCAATTCCAACACTGTACACAAAATGACCTCCTTAATTTTCTTATGTTTTTATACATATTCTATTTCTTCTGAACATTTTTTACATATTCCATATATCTTCACCCTGTGATCGGTCACAGTAAACCCATTCTTTCTAAAAATCTGGTCTTCAAAAATCTCAAATATATCTTCCTTGACATCCATTACATCGCCACATACTTTACAAATAAGGTGATGATGTTCACGTTTCTCATCTGGATTAATCATATGATAGCGCATAATTCCATCATTTAAAAAAACTTGCTGGATTACACCAATTTTTTCAAACAGTCGAATTGTTCGATAAACTGTTGACGCTCCAATACGTGGATTTTTTTTCTTTGCTTTCTCAATGATCTCTTCTGCACTTAAATGTTTATCTCTGTTTTGAAGAATAATATCCAGTATTGCCTTACGCTGTAAAGTCATTTTATAACTATATTCTCGGAGTGTTTCACCAATTTGATATGCATTTAACATAGGGATACCTCCTTTTTTTCATTTTTACCATGGTATGGAAAACGAGTTTCATTTTCATTTACTTTTTAATTGTAATGTAGTATAATTAAAAAAACTGTATCTTCCGATACACTTTTCGTTTTTTTATAAAGGAGATTGTATGAATAATATATTAGTAATGCTTCAAAAATGTTGTTTATTTAAAAATAAATCCTTAAATGAGATTGATAATTTACTTTCTCATATTCAATATAAGATTACTTCTTTCTCAGAAAATGAAGTCATATTCTCACCTGTTCAAACTGCTAATCAGATTGGCATTATCTTGTCAGGGAGCGTAGATATTCAAAAATTGTTTCCCTCTGGAAAAATCGTCATTATTGAAAGAAGAAAAAGCTTGGATCTCATTGCTGCATGTTCCATTTTTTCAAAAATTGACTTTTATCCAGATACTGTATCTGTTAGTAAACTAAGCACCATTTTATTTATATCAAAAACAGACCTTCTACATTTATTTGACTTAGACAAGGATTTTATGTTAAATTTCTTAGAATCAGTATCTAATTCAACACTTGTGCTTAAACATAAGATTGGTATTCTCTCGTTAAGCTCTATTCAAGAAAAGATCGCAGGTTACTTGATTTATAACAACAAAATATACGATTCCTATTGCATCACGCTACCTTTTTCTAAAAAAGCATGGGCTGAATATATGAATGTTTCTAGAACCTCTCTTTCAAGAGAATTAAAAATTTTAGAGATGGAAGGTATATTATCTTTTGAAAAGCGAAAAATAACCATTCATGATATAAGAAAATTAGAAAAAATTGTGTCCTTATAAAAAGGGCTGCCTCATAATCTATTTCAACCTCTACCAGGAAGAACAAAATATGCCCGACAGCCCAACTTAAATAATTATTCTGTTGTTCTACTCCTGTATGCCACATTCATATTTTAAACTGTTGAATCTCTTCACTTAGATGGACCGACAGCTTTCTTAAGCTATGGGTTAAATCAATCTACTAATATAAATAAATCCTATTCCAATAACCATAATAGAAGCCATTACTCCAGTAACAACAATATTTATTAATAATCTATCTATTTCGTATTCCCACATATTTCCTCCTTGAATTTGAATAAGCTATTTACCTTTATGCTGGAATGAGTGAATAATGTCATTCCTTATTCTCATTAAAGAAGAATCATCTAAACTTCTATCCATCTTGTCATTTTGTACAATAAACTCCTTATAGATTTTTGAAGGCCTTGTGGATAGCAGCAAGATTCTATCTCCAAGCATAAGAGCTTCATCAATTTCATGGGTTACAAATATAATTGATTTCTTTGTATTATCCCACAACTTCAGAAGATAGTTTATCATATCTATTCTTAATTGATAATCCAATGACTTAAATGGTTCGTCCATAAGCAATAAATCCCCTTCATAGTTAAATGCCCTAGCTATGGAACACCTTTGGCGCATACCACCACTTAACTCTGATGGATAGTAGCCCTCAAACCCCTTCAATCCAACTCTGCTAATAAAATCCATACATTTTTCTCTAGAAGAATCTTTATTAACTAACCTTATGTTCTCATAGACGTTCTTCCAAGGAAGAAGCCTATCTTCTTGAAAAACATAGCTTATATTAAATCTACCATGTTTAATTTTTCCACTACAGGGCTGAATAAGTCCCGAAATAATATTTAAGAGTGTTGATTTTCCACACCCTGACGGGCCTACAATACAAACAATTTCCTTACTATAAATCTTCATTGAAAAGTCCTTTAATACATCTATATCATTAAAACTCTTATTAACATTATCTAATTTCAGTATCATAATTCTTTCTCCGTATTCTTTTAAAATCCATAGTACTGGCTACTATTTTTTGTGACAAGAAACAAAGGAATATAATTATAATGCCCCACGCAAATACTTTATCGGTTTCAATGTTCATTCGTGCATCTGTAATCTGTGATCCAAGGCCTGTACTTGAGCTTAAGACCTCTCCCATCACAGCTAACTTCCATCCAAACCCCATTACAATAATTAGTGCGGACTTAAAATAGGACTTCAAAGAAGGTATAATAATATCTATCATCACTTGTATCCGAGAAAACTTAAATACTTTCCCCATCTCGATCAATTTGCTATCAATATTAGCAAATCCCTCTTTAACATTTACAGCTATAATAGGCATACTTGCAATAAATATGATAAAGACAGTTGCCTGTCCATCTAATCCGAACCATATCATGGCTAGAGTCATATATAATATAGGAGGCGTTGCCTGAATAAAATATACAAAAGGCTCAAAAACTCGTCTTATTCTAAAAAAACTTCCCATTAAAATTCCTAAGATGCTTCCAATAATAACTGCTCCACATATTCCGCTTATCAATCTTCCTAATGTAACAAGTGTTTCTCTATAAAAAAGACCGCTTCGTATAATGGATATAAGAGTTTTTATCGTCATTACAGGACTCGGAAGAATAATAGGAGAATAAATAAGTGATAGACCTTGCCATAGTATTAAAGTAATACATAGCAGGATAATTGTGCCTGTCCTCTTATTTTTTTGATTGAGCGTTTCACCTAGAGTATTATTTTTATCAAATGATGCTATATCATTACTTATTTTTATAGTAGAATCCTTCATCTGGAATCTTACCTCCAATACTTTCCGGTTTAAAACTTGATAAAACTTCGCAGTATGCTTCAATATCTCCTTTGACATCCATAGCTGGTTTAACTAAAAACTTATAATTTGGCATTGCTTTTTCAATAAGCTCGGCATCTGCATTCAGATATTTTTCAGCTAAAACAGCTGCATCATCTGGGTTTTCTGTAGTCCACTGTAATGCCTTTTCAAATTCCAGATTAAATCGTTCTATCCATTCACCTTTATTAGATATAAAAGTGTTACTAGTAATTACTCCATTAGCAGGCATGTTGTATTGACTTTCATTAATTTCCTTCCACTCCTTAGCAAAATCACAGATAATCTTATACCCTTCTACAGATTGACTGTTTCTCGTCACAAACGGCTCTGCGTCAACAGCATACTTTATCTTTCCTAATTCTATTAATTGTGCGATTTCATGATGTGATGAGTAAACTACATTGATATTTTCTCCTATCTTTAGTCCATGTTGAATACAAAAATACTGCGTAATTATATCAGGGATTGAACCCATTGCAGGTACATATAGCGTTTTATCCTTTAGATCTTCCCATGTACTGCATTCAGGGTCTGTTGTACTCAGATACATCCCTCCCCAACCAAATACATTAAGTAATTTAGCTCCAAGCCCTTTATTATATAAAGTTGCGGCAGTATGTACTGGTAACACCATAAAACCATATTTCTCTTCTGTTGCCATAACTATCATTTTTTCCATATCACCATATAGTTCTAAGTTTATCTTTACATCCTCACCTAAAGCATTTGTTTCAATCAATCTCAGTATAGGTATTGTTGATGGCGATTTTGGTGCAGCAATCATTATCTCCATCTGATGTTCTTCCTTTTTATTATCTGTTTTGACTGATTGATTACACCCCGAAAGTACCAAGCTTATTAATAGAATACATATTATAATTTGTTTTTTCATATAGCCTCCTTAGTAATAATGATATTCATTTTCAATATCTACTAGGCCATTATAATATATTTTTTCTGCGTTAACTGTATCTGTAGATACACTCTATTATTTTTTTCAGCATTTCACCTTTTAGATCATAAATGGTTTAGTAATATATGTATAATATCTTCAAATATTCTATTATTAACATCTGTATTTAATAAAGCTTTGAAAGTAACTGGATATGATGTCTATAAAATCACCACTGTCTACTGGATTAAAGGTTATACTTGCTATTGTTTTGGAGATATTGGTAAGCTTTGATAGCCAACCATAATCTGCTTTTTGAGGGTATATGACTGTTATTATATTACTTGTTATATCTCCATCCACGTCATCTAATGCTGTTGCTCCTTCTTCTGTATATGTTAAAAATACTTCTAGTGTAATTTCTGTTTCTCCGTTTAGCGTTAGAGTTGGAGCAATAGAATCACTTAAACTTGAATATAAATCGACATTTTGCAGATATGGATAAGCGTTATTTAAGCTACCTGTTGCATCTATTGTCCAGATGTTTGCTTGTCCCAATAACTGTTTTTAACTGTAGATACTGTGTTTAGTTCTATTAGTCCTCCAGTATAGCTATGACCTGTTACATATCCCGTTGAATAACTATTTGTAACTGTACAATGGCTGTTGTGGCCTACTAATCCTCCGACTTTTTCCACATAAATTTCTATTGTTCCACTAAAATTATTTATAAACAAATCTTTAAAAATTTAAAATCCAGCAGAGATAATCTCTACCGGATTTTTATCAAGAACTTTTTGTATAAGTGATTCTAGCTGCACTATAGCATTTTGAAAATATTTCTTTGCAGTACATAATTATTATTTTATCTAATCAACTTAACTATATCCTTCATTTTATGAAGTCTTTTGATTTCCGCTTTGTTGAAAATCGCCTCAATAGGCTTTAAAAGCTTATTTATAAAGATGTCTTTACATCTTAACAGGATTTTTAAATGAACATGGAACTCCTACAAGACATTTTCCACAAACATCACTTACGCCTAATTCTGGGTATAATTTGTTATTATAAATACAAATTTCGTAGCATTTATGTCTATTGAAATCTTCAATAGATATTGCATCAGCAACACATCTGTCCAAGCATTTTTTGCATGACCCATTATATTTATATAAGCAGTATTCTTTAATCTTATTTTCACAAGTCTTAACTTCTAAGTTCGTTATAAAACTTCCAACTCTACCACAACACCCTTTTTCCGTAATAAGCATATTATTTATTCCAAAGCTTCCTAACCCTGAAAAATAAGCAATATGTCTATGAGACCAATCACTTATAAGCTTTTCTTTATTAAAATTATGAGTAGCTGGTATAATTACAGAATCACATCCTATTTTATTTAACTCATCCTTCATGTATTCAGCAATATCAAGAATCAGTTTATTAGTCTCTATATATGCTACTGCCCAAGCTCTTGAAGCATTTTTTCCTTTAATATTACTTTTAACTACATTTTCTTCAAAGGGTATAAAATATGAAACTACTGTTTTTGCATCTTCTAAAAAATCAGTAGGCAGGGCGTGAGTAGGGCTTACTACTTTCTTTAATTCCATAAAATTTTCATCATCTGCTTTAGCAAAAGCAATTATAGGGTACTTCCACTTTGTTTCTGTTCCTTTAATTGTTGGATAATTCATAATGTATTCTGTTATAAGTTTTTCTATCTTATCCTTCACAAAACCCCTCCATAGAATTTAATAAAAATTCTGTATAATATATTATTTATATTCTTTACAAATATCTAATAATCCTTTATATTTATGAAAATACAAACCCCACACTACAGTGTGAGGTTTTTTATCATCATATTTTTTCTTTCTTTTTTTCTTTTTTCAATTCTATTATATTTTTAATTATTACTCTAACTACTGCATATGCTGGAACTGCAAATAATGCTCCAAGTAAACCAAATATAAGTACACAAATCATAACTAAAAAAAGTATAATTAAAGGATGTATCCTTAATCTTTCTCCCTGCACTAGAGGTCTAACCAGATTACCTTCTAATTGTTGAATTATAGTAAACACGATTATGACCTTAATAATCATGAAAAAATCATAAGAAAAAGACATAAATAATGCAGGCAGTGTTCCAACTGTTGGACCTAGAATTGGTACTAAAGAACATATCATAGCAATTAATGCTAATCCTAAGGAATTTTGTATGCCAATAATCAAATATCCTATAAAGAAGATAATTCCTAAGATAAAAGCAACAATTAACTGTCCGCCAATGTATGCTGATAGTATTTTATCAATTTCCTTTAAGACATTATTAGTTTTTTCTTTCTTATCTTTAGGAATAAAAGACAATAATGCTTTGTAAAACTTTTTATCATCTTTTAACAAGTAGAATAGAACAAAAGGAATTAAAATTATAATTGTAGTGAAGCTTGTTAGTGAAGAAAATGCTCCTATAAAATTATAATTACTTAAATTAGTTAAAAGAGTTTCAATAAAATAAGTTATTCTATCAGTTATTTCAAATTGAGTTAAAAAATCTAAATTGCCATTACCTGAGTTTATGACACCATTAATATTGTCTACTATGGTTTCATAATTAGCTGAAAAAAAGTCTATAAGCCTTTTCACTTCATTATAAATTATGCTGCCACCAAAGTAAAATATAACAACAACAAAAGCTAATACAATAATAAATGTAATTAAAATTGATAGATTCTTGTTTTTAACTTTAGAGATTAAATATCTAACTATAGGTCTAAAAAGATAATATAAAAACCCTCCTATTAATATTGGAGTAAATAATAGGTAGAATACCTTTGTAATAGGTTCCATAATATATGGTATTTGACCTATTAAAAATATTATAATTAGAATCAATATTATTCCAAATGTTATCTTAAAAAATTTTCCCTGAAACACACTTTAACCTCCATAACAAAATAATATTTAATTTAGCTATATTTTATGATAACTTTAAAAGACACATTAAATCAGTCTATACAAAACATTAGTTATGAACCTCGTCTTACCATCAGTGTATCCTTTTCTGTTATCACCGTACTTTCGTGCAAGCTTTTTTTTGAGTTTTCCATAGAAAACAGCCGTATCAGGGTTTGCCCTTAAATAATCTCTAAATGCTATATGCCTTTTTAATTCCTCAGAATCCTTAGTACAAACATATAAATTATGCTGTTGGCGAATTATATTTGTATCATCCCATGGTACATCATTACTTACTCTGCTAAAAGCCTCTCGTCCTTCAATTCCAAGGTCACCTTGATGAAAATATCCAAGTTTTGATAACCTTTTAATAACCTCAGGCAGGTCTTCTTTTGATTCAATTATAACGTCAATATCTAATACAGGCTTGGCTGCAAGTCCATATACAGATGTACTTCCTACATGTTCTATTCCTATACATATACATTCTAATTCTTTTAATAAAATGTCCCTTAGTTGTTTGAACAATATAGACCATTGAGGATTATGGTCTATTATTTGAATTGGATCATAACAGCTATACATCAATTGAAATCACCCTTTCATAGTAATTACGTGGGACTAATGTAAGTATATTTAGTAAAGTGCTTATGTTTATATTGTAATAGAGTTTAATTAACAAGTAAATCGTAAGCTAGTCCTATTATGATATCGTAATTATTAATATCTAACTGTATTTCTATTAAGTTAATTACTATTATGTGAATTTAATATGAGATATAAAAATTTAGAAATTATATATGTAAATTTGTATATAAATAAGTTAGTAAAATTAAAACGGCAACCTTACTAAACTGATACTTGGTTTATTTCTACTCCATCTACTTTAGTTACTTGTAAATGCTCTGGATCAAACCAAAGAATATTACCCTCTTGGTCACATACTGATACTATCTTCATTGTACCTTCTTCTTCCTTCGGTAATAAATTTCCTCCAAAAAAACTTGGTCTGCTTGCTTTATATGCTGCATAACCTACTCCTAGAAATATGTATTTTTTATTGGTTTTCTTGTGTTTTACAATTGTTGCCACTTTGCATTTCTCCTTTCATATTTTTAAAATTGTATCTTTTTTACTTTTACATATTTTTAATTTTATTAGATTAAACTTATGTTTATTCCTTTGAGTCGCTTAATGTTCTTGTTGTTCTCTTTAATATCACAGTTAGCTATATTATTGCTGTCATTGATATAGTATTTAACAGCTTCATTTGTGTTTAAAGTATCCTTCTGAACATCTTCTAAGTTATTTTCATTATGTTCTACGTTATGATGTGCTGTAATAAGTAATAATACAATAATTGCTAATATTACAGCTATTAAAATGATTGAAGCGACTCTATGCTGAAAGCTCATGTTAATCCTCTCCTCAAGTAAAAAATTAATTTAAGATAAAACTTAGATGCTAGATAATAAAGATTAATCTTTTATTAAAAAATATTACTATAATATTACTATATTAATACTTCTTCTTTTATGCTTAAAATCCTTTGGAATTATAATACATTAATTTACAAATAAATTTACGATTCTAAGTAAGCAAATTCTCAGTTTACTTATTTTTTACTATCTGTTAGCAATTACAAAAGGATTGTTATAATCGTTATTATCTATTAACAAATTACAGTTTTCTTTAGGCTTATAGTTTTCTATATACCATTTTTGAATGGGAATGTATTTTGTTTTATATTTATTTAAAAAATCTTCCCCGTATAATTGTACATCTCTTTTTTCTGCCCTTTTTAAAACCATTTTAAATGTAATATCAAGAAATACCCTGTAATCAAAGTATTTATTTAACGGTTCTCTGTAAAGTAGTATTCCTTCTAAAATAATAATAGTATCTTCATCAGCATGAAAACTCTTGGTATTGGTATAAGTATCAGTATTTAAATCTAACAGGTCTAATTTTACATTTATTCTACCGTCAGATTTTAAAGGTTTTAGCAGCTTATCCTCAAGTAATCTTAAATTAAAGGCATTCTTAATATAGGCATTAATTTCATTATTGCCCTTTTTTCTAATGCTACTTTGATTATGAAAGTCATCTAAGTGTATTAAGACTGCTTTCTGCCCGATTGACCGGAAGTAATTAAATAATGTTTTAGAAAAGCTGGTTTTTCCAGATGTATCTAAACCATTAATACCAACAATATAAGGTTTTTTATTTGAATTTTGAGTACTCATTCTAATGATTTCAAAAATTTCTTTTAACATAGTACTATTTATAAACGCTTCCATAGTTTTTCCCCTCTGTATGAAAATCAACTCAATAACATAATTAGACTTTTAATAGTTCAAAGGAAGGTCTTATAGTTCCAATGATCTCGTTCCTATGGTTCTTTATGGGTTTTTCAATGTATTCTTCTAACTCACCGTAAATTTTATCATTTCCTATTCCTAATTGCTTAAATACCTCCATCATGGCTACAATTGCAGCTCTACCATTTCCATCTTCAGTTTTTATTGCAATTCCTATGCCTCTTTCTACATCACCAGCACACTGAACACCTTCAGCTCCAGACTTAGAAACTATTCTGCCTTTAAATGCTTTCATAACATCAGTATTAAATCTGTTTTTACCTGCAACCATTTCGGGATGAGCTATCATTGAATCCCTAATAATTTTTAATGCTTTAGAGTAACTTTGATTTGTAACGGCATATGGATCAGCTAAGTATGCGAATCCCTTAGCTGCAATGTTTATAGGCATCATATGCACTGGTACACCGCATCCATCAATCCCTATATTTATTTTTTCCTTTGAAAAATCAAGTAATTCTGAAATAATATCAAGAATTCTTTGTTGTACCGGATGATTAAGTAAATAATAATTTTCTATTTCTTCTCCTAAATGTATAGCTGTAGCAAGCATACCTGCATGTTTACCTGAACAATTACAAAACTCTGGTGTAAGCTCTTGACCTGATTTTATTAAATCCTTGTAACTCTCAATATCCCTTGGTATATGAGTCCCGCATTGTAAATCATCTTTAGTTAATCCTAATCTATCTAAAATGGCTAATACCCTAGAACGGTGTATTTTTTCACCGTTATGGGATGCACAAGCTAGCGATATATCAGCTTTGTCAAAACTAAAAGCTTGTCCAGCACCGGTTTCAATTAAAGTTATAGCTTGTAAAGGCTTCATAGAAGAACGAGCAAAAAAAATCCGTTTTGGATCTCCTAAATAGTAAATTAATTCTCCTTTATTATTTACAACTGCAATATGTAAACGATGAACACTTTCTATATAATCTCCACGATAAACATTAATTCCAGCATGATTCAAGTTAACTCCTCCTTATGTCGTATTATCTAATATAATATCATATTTTTCTATAATTTTTATCAAAAAGAATATCAATTTATATTAAGCGTTTTATTACAGATACCCTTTTTATTATTAAATAATAAATTTTGTTGACTAATTTTAAAGATTAATATATAATATCATTAACAGACCGACGGTCGGTCTCTAAGCTTAGGAGGTGTTAATTTTATGATTCAGGTGCAAAATTTAACTCAAACTTATAAAAGCGGAAAAGGTGTATTTGACCTAAATTTTACAATTAAAGAGGGTGAAGTTTTTGGATATTTAGGTCCTAATGGAGCAGGAAAAACTACAACAATTAGAAATCTACTAGGATTTTCTAATGCATCAAAAGGTAAAGCCAAAATAAATAAATTAGATTGTAGAAAGGATACTGCAAAATTACAAAATATTATAGGATATCTTCCGGGTGAAACTGCTTTCTTTAATAATATGACAGGTTTTCAGTTTCTAAAATTTATGACAGAAATGCGTAATACTAAGAATTTATCTATAAAAAATAATTTAATTGAAAAATTTGAATTGGACACTGAAGTAAAAATCAAGAAAATGTCTAAGGGTATGAAACAAAAACTTGCAATTATAACAGCTTTTATGCATGACCCAAGAGTATACATTTTAGATGAACCTACCAGCGGACTTGATCCTTTTATGCAGAATTTGTTTATGGAATTAATAAGTGAGGAAAAAAGCCGAGGCAAAACTATTATGATGTCGTCTCACATATTTGAAGAAGTGCAGAGAAGCTGTGATAGAGCAGGAATTATTAGAGATGGTAAAATTGTTGCAGTTGAAAATATTAACGCTTTAAATGAAATGAAGCAAGAGATATATATAATAACTTTAAAATATAAAAAAGATGTTGAAAAACTAGTTGATAGTAACTTAGATACAGAAAAAATTTCTGAATACAGAGTACAAATTACTGTAAATGATAATTACCAAAAATTCTTTGAAACTTTAGCATTATGTAATGTTGCTAGATTAGACGTAAAGCAGGAATCATTAGAGGATATATTTATGAAGTATTATGGAAAGGCAGGTGTGTCACATGAATAAAACATTATATAAAGCTAATGCCAGAGCTAACTGGGGTATTTTACTTTTCATCTCTCTTATGATGCTTATGTATATGTCAGTAGCTATTACAATGTTTAATCCTGAAAATGCTGATACTATTGAAGGAATGTTGAAAATGTTGCCTGAAGGTATGATAAAAGCATTTGGTTTTCAAAATTTAGGTACAGATTTAACAGGATATTTAGCAAATTATCTGTATGGATTTATATTTATCACTTTTCCTGTGATATATACTGCTATAGTATCAAATAAACTTATAGCTAAACATGTTGACAGCGGCTCTATGGCTTATCTTCTAACAACACCAAACACACGAATTAAAATAGCCTCTACTCAAGCTTTTTATTTAATTAGTAATATAGCAGTAATATTTATTTTTAATGTAATAATTGGTATAATTTTATGTGAAGCTATGTTTAAAGGGTTACTCAATATTAACAAATTTTTAGCTTTAAATTGGATTACATTTTTAGTTATTATAGTTGTAAGTGGAATAGGATTTTTCTTTTCATGCTTTTTTAATGACACTAAAAATTCCCTTGCTTTTGGTGGAGGAATTCCTATACTATTTCTTGTTATCAAAATGTTAACTGGAATTAGCGACAGCTTAGATTGGATTAGGTACTTAACAATCTATTCTTTTATAAATATAGATAAAATACTCACTAATAATACCTATGTCATTTCTTCCAGCTTGATTTTAATAGGAATTTCTGTAATTCTATATTATGCATCAATAATCATATTCAACCGCAAAAGCTTATCGATATAGCTTTTATGTTGAGATAGCAAGGTATATCCTTGTTATCTTCTTACGTCTATATATTTTTATAATATATGACACTATTATAATAATAAAGTAGCTATTGAAAGGAGCAGCTATGGAATTAAGAGATAAAATATTAGATTCAGCATACAATTTGTTAGCAGAAAAGGGGTATGAAAAAACGACCATAGCAGATATAATTAAAGAAGCAGAGTGCTCAAAAGGTGGTTTTTATCATCACTTTAAATCTAAGGAAGAAATAGTGGAAGCTATAACAATGGATTACATTAGAGTTCTGAGAAGTTATTATGAAGATGTAATTCAAAAAAGTGAAGGCTCAGTTATTGATTTATTAAATAATATAATCATTACAATCAACCAATATAAAGAAGAACAGATAAAGGAATGGCCAAAACTTACAAAGATATTTGCATTTAGTGGTAATCACCTTGTTATTAGCAAATTGGCACACCATTTTGAGCTTGTAACCACTGAATTTTATACAAAGCTATTTTATATGGGAATTAAAAAAGGAATATTTAATATAAAATATCCTCAATTCTTAGCAGGAATGTGGACTAGAGAAATTTTAAGGCTATATTCAATGGCAAACAAGGTTGTTTGTTCAGATGATTTAGAAGATTTAAAGACTTTTAAATGCTTATTAGATTTTATTGAAGATTTATTTAATAGTTCTCTAGGTTATAATAATAGAATTATCAAAATAAAAGAATCCACGTTAGCTTACATTGATAAAGGAAAAAAGAAAATGAGAGAAATGAATAAACAAAATTAAATTAAGTATATATAATAAATTTAAATAATATGTTTATTAATAAAGAATTTTAAATATTTAGTAACCTATAATCTTTGTAAATTAAACCACCCGTTTAACGGGTGGTTAGTTGTTTATTATTCTTCATAACTTAAGATTCTCTGAATAATTTTTCTCGTTACTTCTTCAATGGCATCAAAATCCATGTTACCAATATAATATTGTTCTATGAAGTCGTGGTTTGTTTTGGCGGCTTTAAAATCATTTATTGCTATTTGTATTAAGTTATCAAACATCTTTTTGTCTTCTTCAATATCTTGTTTGCATTTTTCTATTTCTTCTTTATTAATATATTGATTTAAGTCTATATTTTTGCAATCAAAATCTTGAGCCATTTCACTTATTGTAAGTGCAATATTTAAGTCCTTAATGATTACAGTCTCAATATCATCTGGAATAAGTGGTGTATGATATACTTCAACATCTAATCCTCTTACTAAGGCTTCATCTGATATTTTCTTTAAAAGATGAGATTTTCCCGTGCCCATTTCCCCGGTAATATGATAAACTTTATCTAATCCATATAACAATGTATCAGTGTATTCTATCCAACCAGATGGACTGTATGCACTCCCAAATAAATGTCTATCTTTACCAACTACAGGATTAATCCATATGTCTTCAAATATTTCATCAATAAGACTATATATCTCTACATTAATCTGTCCTGTCTCTACACATTCTTTAACTTTCCAAGATATATCCTCTTGAATCAATCTAGCAGCTGCTAGGTATTTATATGCTCTCCTATAGAACTTACTATTTTTCTCAGTATAATAGATGATTGGAATTTTATTTTCCTCCATTTTTTCTAGATTCCAATAATCTCCTAAATGAATAATCTCATCTACCGCTCCCGGATTTTTAGGATCTACTACATGTGGTGCTGTTCCATCTATCATTGCTACTCTAAGTTTTGGTATAACTATACCATCTATTGAGTTGTTATCAGATGAACAATGATGATATTCAACATCATATCCTCTATCTAACATTTCCTCACCAATTTTTTTCATCATAGAAGATTTTCCTGTACCCGGTCCACCTTTAATTATAAATATCCTGTTTGCATCCTTTTCAATTATGTAGTCATAATATGATACAAAACCTTGAGATGTATTTCCTCCCGGAAACACTCTTTTAATTTTTCCAGACATACAACTCACCCCTTATTGTTAAAGTAATAATGTCACTTATTCACATCATATGTTGGGGAAATTTGTTTTGTGCATGTCTTATCTGGTAAAACCAAGTTTATAATTTAAAATGATACCCTTTGATGACTTCGTCAACACTTGCAGTTGCTTCATCTAAAAGCACAATTGGTGCATCTTTCAAAATGGCTCTGGCTTCGGTTATAATCAAAGCCGCATTATTTTTTATATCAAGAATACGCGAGTTATAACCGCCGAATGGTATTACCCCGCCGATATTAAATTATTCCATTGTCCTTGTCCTTCTCTTAATAGGGAATAATAAATCAAGTTGTAAATCGTCCTTTTCGCTCCCATTTGTTGTAAAATTATAAAAATTCAATGTTTCTTCAAATCCTTGTCCCGCAACAGTTTCTAGAGATGTCCAACGTGGAGAATCCCAGTCATTGTCATATTTATCGCTTGCATTAACCCATTCTTTCAATAAACCCCAGTCTTGGAAGTCCCAAGTCCTTAACACATGTGCGGCATATAAACCGCCGTCAAAAGTTCGTTTCAATAAAGGTGCAGGTACCTCTATGTCGTTGGGAATAGATACCCACACCTCATATACACGGGAGGGTTCTCCGACTGCTGTTGTCCCTTTAGAGCAATCAAAACCAAAACTACGGGCGTCGGGTTTGATATTTAACAATCCACTTTCTTTTACAAATTGTGCTATCATAACATTCGCTTTGCTTTCGCAGTTTTCTCCCGTTGCGTAAGCAGCAGCCACAGTCATGGGTGGCAGATATACAATCCGCACATCTCTGTCTGCAAGTTTGTTTAAATTTTCATTTGCCTTGTTTAATTCTTCCATCGATACCTTCTCCTTAATTTTATTTTCAGGAAATGAAAGAGTGCTTACAATGGCAAGCATGGTTTTGTTGTTTAATAATTCAAGTTTCAAATCTACATCCGCTTTTTCTTTCAGCTCATCTACAAATCGCATTAATATCGATTTGAGAGTGGATAGGGCCGTCATTTCTTCATCAAGTTCGCTTATTTTTTGCCTAAATATCTCGATAATCTCCACAGCGTTTTGGTTATTGAGAATATCTTTAATCTGCTTGACCGGAATTTGTAGCTTACGTAAGATGATGATTTGTTGGAGTCGTTGTATCGCATTTTCATCGTAAACCCTGTACGCATAATCATCTTTGCGACTGCTTTTTATCAATCCGATTTCTTCATAATAACATAACATTCTTCTCGAAACACCGTAATCCAATGAAACTTGTCTTATAGTTTTTAATTCCATGATTTTCCCCTTTCTGTTTCCTTGATATTAAGTATAAACCGTTACACGGTGTACGAGTCAAGGAATGATTTAAAAATATATTTGAACCCATATTAGTAATTAATATGTTTTCATACATCTTGTCATATCAAATAGTATTTAACATTAATTCATTCCTCATTTTGTTACTATGCTTTACTGTATATCATAGTAATATATAGCATCCCGTCTGTTGTTTCTTTGGGAGCAATGTCGACAAAACCTAAGGAGAAGTTTATTTGCTCCTTAACTGACCCAAAACTTCGCCTTTTTATTCCTTGTATTTAATTATTTCATTTTTATTATATAATAAATGAATTAAAATTTTGATATATAGCTTCTTTTAATTGTTTAGATATTTTTTCTTTTCTTTTTAACATCTCTTCACAAGGAATAAGGTGATTACAGCATTCGAATAATATTTCATCCGTTGTATTAAGGTTAAAGAATTCAGATTTAAGGCTTTGAAATACAGAACCAACTATTTGTGAAAGCTTTTTTATACCTTCTTTTTTAGGTTCTTTATCCAATACCGTAATCTCAAATGGATAAGTAAATAAGATAAATAAATTTAAATACACGTATTTAGGCTTAGTTAAAGTAGATACCAATCATTTTAATGATATTGACTACCATTATAATTGATATGGATATAGTATATTTAATTTTTTTATTGCTTCAATCTCAAAAAGAATATTTTTTATACCAAAAAGTATTTTTGGAACAGTGAAGTCTTTTCTTCTCTGTTCCAAAATTAATTTTATTATACACTTTTTATATATTCCGATGGATTAACACCATATTTTTTTCTAAATTTTTGTGCAAAGTAGCTTGCATTACTATACCCTACCATCAAAGCTACTTCAACAACTCTTTGATCCTTATTTTCCATCAAAGCCCTTGCCATCTCCAACCTTTTATCAATTACATATGAATGGACTTTATTCCTGTGCTGAATTGACAGAAAAACATTCAATATTCAATATCTAAAAATACTTAAAATCAACTTTGATCTCATTTTCTGTAATAATCATACTTGCAAAAGGGACACTTAGGATAATCAAATTCATGTTTGTTCCCACAGTTAGGACACTTTCTCATTGCAATGTCACTACTTTCATCACTCATCTCTGGTTGAAAAAATTCGATTTTACCACATGACCTACAAACATAAATTGCAACTTCTATAGCCCCAGCAAGAAGGTTTGGTAGATCTCCTAAAATCCAGCCGGTCTTTCCAAGCTGTAATTTCTCATGGCTAATGTATTTCATTAAACTATCACAACGAAGACAAAATAAATTCTTTCCCATAATTATTCACTCCTAAAAATTCTAACATCTTTTTAAGTAAGACACTATGCAGCTTTTCTAAAGAATGATAAGTAAATTTAAAAATATTTTACAAATCTTATTTAATATCAAAAAAATTGCACGTCTTAATCATTTCCATAAATTCAATATCAGTTATAAACTTATAAACAGGCTCAGAAAAAGAAGTTGATGAAATATAATAATTATCTTTAGTTAATATACTATTATAAAACTCTGGTTTTATTAGATTTTTTTCTTCATCAGTTAAAATTATTTTATCATTAATATCTTTTTGTACAAAAAAGGATGAAAGCTCCTTTGACAAACCAGTACCAAGAGTTTTAATATATGCTTCTTTCATAGTCCATATAAAATAAAAATACTTTGCCTTTTCAAACTTATTTTCAAAACTTTGTATTTTTAAATACTCCTTTTTATGAAAAAAACTTTTAGCAATATCAAGATGTATCTCACCTATGGGTTCAATATCTATACCACATTCTTTTTCATCTAATATACACGAAACATAACTGCCTGAATGAGATAAATTAAAAAAACAATTATTATAGCTTGAGAGAAATGGTTTGCCATACAAATTATAAGCAAATATCAAATCAGAATTTCTACACATTAGTTGTTTACAAATAACATACCTAATCAACAAAGCACCAACATATGAACGGTAAGCATCTTTATGACTTTTATATCTATGAATTAACTCACGTCTTGATCTAGGTAAAAAGTTAAGAAATTTAAATTTATCAATATTACAAAAACTATTTAATTTAATCACTGTTATTTGTGCCATATTTGACCTCTTTTATATTATTGGTGAACCATAGCTTTTAATTATATCTTTTTTGGTCTACTAATTAATATATTACTTTTAGTTTACATGAAGCTATTTTTATTGTCCAGTTAATTCAAAACTGACTGCTAATAAAATAAGACTGAGTATAAAGCATTTTGCTTTGACTCAGTCTTATTTTGTTTAATTAATATATCGTTATTTCTAATATATTTTCAAATTTATCTAATATAAACTATTTTAGTACTTCTTTAAATGTATTAGCTATTTTCTTTAGATTTTCTAAATAATCACTAGACAACGGTTCAACTTTAACTACTTCTCCACCAATTTCTTGTGCTATAGTTTCGGCCTGCTGACTATCAAATTCTGCTTGATAAAAGATAACTTTAATTCCTTCTGCATTAGCTAAATCTATAACATGTTGTAATCTTTTAACAGTTGCCTCTTTGCCTGACTCCTCTATTGCAACCATTTCTATACCATAATCATCTGCAAAGTATCCAAATGCTGGATGATATATAATAAATGATTTTTTTTCTAATCCTTTTAATATCAATTCGATTTCATTATCAACCTCGTTTAATTTCTCTATGTAATCAGATGAGTTTTTTTCGTATACTTCTTTATTTTCAGGATTTAATTCAATTAACTTGTCTTTTATATCTTCAATCATAACTTTAACTCTTTTAGGAGATAACCAGATATGAGGATCTCTCCCTACATGATTATGACAATCATGTTCATCATTACATTCTTCTTCTTGATTATCTTCACCATGTTTATTACTATCATGTTCATCATTACATTCTTCTTCATTATCTTCACCATGTTTACTACAACCATGTTCATCGTTACATTCTTCTTCTTGATTATCTTCACCATGTTTACTACAACCATGTTCATCATTACATTCTTCTTGCTCATTATCTTCACCATGTTTATGTGCTTTTTCATCGTCGTTCACATGATTACAATCATGTTCTTTTTCATCATCAAAATATCTGTCATCATATACTTCGGCTACAGATTTTTCTAAAGAAATTATCTCAATATCTTCATTAATATCTTTAACCTTAGGCAATATGTTAGCCAATTCAGTTGGCACTCCTATTGCAAAATATACAGAAGCTTCGCTAAGTTTCTGCATTTGCTGAGGTGTCGGTTGATAATTTGCAGGACTGTTTCCTGGTGGAATCATAGTTATAACATCAACCAAATCACCCGCTACAGCTTTAACAAAGGTTTCCTGAGGTACTATAGATACGGCGACTATAGGCTTATCATGAAGGCTTTCTACTTCAGTAGCACAAGCTGTCATACTTACAATTGTAATTGCAATTACTGTGATTATAATTATTTTTTTCATATTTCACTCTCCTTATTGCAAATCATTTGCATTTAATTTTATTATAACACCTATTTTCTAAAAATCAAGTATATTTCAATACGATTATATCCAAATTTTTGTTAATCTAAACAAAATTAAAAGACGTCTCACGACGTCTATTTTAATATGTCAGCTAAGATTGAATCTGCCCATATATTTCCTTTCTTCTTAGGTGTTATGTAAATTTTTATATAATCTCCATCATATGTGTCTATTTCATTACTATGTAAAGTCCAGAGCGAACCCGGAATATCTACTAAGGTACTAGAGCTATTTACAATATTATTGTTTTTATTAACTAACTTGAGAGTAATAACGGCTTCTGAATGATTTTCAGATTTAAGCCACATGGATACATCTATATTTTTTTTATTTTTTAAAAAGTTAAACTCATCTTCATTTAAGTCAATTATACCTATTAGTGTACTCTTATTCTCATTGTCAGTATTATCTACTTTTATTGAATGTGTACCCCTATAATATTCTGAATCATCAAAAACCCCTATAGGTTCATTATTAGCTAATTCTAAAATAGTGTTATTATAATACTTTCTAAGGTCTTCATTATCTGCCTCGCTGTTATCTTTATCAATTTCATCTTCATCTATCAGATTATCTTCCTCGTCAATATTCCAAGTAGGATCATCTGTATTTCCATCATTTTGATCTTCATTCTCACCAGAGTCAGGATTATTATCAGATACTGGGTCTGTATCATCTGAAGGAGAATTAAATAATTTATTACTGCCATAAACAATCAATGGTACTAATATGATTAGGATAGCGGCTATCTTTAACCCGTATTTTCTGAAATAATGGTATCTTTTCTTACTTCTTAAGCTTTTTCTCATCAAATGAACTTTTTGTCCTTCTTGAGCTTCAGGATTAACCAGATTATAATTTGAAGATGATTTGAAATCTGAAGCTAAATCATTGAATGTTATATAATGGTTATTAATGCAATTAGTTATAATTTTTCTAATATCAGGTGGTAAATCTTCATCAATTTCACCATCTATAATCTCACTGCCTGTAAAAATAATATGTAAAACATTTGAAATTCTACTAAAAACATCTTGAACAGTTATATCTTTGTAATCTGGATTTAAAATTATACTCCCTAACATCTGTAAATTACCGTTTTTATCAACAATCAAATCATTCTGATTAAATAGAGCATCTAAAAGAGGTAAAGGTAGATGGTTTAACTCTAAAAGACTGTCAATAATAAAATTAGTAAAATACATTTGTCTTTCAATAGGCATTTCTTTTTCTTCATTATTAATTGAATCTTTTAAGCTTGGATGAAATACATAATTAGTTATAATCCTTATGCCTTCATCAACTTGATCAATACTATATATTCCCCCTATATCTCTTTTAAGTCTTTCAAGGTCTACGTCCTGTAACACTTCAGTATCAAAAATAGTGTCTATAAGGAATAATTCTTCTGTATCCTCATGCTTACAGATAACAATTTCTTGAATATTATTGCGAAGGTATATCTGAAGCTCTTCTAGTTTATCCATAATGTTTTCAGACATAATATCTTCCTTTCTTGAAAATATGTACATATTATCATTTTTTTCGTCATTTTTCACAACGAAATAAAGTTTTTAAAAGTTAACACAAACTATAGATGTCTATACATATCAAAACTATGATAAATCATCCTTGTCATCTTTAATATCATATTCTACATTTTCTATGATTTTTCCTTTTATATCTTTGTTTTTTTTCTTAATTTCTTTATTTTTAATATATTCATCAAGATCTGAAGATAGTTTTGTCAATACAAATGCCAGAATAGCAATATCATCAATAAATCCTAATAAAAGTATAGGTTCAGGAATGAAATCAATAGGTAAAGCAAAATATATAATACCTATTATTAATAATATCTTTTTTTTAAATGGAACATCTTTATCAAATAAAAATGTGAATGCTATAGGTATTTTCTTTAAAAAGCTCATTGAAATGCCTCCTAATATGCCATAATTAGACTTATATATTAATGATACTATATATTTTGGTATATTTAAAGTAATACTGTATTTAACAGTACTGAAAAATCCAATAAACATTTTAAGTTTATTGGATCAAATAAATAATTGTATATCTGATTTTAAAGCATCCTTAAGATAATCATCTACTTCTATAATTTCAATTTCAGGTATCAATTCTTCTTTAGTAAATCCCATTACTTCTTGAGATAATTTGCATCCGTAAAATTTAACGTTCTTTTTTCTTGCTCCATTCAAAAAATCTATAAGCATTGGCTTATTTTTATCTTTCATCATTTTTTTGAGCATTTTCTGTCCAATTCCACCCATATTCATCCTTGATAATGTAAGTTCTTCAGCTTTTTTGGGTGTAAACCAGCTAAATATTCTTTCAAAAAAATTTTTATCATCTTGACTGTATTTTTCAGGATGTCTAAGTATAAGTAATCCCCAAAATGCAAAAAACATGGTGACATCCATATCCATTTCTCTAGCTCCATTAGCTAAAATTAGTGATGCTAAAGCTTTATCATAATCTCCACTAAATACCAGTAAATTTAACCTTTTTGACATAAAAACACTCCTTTATGGGATTATGAATATTCTTCCCTCAAGGATTGTTTAAAATTCTAAAATATAATCATTTTTTAAATAATGGTAAATTCTACGAGTGGTAATATTTTTTTAAGTTTCAGTGCAAAATTATGATTTTCTAGTCCTTTACCATTGGGAGATGAACCCATTACAATATTTGTAATATTGTATTTTTTCGCAAATTCTTCTATTGTTTTAATTACATCCTTTGATCTTAAAACCGTCAAATCAGCACCAACCTTTTTTGAAACTCCAAAAAGGTATTCTAATGCCTCTCCATCATTAGAGTTATTTAAAAATGTATCTTTTGGATTTACAACATGTATTACAAATAAATTATCCTTATTACTTTTTAATAATTTATGTCCATTTTGTATAAGTCTTTCACATGTTTTTTGCTGCGTAACACAGACCATTACGTTTTTAGGATTCTTCATAATAGATACTCCTTTCAAACAAAACTGACTGTTATCGAAATAGTATTTGACCATAAATTGCAATATACTACTAAAAAAAGTAATATTATCAAAAACTATTATCCTATGTCCCTAATATTATAACAGTCTATTGTTTAAAAATAAAGAGTACCAGAAAAATTAATATGAAGTTTATTTAATATCCTAAGTTGATAATTAATGACATAATTTTATCTGACCAATTCACCTATAGCTATCTGTAATAGACTTCTTTATAAGAATCTATGCTTGTTTACCCTCATCCAGCAACACAACTGGAGAGTTCAGGTCGGCAGACTGATAACTCTCCATATCTTTAATCTTCTTTACTTTATCTCGGAATAACTGTTTAATAATCCGATGTGTAAAGCTATATTCTTTTTACAAGCTCACAGTAATTTGTTCCGGCAAATTTTTTCCCTTCTTTTGTTACTTTAATGATTCCATTTTCATTGACGAAGATATATTTGTTCTCTATAGATAAACTCAATATCTCATTTAAGAATTTTCTATCCCATTGGAGGTGATTGTGGATTGTATCTATAGAAGATTCGCTCTTTTCCATATCTGTATTTTCATGATTCATTATATGCATCAGAAAAGATATATTAGCAAATTTATATTTCTGTTTCTTTCTTCTTTTTATAATAGACAACAACCCTCTATCAGGGACAAAAATGAATACTATAAAAAAAATCAACCCTACCATGCCTGCCATAGATCCTGCAATGGAAACATCAAATAGCACGGATAACCAATATCCTGATATGGCACTTAATATACCTATAACTATGCTTAATAATATCATTCTCTTTAAGTCATCTGTTATTAGGTAAGCTGAAGCAGAAGGTCCTGCCATAAAGGCTATAACCAAAATAGAACCTACCGAATCAAATGCACCTACTGCTGTTATAGATACCATAGACATCAACGAATAATGTATAAAGATTGGAGAGAAGCCTAGAACTGCAGCCAATTTTTCATCAAATGTGGTGAGTTTTAATTCTTTGTAAAAAAGAAACAAATAGATTATATTTAATAATAAAATACTTCCCATTACATATAATGCTTTAGGTCCTATATCTTTACCCCTAACTACGAATCTGTTAAACGGAGCAAATGCAATTTCCCCAAGTAGTACCGCATCAGTATCTAAATGCACGTTTCCAGCATAAATACTTATGAGGATTACACCTATACTGAAAAGGAAGGGAAATATAAGCCCAATAGATGAATCTTCACTGATTAACTTTGTATTATGCATTACTTCTACTAGATAAACCGTTAAAGTACCCATTAAAGCTGCTCCTACGATTAATAAGGGTGAAGTCAAATCATGAGTTGCAAAAAAAGCCAGAACAATACCTAGCAAGATGGTATGACTGATTGCATCAGACATCATAGACATTCTTCTTAAGATTAAAAATACACCTGGAATAACACAGGCTACTGAAACAATAATCGCAATTAATTGTATCTCTATTTGAGGATTAATCATAATAACTCTGACCCCCATTTGTATAATCCAATACGCTGATTTTCTTCATCCCTTTTTCACTGATTGCCCATAAGTTTTTTTCATGTTTGTCAACTAACCCAGACATTTTTAATTTATTTAACTCTTTTAACAGCTTTTTCTTAGAATATTTAATATTATCCTTTTTAAGCATAAGTGCACTTAAATCATAGGAATGATAGGTTTTTGTGTGCTTTTCAGATAATGTGTATAATATACTAAGTATAATGGTACTATTGATTTCTTTTTTTGTTTTGTTATCTCTAATTCTTTTCCAGATCAACCCTCTATTTGGTGCAAATAATAGTGATAATAAAGCAATAAGTGTTATTACCACCACAATAATAGGTCCAGTCGGCATATTATCTATCGATGAACTGATGAGTGTGCCGCAAATCCCTGCCGCAGCTCCAAAAAAAGAAGACAGCATAACCATTATGAATAATCTATTTGTCCATTGCCTTGCTGCCACCGCTGGAGCGATTAGCATAGAACTCATAAGTATTACTCCTACAGTCTGTAAGCCCACAATAATAGATATCACGATTAGGGTGGTTAATATTAAATCTAGTTTCTTTGTAGAAAATCCTATGGTATCGGCAAAAATAGTATCAAAGCTAAGTAACTTAAATTCCTTCCAAAGAAATATCATAGGCACTAATGTAATTAATGCTACAATACCCATGAGCATAACATCTCTTTGTAATAAGGTAGAAGCCTGACCAAATAGAAATTTTTCCAATCCTGCTTGATTAGAATTGGGTATTTTCTGAATATAGGTCAAAATGACCAATCCAAATCCAAAAAATACAGACAAAATCATAGCTAATGCATTATCATACTTTATCCTGCTTAGCCGATCTATATTCAGTATAACAAGTGTAGCTATCCATCCGGCAATAAATGCTCCCAGTAATAACCATTCAGTATTCTTAGATCCTATGAGCAGAAAAGATAGTCCAATTCCAGGTAGTGCTGCATGGGATACTGCATCTCCAATAAGACTTTGCTTCCTTAAAACTGCATAGCATCCTATGGCACCACTGGTAATTCCCAGTAGTGTTGAACCTAATGTAACAATCCTTAGCGTGTAATCAGAAAATAGATTGAATAATAATTCCATTTAAATCACTTTCCCATTATTTTTGTAAAAACTATCAATAGTACTTCGATAAGTTTTTTTAAGATTTTCTTCTGTAAATACTTCATGGATTGGACCATAGTCAATAAGTACTGTATTTAGTAATGTCACCCAATCAAAATACTCCGTTACTGTCTGTAAATCATGATGTACCACTAGAACAGTCTTCCCCATTTTTTTTAGTTCTTCAAGCAGTTTCACGATTGCTTTTTCCGTCTTTGCATCTACTCCCTGAAAAGGTTCATCCATAAAATATAGATCTGCATCCTGTACCAGTGCCCTCGCTAAAAACACTCTTTGCTGCTGTCCTCCTGAAAGCTGACTAATTTGTCTATTGGCATAGGAAACCATATCAACTTTATTAAGAGCTTCAACGGCTCTCTCTTTCTCTTTTTTTCCGGGACGTTTAAACCAGCCCAACTTTCCATAAGTTCCCATAGTAACTACATCTAATACGCTCGTAGGAAAATCCCAATCTACACTACCTCGCTGAGGAACATAGCCAATTCTTTTTCTGTTGTTCTCGTAAGGTTCTCCCCAAAAGAGTGCTCTGCCAGTAAGAGGCTTGATTAGATTTAGCATAGCTTTTATTAAAGTAGTCTTTCCTGCCCCATTCGGTCCAACAACTGCCATCAAAATCCCCGAGGGTATTTCTAAATCTATATCCCATAATACGGGTTTTTTATTATATGCAACAGTTAGGTCATGCACTTTTACTGAAATATTATCCATAAAAACCCCCTCTATTCAACCAATTAATTAATAATTGTGTCAATATTATACTTTACTGTACCAATATAAATTTCTTCTTCACTACCTGGGTTATATAAGGAGTCAGAGAATAGCTCTCCACTATTTGACTAACAAAATTTATTATTAGCCTAGACTAATAATATCTACATTGGTTATTATATTCATTTATAACTTTTTTGTGATTTAAAAAACAAAAAACTAAGCTGGATTCTTTTAAGCTGAATAAGAATAAAAATTTTTCATTCATCAACTCTTGAATTTTTTATACATTGTAGACAGGCAATACAATCTATGGTATATTTACTGTGCACAGTTTTTTCATGTTAATTTTACATGTAACGTTATTAACCATTACTTAAAAGGAGTTATTGTTTTGGACAAAATAGTGATAAAGAAGCCTGATGACTATTACTTAAATTTAAATATAAGTTGTAATATAAAAGAAGATAATGATTCGATTATAAAAAACTATTTGATTAATGACAGTAAATGTAAAGGGAAAAGTGAACATCTTTTTTTGAATAATAATGCTATAGAAGTTGTTCTTAATGATTTGCATTTTACTAAAAATGTTGAATACGAATATAAGCTAAACTATATTAACTACGAAATTCTTTACTGCATAGAAGGTATGCTAACATGCGGTAATAGTAACGATAATAGTTTTTGTGCTGCTCAAGCAGGTGATATTAAATTCATAAAAAATGATTCTACTACCAGATGGGAAAAGTTTGATAAAAGCAAGAAATGGAAATCTATATCCATATGTTTTAATCAAGATCTCATCCTGCAATTTTATAAACAAAATAGTGAAACTAAAGAGATAAGTTTTATAGATATAGATAAACAAATAGATAATATAATGTCTGATATTACTCAGCCTGAAATAAAAGTTGCTTTTTATCAAATTTTTACACATAGCCGTTATTTAAACTCTTTATGCAGGAATATCTATATACAAAGTAAAGCTCTTGAAATAATATCTTTGCTATTACAATACAAAAACTATAACAGCTCTTCAAATCAAAGTAAATCAAAGTACACTCTTTATAATGATGATATTTGTAAGATTAACCAGGTAAGATATTTACTAGAGAAGAATTATGTAAAACCTTTAACAATTAGCCAATTATCCAATATAGTCGGGATTAGCACGTCAAAATTAAAGGCTGGATTTAAAAATTATTGTGGAATAACTATATATGGATATGTAAGAGATATTAGAATGCAAAAAGCCTATAAATATTTATTGGATGGAAATATGAATGTTATTGAAGCTGCAAATCTTGTTGGTTACTCTAATCCCAGTCACTTTTCTTCTGCTTTTAAGAAAATCTTTGGAATCAATCCAAGTAACATCTCAAACAAATTGGAGAAAAAAATATAAGTTGAGCACCATATAATGGTACTCAACTTCAAACAATAAATCATTTTATAATTCCATCAAAATAAAACTCCCTTGTCTGCTTTCCAAATTCATAGTCGCTCATTTTTTCCGGATTATATATAATAGGATCTTTTGTGTATGAAATTGATAGGTTTAATGCTTGTTCGTGAAGAGTTTTGAGAACATACTCAAAGCTTTTTCTGATTTCCTCATCATCAACAGTATTAAAAATATTCTCAATTTCTTCATCTATTTGCGGCTTCTGCTCCAATCCTTGCTGAGCTGGATTATCCGCACTGTAGTTAAGCATAGGGCTTAAAAAGGTATATGGGTCATAAGGAACTCCATAAGTATCATTTACTGTAGCTTGAAAATCACCTTCTAAAACCTTTGAGTACCAACTCATCATCTCCATTCCAGTAGTCTTTATATCAAATCCAACTTCTCTTAATTGACCGGATAAAACCTGACAAATATCTTCTTCCATTCCCCATCCAGTTCTAAATAGTATTTCTCCTTCAAGGTTTTTACCATTTTTTTCTAGTATGCCATCATTATTTGTATCTTTCCATCCTGCTTCTTCAAGTAATTGTCTTGATTTATCTAAATCAAAATTATAAGGTTTAACCTCAACGTCACAATAAGGTAAATATCTATTAAGTAAATAGTCAGCTTTTTCTTCCATATCAAACAGAAGGTTTTTGCATATTGAATCTTTATTTACTGCATGCTGTGCCGCCATTCTTACATTAATATCATTAAATGGTTCTTTAGTTGTATTTAATAATATATTTCTTGTTGCAAATACATCTTCTGCTACTTTTGTTTTAAATTTATTATCTTTACTAAACTGATTATAAGCATCCAGTGACACGTCATTAACCCCATAAACCAGATCAATTTCTTCTGACTGTAAAGCCATCATTCTTGATTCCATTCCCGGTATTATTTTAATCGTAATTTTATCAATCTTGGGTTTTTCGCCCCAATAGTCTTCATTTTTAACAAATACATAATATTGACCCTGTTTTACTTCTGAAACCTTATATGGTCCTGTACCAAAGGACATGGTATTTACGTCGGGAGTTATTTCACCATCCACAAATACACTTGGTGACATAATTGCCATCCTATAGGCTACTGTCAAATCCTGTAAAGCTCCAATATATGGCGTATCATATACAAACTCTACTTTATAGTCATCAATAACATTAATCTCCTGTAGTTTTGATACACCTATTATCCAAGCTAGCTGCTCTCCTAATGTTTCTTTCATGTATTCAAAGCCTGTCTTTACTACATCAGCTTTAAGCTCTTGTCCGTCAGTAAACATAATCCCTTTTCTTAGATTGAATATTATTTTGTTATCTTTTACCTCCCAAGATTCTGCTAAACCTGCTTTGATTTCACCTTTATCATAGATTACTAATGTTTCATAAACATTACTAATATACTTAGCGAATCCATTTCCATCATTATCTGATAATGCATTAAATCCACCAATAAAATCTGTGCCTTCACCAATTATTATTTCAATAGGTTCTTCCATATCATTATCTGGAGAGTTATCTGTTTCATTACCACTAACTACTTTATTATCATTGTCTGAACTCTCGCATCCAAAACCAGTAACTATTATTAAAATACTAATAATTACAATCATAATTAAATTAATTTTTCTTTTCATAGTATATATCTCCTTTTTAATATAACATCCTGTTAAGCTTATCTTTAAAGGATATTTGCGATTTTATTAATTCCTTTGCGTAATCACTTTCTAACTCGCGCAGATTATCTATATTTCTGCTTTTTTCAATAATTCGTCCTCCTCTCATTACAATAATTTTCTTTGACATATATATAGCAGTATCTAAGTCATGGGTAATAAATATATATGTACTATTACTTTCCTTTCTTAGGTCAATAAGTAAATCAAGAATTTTTTGCTTTATATTTGAATCTAATCCACTCACTGCTTCATCAAAAATAATATATCGAGGATTTGTTATTATAGCTCTAGCTATACATATTCTCTTTTGTTCGCCTCCACTAAATTCATTTGGTAATTTTGTCAATGAACTAGTTGGCATACCCACTTTTCTTATTATTGAATGAATTAATTCTTTTTCTCTATTTTTAGTGTTTTTGGAACTATTCCTCAACGGCTCAACAATACTCTGATATATATTTAGCTTTGGATTAAGAGAACTTGCACTGTCTTGTAATACCAATTTTACATTTTTTCTAAAGCCCTTAAGTTGATATCTCCTCATATTATTTATATCTATTCCATCATATAATATAGTTCCAGTTGTTGGGATTTCAAGATTTAGTAATAATCTACTAAATACACTCTTGCCTGATCCACTTTCTCCTACTATGCTGTATGATTCATTTGATACAAAAGAGATATTTATATTGTTAAGTGCTTGTACTTTTGTTTTCTTTCCTCTTTCATCACTAACATTATAAGATTTGCTTATATTATCTACCTTTATCATTTTTTTACCTCGTTAAATTTAAGATGTTGGTCAATAAGAGATTTTGTATATATGTTTATAGGATTCCTAAGCACATTAGATAATTCTCCGGTCTCTACAACTTTACCATTATTAAATACAACTATCTCATGTGCAAGTTCTGATATAACCTCAAGATCATGTGATACAAATAACATTGTCAGACTCTCATTTTGCCTTTTAATTTCTTTAAATTCTGAAATTATTATAGATTGTGTCTTTGTATCTAGAGCAGTAGTTGGCTCATCTGCAATAATTATTTCAGGCTCTATCATCAATGTTAAAGAAATCATGATTCTTTGAAGCATACCTCCACTTAACATGTGTGGATAGCTATTCATTATTCTTTTTATACTACCTAGATTTAGCTTCTCCAAGCCAGCCTCAGATTTCGTTATTGCTTCTCTTTTACTTATTTTATAATGTACTTTTAATGTTTCAACCATCTGATTTCCAATTTTAAAACAGGGATCAAATGCAGTCATAGGGTCTTGAAAAATAACCCCTATTTTTTTACCTCTTATTTTTTCCATTCGTTTATCTTTAACCTTTAAAAGATTTTCATTATTGAAAAGTATATTTCCTGTTATATTAAATTTATCTTCTGATAGTAACTTTAAAACAGCTTTGCACGTCAGTGATTTGCCACTACCGCTTGCTCCAACTATTCCAACTGTACTCCCTTTTTTTAAATCGAAAGATACATTATCAACTAATTTTTTGCCTTTTTTAGTACTTATAAATAAATTTTTGATTTGTAAAATTTTTTCATTATTCATTATGTTCTCCATATCCACAATCACAAATATCTCTTATGGCTTCTCCTAATAAATTAAAACCTATCACAGTAAATAGAATACAAAAGCCCGGATACACTATAAGATGGGGACGGGAATAAATATATTTTTTAGCTACCCCTACCATAGCACCCCACTCAGGTAAAGTAGAATCTACCCCTAATCCTAAAAAAGAAAAGGATGATATCATAATTATAATATCTCCCACTCCCAAACTCATCAAAACTAGTATTTGAGAAGCAACATTAGGAGTAATATGTTTGAACATTATTTTCAAGTTTGAGCTTCCGTCAATCCTTGCAGCTATGATGTAGTTTTTGTTTTTTTCAACAATGACAGCACTTCTTATAATTTTTGCATTCCATACCCAGATACTAATAATTATTGATATAACTAAACCTTCCATTCCTTGACCCAATGCACCAATTAAAACCAGAACTATCATTATGGGTGGAAATGCCATGGCTATATCACATATTCCTATTAATATTCTATCTATTAATCCTCCATAAAAACCTGAAACAATACCAATAATAAAGCTTATAATCATAGTAACCAATAATATAGGTAGAGCAATACCTATTGAATATCTTGCTCCAAATATCAGCCTTGAATAGATACATCTGCCAAGCTGGTCTGTTCCTAGAGGATATTCACTTGATGAATCTAAAAATCTATTTTCCAATCTTCCTTTTAAAGGGTCATTAAAAACAAGAATCGGTGAAAATATAGCTGTAAACAAAACAACTGAGATTAATATCAATCCAATAACTGCCTGCCTATTGTGTACTATTTTTTTTATCATTTATAATTCTCCATCTTTTTTAAAGTCAGCGGGTTAATATACATATTTAAAATATCTGCAAGCAAGTTGCATATTACGAAAACCACACCCATAATTAAAACAAATGCATTAATAGCAGGTAAATTTCTATCTATTATGGCCTTTAGAGCATAATTCCCTAGCCCGGGCCAGCTAAAAACATTTTCAATAATTGCTGTTCCAGCAATCATGTACCCTACAGTCTGTCCAAATAAAGTTATGACAGGGGGTAAAGAGTTCTTAAAAACATGCTTATATATTAATATTCTATTTGGTATTCCTCTTGCTTTAGCATATATAATATGATCTTTATTAACATTCTCCAGCATATTTGCTCTAAGAACTCTTATATTAAAGGCTGCTATAGGTATTGCAAAGGTTATTGCTGGTAATAAAACATTTTCCATCTTTCCATAACTTAATACATTAACTACATTAAGAACAACAGCAAAAAAATATAATACTATAAAACCCAGCCAAAAGTTTGATGTTGAAATACCTATTAATGTTATTATCCTTATAAAATTATCAAAAAAGCTATTTTTATATCTTACACACAGCATAGAAATAGGTATAACTAAAATAATTATAATTAATAGTGCTACTCCAACTAATTTTAATGTATAAGGAAAGGCATGAGCAATTTCTTTAATAACAGGTACACCTGTTGTATAGGATTCTCCGAAATCTCCCTTAACTGCATTGCCTACCCATATAAAATATTGTTTATGAATTGGTAAATCAAAGCCCATTTCCTTTCTCATAGCTTCAATTTGTTCTTCTGAAGCACTAACGTTTTTTCTTCTAACATAGGCTTCCGAAGGATCTATAGGTGCAATATTAGATAATATAAAAGAAAAAACAGTTACTCCTATAAGAACAAATATTAGAGAAAATAGCCTTTTCTTTATGTAAAATATCATAATATTCATCCTCCTTGTTTTAAATGATAACAATAATCATTATCAATATCAACCCCAAAAAGATTACAATTAACCCAATAAGGATTTTTTTATTGAACATTATACGATAGAATGTTTTCTTATCACATATTCATATTAGTTAGAATTTATTTTCCAATTTCTAGCTTTCATTCTCTTACTCCAGAATTCTGAATATATTCCTTTGTTATCTATTAGTTCTTGATGAGTTCCTTTTTCAACTAGAATCCCTTCTTTATTTAAAACTAATATCTGATTTGCTTTTTTTACGGTTGAAAGTCTATGGGCAATAACTATTAAAGTTTTTTCTTTTACTAATGAATTTAAAGCATCCTGCAGTTCTTTTTCATTTTCAGGATCAACATTTGATGTAGCTTCATCAACAATAATTATAGGTGCATCTTTTAGTATTGCCCTTGCAATAGATATTCTTTGTTTTTCTCCTCCCGAAAGAGTACTACCTCCCTCAGCTATTACAGTGTCATATCCATTTTCTAATTCTGAAATAAACCCATGACATCTAGCTTTCTTAGCCGCCTCTATAACTTGGTCTATTGTAGCGTCAGGTCTTCCAAGTTTTATATTATTTAGTACTGTGTCGTTAAAGAGATATACATTTTGAAAAATCATACTTATATTAGATAGTACAGTATCACATTTCATGCTTTTGACGTTTATTCCACCAATTAAAACTTCACCTTTTTGAACATCCCAAAATCTAGCTATTAGATTGGAAATTGTTGTCTTTCCACTTCCAGATGGTCCTACAATAGCTGTCATACTCTTTTCCATTGATTTAAAGCTAATATTCTTTAGCACTGGTTTTCGTTCATAGGAGAAGTGTACATTTTTAAATTCTATATCAAATCTATCAGCTTTCTCATCCTTGTCATTATCATCCAAAGGTTGTACACTCATTATATTTTCAAGTCTATTTAAACAAGTGTCCATCAATCTGATTATACCTGAATAAATAGATAATGCTTCTACAGGAGTATAAATTCTAAATGCAACTATTATAAACATCATCACGATAGCTAAAGATATGTCCTCTGATATATACAGCTGAGGTGCAAAATACAATATAAGCCCTATACTTATCTGAAAGCAACACATAAATGCTGTATTTAAAGGAACAGCTTTCATTTCAAAATTTAATGCTGTTTTTTCAAATCTTGCAAGTATTGACTCTAGTTTTTTGAAATTTCTTCCAGAAAGATTTAACGCCTTTATAACAGATATTCCTTGAATATATTCTAATAGTACACTTACAACTTCTGATTGTTTTTCCTGTCTTTGCTCTCCATATTTCTTAAAGTCTTTCTGGATTTTAATATTTAACAAGAAAGCAATCGGATATACTATCATAGCTACAATAGTCATTTTCCAGCTAATACATAATAAAAAGACTATTATTAATATGGTACTTATTAAAGCATTTGCAACCTTTGAGAGAAACTGCATAGAAAATGTTTCAACAAAAGTCAAATCATTTGTCAAAACTGCTGTTACATCCCCAATCTTGTTATCAGAAAAGCATCCCATAGGCATTCTCTTAAGTTTATCTCCCATTTTTATTCTTTGCTTATTCATCATCCTAAAACCCGTACCACTTTGAAAGAAATGTACTAAAAGATTGAATATATATTGTCCCAATAAAGCTATTAACATATAAAATACACGGTTTAATGTAATATCCATAGTAAGTGTGTTCTCAGTTATATCTCTCAAAGTTAATAGCATGAAATACAAAGGAATCATCATACACGTACTTTCAAAAAAATTGAAGATAAAAGCCAAAATCAAATTCTTTTTTTCTTTTCCAGCCAATTTAAAAATTCTAATCAAAATGCCAGCCATAATTACTTGGTACCTCCTAATTCAAATTCCCACTCCATAGCACCTATATGTGTATGCCACATTTGTTTATATAGTTCACAAGATGATAGGAGTTCTTCATGGTTTCCTTGATCTTCTATATTGCCTTTATTGATTACTAATATCTTGTCCGAATATATGATAGTAGAAAGTCTATGGGCTATAATGAAAACAGTTTTTTCTTTTGTAAGATTATTCAAAGCTTCTTGGATTTTGTCCTCATTTTCTGGATCTATACTTGATGTTGATTCATCTAATATAATTATAGGAGAATTTCTGAGTATTGCTCTGGCTATAGAAATTCTTTGCTTTTCTCCTCCACTTAATTTACTTCCGGATTCTCCAACGATAGTATCATAACCCTTCTCTTTTTCCATTATAAACTCATGACACTGAGCCTGTTTAGCTGCTTTTATTATTTCTTCATCAGATGCATCCAGTTTACCCATCCTTATATTTTCCTTAATTGAAACATTAAATAAAAATACATCTTGAAAAACAAAGCTTACTAACTCCATCAACGTCTCTACTGGTATTTCTTTAATATTTACTTCACCCAGTCGTATTTCACCCTTATTAATATCCCAAAATCTAGCTATCAATTTTGCTAAAGTTGATTTCCCCGAACCGGAAGGACCAACAATGGCTGTGGTACTTGCTGATTCTGCAAAGAAAGAAACATTTTTTATAACATCTTTTTGCTCATACGCAAAGGAAACATCCTTAAACTCAATTGAATAATTTTTTATATTTGAAATTTTATTGGAATAACACAGTTCATCTGCTTTCAAAATATCATAAACTTTTTTTTCAGATTCAGTTACCATAATTATTCCGTCCAAAAACTCTGTAAGTTTTATTAAAGGAGCTGTAAAACCCATAGATATTGTTAAAAACAAAATAAAATCAGCAACTGAAAGACTTCCATTTAAATTTAAATACGCACCTACCGGTATTATTACAATTAGATTAGTAGTCATCATTACAAAATATGCTGACATATATATCCAAGCTGACTTGTACCAACTCAATACGAATTTTTCATAATCATAAATTGATTTTTTATACTTACTAAAGGCATTTGTTGTTTGATTAAATGCTTTAATAACTGCTATACCTTTTATATAATCAACTATGGTTTTATTCATATTCTCCTTGGCCTTTGTATACTTATCCATCTTCTCATTGGAACCTTTCATCATTTGTCTAAATGGTATAATTGCTAAAGGAATAGTTATTAACATTGCCATAGCCATACGCCAATCTACCGTGAAAAGATAGATTGTAACTGCAAGTGGTATTACAAAGTTTGATGTCGTCTCCGGGAGATTATGGGCTAAAAACCTTTCCATATCTTCAACATCTTCAACCATAACCTTTTTTACCTGTCCAGAAGCTTTATCTGTAAAAAAACCTAATGGTATTCTGGCTAATTTATAGGCTAATTTTATTCGTGTGTTATATAAAATTTTATAAGCCACTTTATGAGATGCTCTTGTTGAATATGCAAACAATATATTTTTCAATACCAATGCAAAACCTACAGCTATCGCTAAGTTTCTTAAATATGTAATATTGTAGCTGTTGTTAATAAACTGCATTACTATTTCAGGGATAATAAGAAAGGGTATCATTCCACATCCTACACTTAATATGGCTAAAAAAATAGAAATTATCATCCTATACTTATAGCCGCCAGCTAAATCAATCATTCTAAGAATACTGTCTTTCATACTTTATTACTTCCTTCTCTTAATATTTTTTAGTGTTAAACAAGTAGACCAATTATTATATGTTCTTTTTATCTTGCACTTTTATTTATTTTACTATTTTGAAATAAGTACCTACAACTCAATAAGGATTTTTTTATGCTCCAAAAAGTAGTTTTTAAGAAAAAATAGAAGATTTGTTTTTTATATAAGTTATGCTGAAGAAATTACATTAAGATTCTAATCAGCTCATAAACAGAGATATATGTTTTACGATATCTAAATTAAGGAATTTAAAACGTTTATGATAAGACATAACACAAATAGATTTAGAGACACATGTTAAAAACCTCCTTTCGGAGGTTTTATCTGACTGAATCAAAATATTTAGAAGGTTGGATGAAATTGAAGTTTAGTTTATATATGAAAATTAAAAGTTTCTATTATAATATTTTTTTCTGTATTCGCCTGCTGTTACTCCATATTTTTTTCTAAAGGCATTTGTAAAATGACTTACATTTTTATAACCTATCAGACCAGCTACCTCATTTACAAGTAATTTTTTATCTTCAAAAATAAATCTAGCCAGATCTAGTTTTTGTTCTTTTACATATGAATATACAGGTTTACCAAATATAAACTTAAAACCATTTTTAAGTTTATATTCATTTAGATAAACCATTTTAGAAAGTTCTTTTAAGTATGGTGGATTAACTATATTATCATCTAATATATTCTTAGCTTTATACAGACTAGCAATATCTGTTTTTGATAAGACAATATCTTTTATTTTGCTTCTCTTTGGTATTAATTGATTGAAATACAGAGCAGCTAATTCTAGTACTTTTCCCTTTACATATATTTTATCTATCTGTTTCTTGTATAAACTATTAATAACCTGCTTGCAGATAAGACTTAATTGAGGAGTAGTGTCTTTTATTTTAATCCAGTTTTTCTTGTCACTTTGATTATCAGATAGATATTTTTCAAATGAACGTATAAAATTATCCGATAATTGTATTTTTACAGCCTTGATTCTCTCTCCTCTATCACAATCAATAATACTATCACAATCACAATTAAAACAAATAAATGTATCACCTTCTTTGAGACTATATAATTGATCTATACATTTGTCATCCCATTTAATATTGCCTTCAATACAGATAAAAATTTCTAATAATGGTTTCTTTTTTATATATTGTATTTTCATCTGCTGATTTAAAACCATGTTAAACTCTACTATTTCCAGAGAATCTTCAAATAGTATTCTTCTAATATAACCATTACCTAAACCTTTTGAAATTTTAAATTTTGAGTCAAACTGGTCATATGGATATAACTCATCGAAATCATAAATTTGTATTTTATTGTCATCTGTTTTATGGTAATTATATTGTTCACATAATAATCCATTCAAATTAACGCATCCTCTCAACTTAGCCCTATGTCAGTTATGTTTATTTCACTAGTAGTATATAAAATCTGTAGTACTTACACTTCTCTAGTTGATAATGATTATCATTACATGTATATTATAACGATTTGAGTAGTGATTGTCAATTATTCTTAAAACGAGTATTTCAGTACATTATCCACTAAATATTCATTTTTCATATCTCTAACATCCACACAGTCAATCAAAATACTACAATAGATAAAAAAAGGCTTTCGCCTTTTTTTATACTTGTTATTAAGTGATATTAAATAAAATATATCTTTAACCAATTATTTAAGCATTAGCTAACTTTTCACCTAATTTTTTGCAAAGATTTGTTCCTTCATCATCAGGTGTAAGATGAATCATTAATCCGTCTTCTATTAATCTTACACCATAATCTTTCATCCTATTTTCCCAGTCTCTCATCCATTCGCCATCGCCCCAGTCATATGAACCAAATAGTGCAACAGCTTTGTCTGTATAATCTATATCACTAAGTGATTCTACAAACGGCTCCATAAAATCTTCTTCCAAAACTTCTGCTCCCATAGAAGGGCAGCCAAGTGCAATTAAATCTGAGTCAATAATGTCTTGTTTAGTAGCATCTTCAACGCTAAGAACTTTAACTGAATTTCCACTAACTTTAGCACCTTCTGCAATGGCATTTGCCATCATTTCTGTATTTCCTGTTCCACTCCAGAAAACAACTGTAATATTTTTCATATTATCCCTCCATTAATTTATAATTTATTTATATTTCAATTATATTGAAAACAATACTTTTTCTGGTGTATATTGATTCAACAGATTTCGTATTTTAATCTTTGCTTCTAAAAATTCTTTAAATTTTTTATCCGATACCTTTGTATCGCCATACACTCTCCAGCCATTTACTTTGGTCAGTTTAAGAGAAGGATGACCTATAAACCCTATTATATCTTTTAACGGGTATCCTAGAAAAACTCCTATTTCATGCGGTATAGTTCCTTCTTCAATGTTTTTTATTAAATACTCCAGATAATCATTTAACGTATAGTCTTTTGGATATCCGTGTGATTTAAGAAATTTTAGATTTCTATAATCCATTAGATAATTGTTAAGTAACTGCGGGTTATAAAATAATACTTTTAGGCTGGTCTTTTTATAAGTAATTATTCTGTATGATACCTTTTGGCAATTTCCTATATATTTTTCTATTTTTCTGATTTTCTTTTTTAATTGACTGTCATGTCTTGGTAAACTAATCAGCTCTGCCGGCTTTGAACCAATAAGAACAGGTCCTAACATTTCAATCAGCCTAGTAAAAAAATCATTTATGTTTTTATCAATAAATATATTTGAGTTAAGCTTTTGAGACATTTTCGTCACTCCCATTTTGAAATAACAAAAAAACATATGATAACATTAATTTGATAATGATAATCATTATCAAATTAATGTTATCATATTATCATAGTATTGTAAATACTTTTTTTTAAAAGTAAATTCTTAATATAAAAAACATAAAAGTTTATCGAAATGAACCTTTATGGTATTACCGCTTTTCCCATTATTTGATTGTTGATATGTAACATAAAATCATGTAATATATACACTTGTAACACTAAAAATTTTAAGATAGAAAGGAGGTCTAGGTCTGTGAAAAAATTATTAAAAATACTCCTTACACTATTCATAATTTGTATTTTATTTATGCCAAGCTTCTCCTATGCAGCCCAAGTACACCGAGTGACATCTGGGGAATCATTATATCTTATTGCAGAAAAATATGAGGTTACGACAAATGCACTTATAGAAAATAATCCTTTTTTACAAAACCCAAATATAATTTTCTTAGATCAAGTAATAATAATCCCAGAAACTAGTGAAAGCATGACATATAGAGTTAAAGTAGGAGATACCATATATAAAATATCACAAAAACTTGGAGTTTCTATGGAAGAATTGGTAGAAGCAAATAACCTGACAGACTGGGATACTCTTTATATTGGTCAGATACTATCTGTACCCCCTAATAATTATACTGTTAAATCAGGGGATACATTATATTTGATTTCTCAAAAATTCGGGATTTCTATAAACGCTTTAGCTGAGGAAAACAATATAAGTAATCTAGATTATATTTATGTGGGTCAGATTCTAACTATTCCTCGGTCAGAACTCAACAACGGAAATTCAGATTTTAAAGATTTAGTTAATCCACTTGCTCAGAAATATCCTGATACATTCTATTTAAAGGGTTCTTCTAATAGAAGGAGAATTGCATTAACCTTTGACGATGGTCCAGATGAAATCTATACACCTCAAATCCTAGATATACTAAAAACTCATAATGTTAAGGCAACTTTCTTCCTACTTGGAAGCAAAGTTAAAGAACAGCCTGAGTTAGTGAACAGAATTATTAATGAAGGACATATTATCGGTAATCACAGTTGGACTCATCCTGATCTTCGTAAAGTTACAAGTGAACAATTAGTTTATGAGATAAAGCAAACTGAAAATGCAATTATGGATGTCACTGGATTAACTACTTGTATAATGCGTCCTCCTTATGGTGCTGTAAATGAAAATGTAATAGAGCAATTACAAGAACTAAACTATAAGGTAATCAACTGGAATATCGACACTGTGGATTGGCGTGCTGAAACTACTTCTGATGACATACTGATTAATACGCTTCCTAATATCACAAAAGATGCTATTGTGCTTATGCATGATTCACCAGGGGATAAATCTGCTACAGTAAATTCTTTGGCAGAATTAATTACAACTTTAAGTAAAAATGGATATACCTTTGTTACAACAGATGAGATGTTAGAAATCCAAGCTTATAGATAAATTTTAAAGATTGACTAATTAAATTAATGAGGAATTGTTGGTAAATAAAATATTTTAACCCATAACTTCTTCATATAAAAAAACACACTAATTCCATAATAATATCTATTTATGGTTAGTGTGTTTTTAATATGTCAAATTATATTGTTTTTAAGCACAATAAAAGACTATTTTCGTTTTTTTATACATATTTTTGATTAAAAGAACTTTCTATTTACAGACATCCCTTAAACTCTTTGGCGGGAATATGTGGGAATCGAACCCACCCGGGACGCTCTTAACACCCCATACTGGTTTTGAAGACCAGAGGCAACACCAGCCACCATCTACTCCCACAATGCTATAAACGTTGGTACTAAAACATTATAACATATTTTAGTTTTGTGTCAAGGGATAAAATTGCCTATGAAGTTTCATTAAATATCATATTTTTTCAAATAGTCATAAGTACAATATAGTGAGCTCTCAAATAATTCAGTTTTATCACACTCACCTAACTTTTCTAAATAATTACAAGATGAACTGATGAAGTCAAAAAACTGTTTCCCAATGTGAATTATGGATACACTAGAACTGTCCCATTGTATCTATTGCATTATTTTTCTATATTATTTTTATTATACATTTATATCTCTTTTATATTAAAGATTTATAAGTTACTCCTATTAGCATAGATGATAATATTACAAATTCTATTTATCTATAAACTACTTTTGTTACCTATATTCCTTTTAAATGTATAATAGGTAGCTGCAAAATAACATATATAAATAATTATAATTAATAATAATGATATCCCAATATTAAATATTAAAGCCTTGTCTCCTAAAAACGTACTTATTTGCTCACTAAATATCTCTAAAAAAATGTTTAAAAGTATTAAAAACCCTGTAATAGCTATAGCTATTGGCATTATGAAATATAGTGAAATTTGTTTTAAAATCAATTTATTAATCTCTCTATTATCTATCCCTAGTTTCTTTAGTATTCTAAATCTACCTTTATGTTCAATAGAGTCTAATAATTGTTGTAATGCAAGAACTGCTAAACTGATCATTAATAAAACTGTTCCTAGATATATCCCAAGTATTCTCATAGCTAAAGTAACATTTAATATTTCAACAGTCTCTGATACCTTTAATCTAGTTAAAATTGGACGACTCCCACCATAGTTATTGAATATATAACTATAATTCTGTTTAAACCAGTTTGGGATATACTCTTCTTCTAATTGTAATGCTTCATTATAACTCATGTTTTCTCTGGTATTTGCATAGAAATCCGTTTTAACTAATGTTAAATCTTTGCATAGCTCATCCGGTAAAACTATAATTGCATTTATATCAGAAATATAAATATATTCACCAATAGACTCTTTATAATATGGAGTTGAACTGATATTTATCTTATTACCATTTATATTCAAAGTAGAACTATGATTTATATAATCATTAATTTCACTATTATCTATGTTTTTATCCCATTGCATTGTAAACTCATTGTTTTTTAACTTTATATCATTATGTCCAAGCATTTTTCTTAATTGATTATAATCACTTAAACTTATTGCTGTTACTGGCTTTGGCATGCCAGTTTTCTTCATTTTATAAAAATCATTATCCTTAATAAAATATTGTTCAATCTCACAATAATTTTCTAAGCCATAATCTTGACTTGATAAATATTCATTAATATCATTATAATCTATTTTAGGTATATCTCTTATATCTTGTATTTTACTCCTAAAAACATAGTTATTATCTACAACTAAATCATAAGGAAGCCTATAATCTAAGTACCCTAAACTCCATTGAGCCATTATTAGTGTTAAAGTAAAGCTTAAAGCTGCTCCTATAAAAGTCAATGCAATTGTAGCCATTAAAATAGGTGCTGTCTTTATTTTAGAGACTATAGTTCCTATCAAAAATAGATTTGTATACTCATACTTGAATTTTGTCCATCTTTCCTTTATTGCAATAATTATGTAAGCTAATGAATAAAATAATGCATAAGTTCCTACAATAAATCCTATTACTCCAAGTCCTATGTAAATCTCTGCATTACTGTGTGTAAACATGGTCTCAGGTTCAACACTTAAAATTTTATAAGAACAATACCCACAAATTACATAGAGCAAAACTGCTATACAAAATGTAATAATATATATAACCTTACTTCTCTTAAATTGAAATTCTGTTTTCTTTTCATCATTTAACATGTCCATTAACTTGATTTTACTTAAAGCTCTTACATTAAACAGACCAATTATGCAAAACATAGCTATAAAGAATACAAAAGTTATTATTACAGTATCTACATATAACTTAAAAGAAAATATTATCTGTTGCTTTGCAGTCATAAGTATTAAGGCAGTAACAACTTGTGAAAATAAAGTCCCTACGAACATCCCTAATATAATAGAAATAATCCCCATAACTAATGTTTCAATAAAGAACATAAATGCCACACTTTTTTGAGGAGTTCCTAATAATATATATGTTGCGAACTCTTTTTGGCGTCTTTTTATCATATATTTATTCACATATCCTATAAGCAATACTAAAAGTGCAGTTATTACATATGTGGCATATTCCATTATTTTCTGTAGCATTTGAAAATTATAAGAGTCTTCTGTTATAAGTTTATAATTTGAACTTGATAATGACATAAAAGCATAAAATAAACTTACACATATAGTTAATGTTACAAAATAAATTACATAATCCTTAATAGAGCGCTTTGCATTGTTAATTGCTATTTTAGCGTACATCTCTAATGTCACCCCCTAACAATGCAACCACATCTAAGATTTGATTGAAAAATTGCTTGCGAGTATTTTGTCCCTTTACTAACTCTGTGAAAATTTTGCCATCCTTAATAAACAAAATCCTATCACAATAACTTGCTGTAAAAGAATCATGAGTTACCATTAGAATAGTTGCTTCTAGCGCCTTATTTAAATGCGAAATCATTTCTATTAATATTTGAGCTGATTTAGAATCTAATGCTCCTGTTGGTTCATCCGCTAAAACAATCTTAGGGTTAGTTATTAAAGCTCTGGCACATGCACAACGCTGTTTTTCTCCACCTGAAACTTCATAAGGATATTTTGAAAGAATATCTTCTATTCCTAATTCTCTAGCCACATTAATTACATTACTGTTAATTTCTGTCTTTTTGAATCTATTAATTGTTAATGCTAAAGCTATATTCTCATGAATAGTTAAAGTATCTAATAAATTAAAATCTTGAAATATGAACCCTAGATTTCGTCTTCTAAACTTTGCAATTTCTTTTTTACTAATCTCTGTTAAATCCTTATTATCTATATAAATGTGACCAGAGCTTACCTCATCAATAGTAGATATAATATTCAACAGTGTTGTCTTTCCAGAGCCTGAAGGTCCCATAACTCCAACGAATTCTCCCCTAGAAACATCAAAACTTATATCATCGATTGCCTTTACTACATTACCTTTGTTTCCATAATATTTCTCTACATTTTCTATTTTTAATATCTTATCCATTATCATCACCTCGATAATATTTTACATCATTTTTCCCCTAGCTAATTCGATTAAACGTTACTTTTAAGTTACCACTTTGTCACTTTGAAAAAGCAAAAGAGCCTATACGGCTCCTAAATTACAAAAGTTTCCCTTTGGAAATGTAATTACTATTTTAGTATATAGATTTTCTTTTGACTCTGCTGTTATTAATAAACCTAATTTAACGCATAACTTTTTGCAAAGGTATAATCCTATTCCTGTTGATTTGTGATTCAATCTGCCTTTATTACCTGTGAATCCTTTTTTAAATACACGGTTAATTTCATTATCTGGTATTCCTATACCATTATCCTCAATAATGAGTTGAATACCATTATTTATATGTTTAATGTATATCTTAACTATAGGAAATTCACTTCTTCTATATTTCACTGAATTAACTATTATTTGATTTATTATAAACTCTAACCATTTACTATCACAGTAAACATTTATATTTATGTTAGCTATTTCAATATCTATATTATTTGAAATAAACATTCGCTTATTTCTTATGAGAACTTGGTTTACGCAATGCTCTAGTGAAATCTCTTTTACAAGATAATCCTTTTCAACTTCCTCACTTCTAGCATAAAATAAAGCTTGTTCAACAAATCTATCTATGTTTTCTAATTCTTCTAATACTGCTCTTGAAGTTTTTGTCTTATTATTTTCTTCAATTAACTTAATAGATGATATTGGTGTTTTTACTTCATGAATCCACTGTTCAATATATTCATTGTAGTCTTTACGCTGAGTCTTAATTTTATTTATTTCCTCAAGCATAGACTTACTGGCTTTTTTCATTAGCGTATAATATGGAACTGCATCACTAAAGGAAGGTAAATCAATAATTTCACTGATAAGATATTTCTTATCTAATCTTTCCACAGTTCTTAAAATATCATCAAAATATAATTTCCTTTTCCTATATTCATATATTAAAAACATTATAAATACAATAATCCAAGTTATTATAACAGTCAGTATAGTATCAAGTGTATTTCCTACGCTAAAAAGAAATATACTTAAAGTAATTAACGATACAAGATTTAAAAATATAATATTGATTCTTCCTCTTAAATAATCTCCTAAACTCATACTATATATCCTTGTCCTCTTTTAGTTTTTATAAAGTCTTTAACTCCAATACTTTCAAACTTATTTCTTATTCTAGTTATATTTACAGTAAGAGTGTTATCGTTTACAAATAAAGAACTATCCCATAAATATTCCATAATATCTACTCTAGATACTATCTTTCCTTTATTAATTAATAAATAATGAAGTATTTTAAGTTCATTTTTAGTAAGCTCTATTTCTTGATCATTATGCTCTATTTTACTAGACAATATATTTAACTTAATACTATTATATTCTATAACATCAACTGATTTTTCGTTTGGATAAACTCTTTTTAAAAGTGAATTAATTCTAGCTAAAAGAATTTGTGTATTATATGGTTTAGTGATAAAATCATCTCCACCCAAAGTTATACTCATAAGCTCATCAACATTAGTATTTTTACTTGTAACAAATATAATTGGTACTGTTGAAAAACTACGTATTTCTGTACATATTTTAAGTCCATCATCATAAGGCAAATTAATATCTAACAAAATTAAATGTGGTCTACTCTCCTTAACTATTTTAGGTATATTATTAAACTCATTAGTTTTTAAAGCAGAGTATCCATTTCGTACTAAAAGACTAGCTATCTCATTTTGCAATTGTTGATTATCTTCAACTATCATTATATTAAACATATAATTTCTCCTTATAATAATACTTTTAGCAATATTTTATATGACATCTGATTTTATTATAATAAATATTCAATTAAAAATAAACTTTTAAGTTTTAAATCTCTTGCTTAAAATCTAATTTTTCATTTGTAAATTGGTAATTATGAAGTTAAATGTGAAAACGCTACCTTTTTATTGTGCAGTTTTCTCATTTATAATATAAGCTTATCAAATTTCAAACTTACTTATGTTATTGTTCACTTCTGTTTATACAGTCTATCATAACTCTTCGTCACCACCAATGTCATTTTCGACGTCCCTACACCGTTCAAACACCAATAATCACACGAAAATAAGCAAAGCCATTTGAAATTCAATTAGTCTCAAATGGCTTTTAATCAACAATACCTAAATCTATATTTAACTATATAAAAGTAACTAAAAATCACTTCACAAGATTTGAAGACCAGAGGCAACACCAGCCACCATCTACTCCCATATCTCTGTAATTATTGGGACTACTATAGTATAGCATATTTTATTTTTATGTCAAGGGATAAAATTACCTATTAAGATGACGGTTTGACGGCGTAATAGAAAAGCTATCTAAAACTAATCAAAACTAGTTTTAGATAGCTGAAATATTAAAAATACCTTGGTTTATTTTATTAGCTGCTTCCATCTCTACTTCACTGTAAACGTGTGAATACAAGTCCATGGTAATTACTATAGATGAATGTCCTAACCTAGTTGAAGCAACTTTAGCAGCTACGCCATTACTTATGATAAGGTTCACCGTACTGTATGTAACCGCGGTTTTTATTAACATTTCTGTAAAATATACATTAAAATATACATTATGACATTTAAATAGTAGCATATTAGATGAGGATAAACTTAGATAAATTATTCTATAGTTTCATTAGATTCTTTCTATGCCACTCTGTAAATGCCCATTTATTAGATCCCCCAATAAGAATATCTTCTAAATCTACTTTATCTTTACTTTTAAGTATAGACTTTAAATAATGAATTCTCATGTCAATAGCATGATCAATCTCTTCTTTTCCCACAAAATGTTTTCCGTGTGAGAGAATTAAAACTTCTGCATCTAGCGCTTTTATTAATTTAAGGCTATTCAAGTGCTCCTCTAAGCTACCATCATAGCCTATATTTGGCAGCGTAGGCTTTCCACTGACATCAGACATCAATAAATCTCCAACATGTGCAATTCTATCGTCTATCAAAGTCATTATGCTACACTTACTGTGACCTGGTGTCTCAAAAAAAGCCAATGAAAAATCTCCATACTTCTTTGTAGTATTATCTAAGATTATCTGCTGAGGTTTTCTGTAATCATGTTCTTTATCCCAGATAACATTACAATTATTAAAATTGTTCTCATAGTGAACGCTACATGATAAAATAGTATCCTCAAACACTGTAGCCCCAGCTGCATGATCAGGATGATAATGAGATAGAATTATCTCATCTACAGTTATATCTTTCGACATAAGGTCATTTTTCACCACTGATGCCTGATTAGCAAAAGCAGTATCTATAAGCATAGCATTTTCTCCATTTGTTAAAACAGTAATATTGACCTCCATATGCGGATTATCTTCATTTTCAATAAACACATACTGACAAATGTTATTTTTGATCCATCTTATTTCTTTCATTAAAAAACCTCCAACTAATTTGATTTTTTCTCAAATCTAGTATAAACAATTAAACTCAAAAGATAAACACTTTGTAAAATATTGTCTTATATCTTTGATTCTTGGCTCTATTACCAACCTGTCGTTACTTATGGTACCGCTCTCCGTATTGCACTAAACTGCGGTTTTTTCTATATACTAAAAATTTTGATTTGAATGTTAAGACTAATATACTTAAGAAAAATTATCACTTCTTTCATTATTTAGCGAAATTATGTTTTAATACCTATTCAGTGATTTTCACTTCCATAAACTCTTGATCCTCAGAAGCATAGAAACATTCTATGTTATACTCTTCCATTTCATCGTCTGAAAGAAGTCCATCATAAACACTTTTGTGATAATTAAAATATATTCGTACTTTCTTCTCTTTATCACGTTTTGGATTTTTAACAATCATGGCAATAGTTGTTTTGTCAAGATATGAACCATTAGAACTCAGTAAATAGTTATGGACATCCACGCAATCAAGTAATGAGCAAGTTAAATTGAATTTGCTACCATGATGTGATAATTTCAAATAATCTACCGGCAATCGGTTCTCCTCATGGTAACCCATTTCTCTAATCTTCTTTTCAATAATATCTGGGTAAGCATCGCCCAATAATAGAACTTTGGTTTCATATACTTTAATATATAGTGCAACACTAACTTTATTACTCGGTGATGTATCTATCGTTACATCCTCAAATGAAATAGATTCAATATTTTTTCCCCAATCACATTTTTGTGATACTACTTGAACTGTACCTACTTTTTTCCATTTATATTCATAGTCCTTTAAATCATCTTTTGATGGTGATAATATTTTCAAGTCCTCGAATATATGCTCAACTTCACTTCGTTGATTATGTATATCTGAAATCATACTAATTCCGTTGTCAACAAATATGCTAGCAACTGTATTTGCTTCTAGAAAACTTACTTCTTTTCGCATATCAGTTGTTACTGTATTAGGATAATTCATCCAAACTTGATCAACTAAACTAAGTAAATCATCCCTATGAGCAAGTGCTTTTATGCCACTAATATGATCTCTGTCAGTATGCGTTAATACAATTAGATTAACTCTCTCCTTGTTTTTTTTAGCTTCATTAATAATTCTAAACAATGTATCCTTGGCTGTAGTCACAAACCCTGCATCAATTATTACATTTTTATCCTGAAACTTAAGATAGATACAATCCCCACTCTTCACTTTATATAGCCTAATTATCATAATCACACCTACCTAGTATTCTATTTTTTGTCGAATAAACAACGCAAATGAAGATGGAGCATTACACCCAATGACAGTAATCATTTCATAAAAGCAATCCCGTTGTTCTTTATTCAAATTATTATATTCCCAATATATTTTTTCAAGTAACATTTCCCAACACCACAATAGATTATCGTCATCAGAATACTTGACAACCTTAAGTGCTTCTATAAGCTTATCAAACCTCTTGAATACATATAGATAATCAAATTGTTTTGGATATTTCGTTATGACTTTAGCCAACACTCTTAAGCCTATTGTTGAATCTGAGAAATCAACTAAATAGTCTAAATAGTTTTCTTCATGATCCTTGAATAATTTAATCTCGTCTGGCTTTATTTGATTCAACCATCTAGAACTTGACATCAATGTACTTTCAAGCATTCGCCCTACATCTAAATTACCAATGTTTAATACAAACCTATCTTTGGTACTAATACAAAGATCTCTTATCCTACCTCTCTCTAATACAACATTAACTACACGTTCAAAGTAATTCCATCCTTTTTCTGAACTCAATTTGCCATCATGTATGTAAGCTGCTAAAGTATCAACAACTTCTCCAGGTATTTTGTGAAATTTTTCAATTGAAGAAAATATCAGCATGTTCAATTTATTAATATCAACATCACTTCTTATTGCCTTTATAATAAATGCTTCAATCGCTTTCTCGTAATACAACGTTGACTGCCCATACCAATTTTCATCATCACAATTTATGATATCTCTAACTAATTGTTCCATTAGATCAACCAATAGATCTTCGTCCATCGAATTGTATAACTCTACGAGATAATTCAATACATGAAATCTTTCTGGGCAAAAACCTAGTTCAGAATTAATTTGTGGCAGGTCACCATTCAATATATTATCAACAATATGGTTTTTATGATTCATTTTTACCTGATTAAACTCATTAATCTCTATAACCTCGCCCTTCTTCAACCTTATGAACTGAGCATGACTTTCCTGATTGAATCTTAAGTATTCGATTAAAAATTTAACAAGTAATTCTCTTATATTCTTGAATGCGCCTTGTTTCACACATAAATCCTTCAAGATATTATGAATCTGTTGATTAAACGCCTCAGTACCAATTATTACTACAAAGAAAACCCTCACAATGGTTCTCTCGTTCACTTGTAGCTCTTTATCACTAAAACACTTCAATGCTTCATAAATATGTGTGATTTGCTCATTTCTATAATATGAGTTCCCAGAAATCAGTTCATTCATCATATTAAGAAAAACCTTACACTCTTCTCCTCTTTCAGATTCCTGGGTAAGTTTACTGTTTTTCAAATAGAATAACGATATGGAAGGCTCAATACCTGAACCTAAACTATCTGCTACGTCTTCATATTCATTATTCCTGTACTTAGTTATAAACTCATTTAATCCTTTTATATGTTCTTCCTCGTACGAGTTATATCTTAACATAATGCAATAGTTATGATATTCTTGCCTTTTTCTTAGTAACCCATGCTGTATCTCATTACTTTCTTTTATCTTTTCAATTTCCACAGGTTTTGCTTGCATTACAATCTGTTTGTCATCATGATCTACAACAACAAAATTCCTAATATCAGTATTATGAAAGAAATTATACTCTGCTGTATCCGCAAAATCATTTAACTTAATCAACTCCATTGTCGAATCAATAATTCCAAATGCAATTAGCTGATATTTTTCGATTCTTTGAACATTGATGAAAACTTCATCATACTGTATTTTTCTATGTGGTAAGGCATCATACTTCTCTCTGTCAACTTTCGCAAAGGTATCAAAGTGAGGGAATTTAATATTAGACATTTCATTTATGTACCTTTGTGTTTCCATTTCTCGTATAAAATAATTTGTCACGAGACTTAAGAACAGTTCCCCGTATTTTTGATAATCATGAAGTATCAAACTCATAGCTACTCCAATCAAACTCATACTTTTTGTCCTTAAAATAAGTTTCTCAATATATTGTGAAATATTTTCTTCTTTTCCTTTGTCAAGCAATACTCGTTCTATTATCATTAACGTACTTACAAGGAAGTTTGGCATACTAGGTGTGCCTCTGTATGCTAAGTAATGATTGTAGTCATCCAATATATGAAGATTCGTTTCCTTGTATTTCAACTCAATCTTCGGTACTTCATAACCTTTTTTTTCTTGATTAAAATCCTTCCAACTACCGATTTTTGCGTTAATGAATTCAATAACAATATCAAATGTCTTATCAAAATCAGCCATAAATAACCCAAAGAAGCAATTTGAGAAAGAATATGGCTCTTTACAGTCCAAGCCCTCATTCAGATTATATATTTCGTGGTCATTATCCAAAGATGAATAGAATCTATGATGTCGCTTTTCAGTAAAGGACGTATTATTCAATATAAGCTCAATTAATTCATCATAAAATGCACTATAAAAATCATTATTAACTAAAAACTTATTGTCTTGTTCATCCGATACTACGAGTAACGACTTAATAAAAAATTTATCGAATCTACTTTGCTCTCCTTCGACTATATTCGTATATGTTGAAATGGCATCTTCCTTCATATATGGAGCATATCCAGTAAAACACTCCGTAGCTAACTTGAACATCGATTCAAGCCTGTATCCATCCTGTTCCTGTAAGTGACTAACAGCTTCTGAAACAATCCTAATCCCCTTTTTCGCACGCTTGAAAAAATGTTCGCCATATATTTTGCCTATCCTCAATGATTCTTTTAAAACATTTAGTACGTACAATCTATTACTGTCTGTAATTCTTTCTATATCATCAGCAAAATAATCAATAATTACAATCATTTGTGTATTAGGAATAACATTCCAAGAATAATACAGTTTTAGATTCCCACTCTTCAAACTACTTTCTCCTAGATCAATCGCATTTGAGGATACCGCCACTTCATAAACCCTCTTAACAAATGTAGTATCTTCTTTTATTCTGGTTTCATTTAGCACTAAAAATTGATACAAAAACTTGCTCATATATATACTTTCGAGTGTATTCCATTTCCAAACATAAGATATATTGACTGATTCATAAATCGCTTCAAGCTCATGATTTATTGCTTCAAGATGATTATTTGTCAAGCGATCTGAAATCCAATTCTTATAGGCTCTTCCGAAGGACAACTTTTCTCCTAAGTCTTCTAAAATCTTTGGAGTCCCAACATCCACACACCTCATATCAAACATTTTTTTTGTAATGATATCTTCATATTTATCATGGGCAAACTTGAAGGACATTTCATTTTGAACTATAACCCCCTTCTCAATTAAAAACCTAGCATTCGTTTCATTTATATCTAATAACACATATTCTTTTCTTTCTTCTAATTTCTTTGTAGCAAGCATAAGTAATTGTGACTTAATATCTATGTTACCATCTGTTAAATCCTCCCATATAACATCTTTAATCTGATACTCATTGGATATATTCTCAATAGACCCCAACAATTTATTCTTAATCACAATGTCTAAGTAAAATGGGTTCTTTAATAATAGCTTAACATTTTTGCTTAACCGTTCGATTTCAGGGACTTCATTTACGACATCTCGAAACTCTCCATCACTCAAATTACTAATGCTTAGCTCTGTTACATCATTAATACTACACTCAAAGAACAAAGCACTCTTTAAAACCTGCAATGAGTACTTTCTAACACCAAAAATAAATCTTATATTGTCAATTTCTTTAAGATAATTTATAGATTGTATAAAAACATTCTCAATACCTAGGTCAAAAATCTTTTCACAGGAATCAATGATAACGAAAAAATCATTCTCAGTGTATTTTGCATATGCTATTAGTTCATTTATAATTTTCTCTAAACCGTCCTCTATATCCGTAGCCTTAAGAAAATAGTATTCTAAACTTCTATCCATTAAATAGTTTTTTATAACTACAGACTTACCTGACCCAGGCTTTCCTTTGATAATTACCACTTTATTACTAAGTTCTTCTAACTTTAAAGTTATATCTTCTCTGTTAATTATTATATCTGTACCTATTACATCTCTAATTTTACTCACTTCATTTATTGATGCTTCAACACATTCTATTCCGTAATGGTAATCACTATTGGTTAGCCTAATCAACCTCTTACCATTTCTTGATAAAAGTTTATTTACCACACAAAAATCAATAATTTCAAAATAAGGAAATTCATTTGAAAATGTTTTAATTATCCCTTCCAGATACAAAGCATCTTCAATTTGTTGGAACACAGCTCCACCTGAAAAGCCCTTTACATTATCTGACGCAATATTATAAGCAGTTGATAAATCAATATCAGTTCTAAGATGTTCACCACTTTTTCTCACTCTATCAAGTATTACCAGTTGATTTTCGGCCGTATTAATAATATTTGGAAAGCCACATATTATCTTATTTTCTCCATCTTCAGAACCAATAGAAATCAAATCTAAAAAATTATAACTTTCAATACACACCTTATCTAAGATTAGTACAGCAACATCCTTATCTTTCTCGACGAATAATTCTGCACTATTAATTGATGTAGAATATGTATTACCACCAGCATTAGTTAGTGTAATCTCTGTCTCATCTTCTAAAACGTGGTAGCATGTCAACAGCAACAACTGATTATCTATATACGGTATAACAACACCTGATCCTTGTTTAGTACCTGTTTCAATTTTATATACTAAATTATCTACTTCACAAACTCTAATCATGGCTTTACTCTCCCCCTCTATCCACCGATATAGATGCAATTTATATAAAATGTTATAGTGTATCCAATGCATCAAATACAAGTACTTAAGCTGCAGAAAAAACCGCATTTATTTGTGATACGGTTCACCGTAAACATTTTCACATCATAAATTTAGAATACACTTTAAGGTTAGTTTTTAGTAGTAACTAAAAAACACTCACTAAGAGTGTTTTTTTTTACCTATTTATTTGACTACATAAAGTTCCATTAGCACTTGTGCTACTCGCTCTTCCCCTACAAGGTGGACACCAACTTTGTATTCCTTCAGGGTTATTTTCTGTAATTCTGTGGTCAGTATAACCAAAGTAATCACAATGATAAAATACATGCTCTTGACCATTATCAGTAGAACATTTTGGGCAAGATTTATAATTACCGTCTTCACTATATTGTGCTACATCAAGTGGTCTTGAACAAACATTACATAACATTTTCTTATCCCCTTTCTATTTCATTTAGTAAGTTATTTATCTTTGTAGGGGAATAAAACTGTCTTGACATCAACACTGGATGCGTAGTATGTATAATTAGCTATATTTTTTATTTCGGACAATATTTGCCCTCCGCTCACACCCACTTCATGTTTCCTATTATATCTCAGCAAATTTTTGCTTTAAAATATCCCCCACAATAATATTGTATCTCATATTTCGGGGAATGCATAGATTTTCATAGCTATTTTTATAACTATACACAAATATACAATTTAATGAATATTAGAAATTAACGAACAGAATGTTATTTCAGAGAGACAAAAAAATTATTATTCCCAAATATCCTATTTCACAAAATATGAGCTGTATAAAAATTTTCAATAAAAACTCCCAGTGAACCTAATTCACTGGGAGAAAACGGGGGATATTTTTTTGTCCGACTTACAAAAATATAAGGGAAAAATTAAACTAAGGATTAAAAACTAACTTTGGAAAAAAACTTAGAGAACAAAGAAATTAATTAGGAATATCACATCCTTTTACTTAATTTACTTACAATCCTTTAAATATTACTCCTTTCTTAAAATCTTAACCTCCATAAAAATCTTACTCCATTTTTTTTTATTACTCTATCATTTTAGATTATTTTTCTATTATTATAACTTTTTTATAAATTTTCTTAAAAAAATAGCTAAAAAAGATCGTATCTTCTCAGCTATTTCTATTTTTAAAATTATTCCATAAGTTAATTTGTTAAACTCAATATCCAATTGATCCATCCAGTAATGGTCGAAGCTCTTCTTTTAAAAGTTCTAGGTCCTTCAACGTTCATATTAGCTCTATTCATAATTTCTGTTATTTCAAGCTTTGATGGCATTTCTCCATTTTCTAACCAAAGACGTAGTGCATCATTAAAGCCTTTATGCTGTAATATTAATCTTACAAAACTTAATTGTCTAGCTCTATATTTTTGTGCTAAAATTCTTCTTCCTAAGTCTGAAATACTATAAATTGGTTTTCTATTTTGGGATCTTTTTTCTATTAATCCTAAATATCTGCCTGCATTTGTATAATAATCTGACTGTCTTGGATCAAAATCATAATTTGTATAAATAAACTCCTTAGTTCTTTCCTCAGCTAATAACTTCTCACACAAGTTAATAATTCTTGGAAAACTATCAGCTTGAGGAGAAGGTATATCCATTGGTTCAGCTACTATTTGAGTTGTATTCATTATTTCAACAATATCGTCTAATGTAATTTCTTCTTGTTCTATTATGTAGTTCTTTTGTTTAACTAATAGAAGACTATTGTAATTCATTGGGTCTTGAAATTCATATTCATAAAAAGAAAAAATATCATTTGAATAAGTCATAAAAACAGGCTTAACGTCTTTATATACCTTACTTTGCCATAATCTGTAAGGGTAATATAATTGTCTAACTAAAAAATCCTCTGACAGACTATTTTTAGCCTCTATTAAAGTTAAGCTATTATGACCCTCATAACCTCCATCAATTTCAATTTGAGAATTACGAACTGTAACTGCTAATTGTTCTGTCGATCTATACATATCTATGTTAAAATCAAATTCCAACGAACTCATTCTTCCTGAAACAGCAGGAACTATTCCATCATCTTCTATAAAATCTTTTATAATTCCTGAAGCATAAGCACAATTTAAGGCTGTTGCTTCTGAGGTTATATTCTCATGATCAATACTTTCTATGTAGTCAGGGAAGGAAACTTTTGTTATTTCTCTATTTAATTCTTCAAATTCTTTATAAGCATTAAATCTTGAAATAACATAACTTCCCCTAGTGATAGGTAAAATGTTAAGTTTGTGCTTCTTGAATAGTGTGGGTAAATTATTCCTATGATCGAATTTAGTTGCTAATCGTGCTTCTCTAAATTCTTTAATTTCCGTAGATGTAATCTCAAAAAAACCATTTTCATCAACATTATCTACAATATTATATTTATCAAATAATTGTCCCCAAGCTATATCATTTTTAGTATCACTCATAATTCCTCACCAACACCTCGTCCACTTCTCCCCTCTGATCTGCATTACTATTTATCGATCTCCTAGCTTGGACAGTTTCAATGTTATAATCTCTATAAAGTTCTAATATGAACTCTGTTGATGAGTTTGAAAGTAAGAATTTAATCCCACGTTTGTTAAGCTTATCGCATAATTTTTTGAGTCTTTTCTGTTCTTCTCTATCAAATCCACCCTTGGCATATCCTGTAAAACTTGAACTATCTGAAACTGGGTCATATGGAGGGTCAAAATAGACAAAGCTCCCTTTTCTTATTCCTTTTAACGATTTTTCAAAGTCACAATTTAACAGCTTTATATTGCTTTTATTAAAATACTTGCTTACGGCCTTTAAAGTTGCCTTATTGACAATATCAGGATTTTTATATCGTCCAAAAGGAACGTTGAATTCACCTGAACTATTCACTCTAAACATCCCATTAAAACAAGTTTTGTTTAAGAAATGTATTCGAGAAGCTCTTTCAACATCAGTTAGTTTACTGTATTGTCCTTTATCTCGATCCAATTCACGAATCGAATAGTAGTGATCTTTTGTATTTTCGTGTTTCTTTAAATCTTCTATAAGTTCGTCAACATTGTCTCTTACTACTGTATATAAATTGATTAACTCTTCATTAACATCATTAATAACTGCTTTTTTAGGCTGAAGATGAAATAGCAAAGCCCCTCCACCAACAAAAGGCTCGTAATATGTGCTATATTTATCTGGTATATACTTTTCTATTTCGTCTATTAGTTGTCTTTTTCCACCAACCCATTTAACTATTGGTTTTACTAGATTGCTTTTTTTCATTTTCATCCTCCTTAACTATTAATATTGTATCAGAAAGTATACATTCTTTACAATATAAATAATCATTCTTAAGTAAGTATTTATCTTAAAGACAAGATAGTTTATTCCCTTAGACGTCTTATTCGTTAGGTAGATCTACTATTGCTTTTTTTAGTAACAAAGTATACTTTCTAATAGTTTAAGCAATAGTAATTTTATTAAAAGAGAGAGAAGGGTGTATATATTAAGAGGATGTTTCGCTAAACTTTTTTAAATAATTAAAGCATTACTTCCGTAATGCCTTAATTTCCTTTACTATCTGGCTTACTCTTCCTTTTGTTAACTCCAATTTTTCAGCTATATCCTTTTGCTTATAGCCTTCTTCCAATAGGTTATTGACTAAATTAAAGATATCTTGTTTGTTTTGCTGTCTTTCAGTAAGTCCATTTCCATTTCTTCTATCAACTTTTCTTTTTTCTTTCTGCCTTTTATTTTTTTCTTCTTTATTAATTAAGGTTTTGAACTTTTCCATTTCATCCTGCTGAATATTTAAAAGTTCAATTATTCTTTTATTATAATAATTGTAATACCCCTTTTCTTCCCCTGCTTTTATCTTATAGCTTCTATAACTACTATTTACTATCTTATCTATTTCACTATTATTCAAAGGCCTTATAAGCCTATTATTAAGCTTATAAACAAATTCTTTAACCTCTGTATGGTTTTTATATATATCAAAAGCTACAAGGCTATATAAGTGAAAAAATGTATTTCTATACCCTTCTATGTCAAATTTTCTCAATATCAATAGTTTTTCCAAATCATCTTTTCTTGCTATTGCTAGTGTATAGTAATTATACAAGTTGCTAACATTTCTTGACTTACCTTTATTGCTTTTCTTTATTTTCTTATTAATTACCTTTTTCTGTGGTTCTTCTCTTTTAGGTAATAAGTTATTTGCTAAATCACTAAGGCTATACTTCTTCAACTGCTTATCCTTAATATCGTTGTAAAACAATATTTTAGATTGCTTATTGGTTTTCATATTAATAGAATATGGTAATCTATTAACTCGACAAATATCTTTTGCCTGATTGTCTGCTCCATACTTCTCGAATTTTTTAACTAATTCACTGGCCACATTTTCCCACAAAGCTTTATTCCTATTAAAATTATATAAGGGAATGCCCTCTAGTAAATATACTAGATATAGTCCTTTTCCAGAAAACATTGTATAAGAAGGTTCAAATCCCTCAAACCCCTTATTCTTTATTACATTATACATTTCCTCTGGGCTTAAATCTTTATATTCGCTCTTGTAATAATCTATGTCAATTATCATAACTTCACTACGATAAACCCATTTTTTAGTCCTCTTATAGGTAGATAAAAAAGTATTCTGGCTCATATAAACATTGTAATTATCTGTAAAGCTCCTATTTACTAGTTTTACTATCTTGTAGTCATCCAGTTCTTTTAGTTTGATGCCTTCTTGATTCCTTGAATCTTTATTTATGCTATTAAATATAATAGTCTTATCCAAAACAGTATGAGTTTTATTTATATGCCATTTTATCTCCTCTAACTCGTCATAAGTAATGAAACTGTCTCCAACACATTTTTCAAATCCGAAACTTTCAGCATAATCTTCTATTGTCATAACTGCTTTATCAGTATTTTTCAATTTCTCATATTCATCTTTCTCCATAAAGCTACCATCTATCAGCCTAACACATTCAGTCCAATTTTTAAGAAAATCATAATCACTATCATTGATTTCATAAGCTAAATTACTCATAAAAAATACACTCCTTTCTTGTTTGGAGTGCTTGAAAATAGCCTATTTCTCTTACTCTATACCTAATAGAACATTTTTATCGTTGTTAAACACTTTACGGTTGAATATTTTACAAAGTAAAGTGTATAATTGTATTAACAATAATAAATCTTTTATATATTCAGTATAGAGCTTTTAACCTACACTTTGACGAGGGTGGTTTCCAAGCTCTCTTTTTTTATTTTTTTATAATTATAGCAACATATATGTTGAATTATCACGATTTTGTTGCTCTACCAAATAGAAAACTCCATCAGTTTGTAGATGGAGTTTTCACTTATATATGACTTTATCAATAAGGTATAAATATAGAGAAATCTAATGTGTTAAAATCTTTACACTTGTAGTCTTCATATTTCAAATTTACGACCTTAAATTGAAAATCTGTATAAGAATTACCTTTCATAGTGGTTTTTTTATAATCTATGTAATTATCTACTGCTCCTGTTTGTAATCTCTCATTCTTACTATTCTTATTACCATTCATTTTTTCTTCTGCTATATCATTTAGAACATATATATTTATTTTAAAATGTAAGGGTCTATATTCATCTGTATCTGTATAATCAGAATTAAAATCATTATTGTAAAAAAATTTATTAAAATACTCTTCTATGAAGTCGCATTTCTCTTTTAGCTTGGTGTAATTTAATGTGTTAGAATAATCTACTATATCTATATAAACTACTGGTATGTCCCCATATTGTTCTTTTCTTATATCAAACCCTTTAACGAAAATGTTTCTTTGCTGAATGTCTTTTATACTTATCAATCTTGGCTCTATATGCTTTTGAGTTCTATAATATTTGAAAATATTGCTTGTCCTTCTCATTACCTCTTGTAAATCTTCTTTATTAATTATAATCCCATTTATAATAATATCTTCATTTCTATATGTTCCGTTTATATATTCTTGAAAATATAAGATAACTAAATTATTATTAAAAGAATTTTTAAAGCCTAAAAACCTTTCATCGTCCTTATATCTTTTTAACATTTTTTTCTCTGGAGTATCATTTTTAAATTCCATATTTTTTATTAGCTCTCTTTTATTAATCATCACTTTTCACCTCCTATTTATAATGTTCTCTTAGTAACAATATCTGATTATTTATAATACTTTTTTCTATTTTAGTCGTTGTGTTTGGCCTTCTTTTATAACTGTTAAAATAACTTGTTACAACAGGGTCTAAATAATAAACAACATAATTGCCTACTCTTAGAAGCTGTATATATCCAAACTTACGGAAATTACTAAAAATAGTTTCTGCTAATTTGCTATCTTTGGCTACACTTCTACTTGCTAATAGTTTAAATGCTTGTTCTTTTGTAAAGTAAAAATCAAAATCTAAAAGATTCTCTAAAATATGAGAATATATATCTAAATTAAATTCTCGTTCTTGTTTAGTTACTTGAAATGTAGATTGGTTTTTAGTCTTCTTATATTCTTCTATACTCCAACTCTTATCTTTTCTACTTCTTCTTAATCTCTTAATAATTCCGTCCACTTTCCTTTTTTTATAAAAGATGTTATGTAATACACTTTTTCTTTTTTCTCCAAATAGTTTCCGTGAAAACTCTACTGGTGTAAACTCATCTGGAATCATATCTGCTAATTCTTTTAGTTTTTCTAAATCGTTTTTTGTATCAGCTTCAATTAATAATTTTACATATTCCTTGCTATTCATAACCAGAAACCTCCTTTCATCTTTAATGTTCTTACAATAACTTTATAGGGTTTTATTCTATGACCCATATAGGATAGAGTCTCATACCAATCATAAAGTCTAATTCTACCCTATGCGTTGCCCCAGCAGTTAAGAAGTTATATAGTGGGTTTCCACTTGTATCTAAATTCTGTAATTTTCCGTTATTCTCTTTCATCAAAACCCCCAAGGGTTCAATACTTTCAACGTTGTTGTTTGCCATATTAAAAGATGTCATATTATTGAAATATTCTATACCACTTAAATTTGTAATCCCTTGCCCTGAGATTACAATTTCCCCTGTAATTTGTTCTGCTTCTGTAATTGTAATTTCTAAGTCTCCATCAATATCCACTCCTTGAGCTATCAATAAGTTTTTCAAATTAGAATCTATAAAAGTAATTATATCTTTGTAAGGGGATACCTTTCCCAAATAATCTACTTGGTAATTCTCATATGGGCTTCTATCTAAATAGTCAGGAACTAATAAGCTAAAATCTATTTTTTCAGGTGTTCCTTCTATCGGCTGTTTATCTATTGTCGGAAATGTTCCCTTGTCAACTTTATAGAGATTAACTGCTTTTTCTATACTTTTAACATTTGCTATATTCCTAGAAATTCTTGCTTCATCTGTTTTGCCTATAAATCTTGAACTTATCACTACACCTATAATACTTAAAATTGCTATAACTACAACAAATTCAATTAGTGTAAAACCTAATTTTCTTTTTTCATTTTTAAAATAAAACATACTATAACCTCCTTTTCATTTTTATAATGTTCTCTTATGAACTTTTAAATCCTATATGAAGTTAACCTGACTTCCATAACTTCTGAAAAGCTTTCTTTTGCTTGAATTTCTTCCTCTCCATAATTGTCAGTTATAATTTCATATGTTGCTTCAATTTTTCCATCTTTAATGATTGCAAAATCTGTAATACTAAGTTCTCTATTTTTATATTGTTCTAATATTTCATTTGCTCGCTCTCTATCTGTCATATTGTTTATATGCTCCATTAACATTTCTCTTTGCATTGGCTCACTAGCTACCCGTTCTATATCGTGCTTATTATAATGTTTAAAGAATAAATCTACTTGTGCTATACTGTGCTGAATGGCATTTTTACGAGCCTGTTGCATATGTTCTCTTCTTACTAATCCTTTTTCCTCTACATACTTTCTTCCTGTTTCTGTAAGCCTTAAAGCTTCTTTATATTGTCCATCTTGCTTGTCTCGATAGTGGTCTATTTTAAAAAGGTTTAACTTTTCCATTTCCCTTAGTCTATTTGCTTTCATCCCAAATGATAGAATTTGCTCCCTTGTTAAATAACCAAATTTTGCGACTGCTCTTAATGAATCTTTATCTCTTCTCATTAAATTTTTTTCTTTAAAATGTTTATATGTTAACTTTTTAGCCAAAAAACTTCACCTCCTATAATATAATTTTTTATTTTTTTTATAATGTTTTGAAGAAAACTTTATAGAAAGAAAAGAGAATAATGCCAGAAGAAGGGGGGCAAGGAGAAGCAGGCCGATCTTTTGAGGTTCTAAAATGCTTTTTCGGATGCTTTTTCCGAAAAAGATTTTTGAACCGTGGCCCAGCTTTGACGAAGTTTTTGGAAGGCTGGACTACGAAACTTTGAAAAAGTTTGGTAGTTCAGGACCTCCAAAAATCGTGTTATATCCCTCTGAAACAAACAAGCGGTAGCTTGTGAAGTTGAAGAGTGGAGATAACCGACCCCCCTTCGTTTTCTTGAACAATGATTGAGGCTATAAGCAATCGCTTTTAGCTTATTGCTCGATACATAGAAAAATTGCTCGTCTTCTTTCTTTATTGCATTTTAGATTAAAAATGAAATTTTATAACAGAAAATAGAAAAAAGTTTAATTCTTTTTAATGAAAAAATGTTTTATCTGAGATATAATCTTAGACATAGAAGGTTTAGCCTAGCACCTTTCGATTGGTGAAACAATAATAGAGTTGTAGTATACCGTTTTTAAGGAGGAGTTTAAAATGGATAAGAAAAAGAATGGAAATATATTTAAAAGCAAGACATATTCATCATCCACTGCTTTTGATAAAAACTACAATATAATAGTAAAAGCTTCTCAAACATTTAATAATAAAGATGCGAATAATAACAAATAATCTTATAATGTTTTAATCAAAACAATAAAGAGATATATAACAGTTAGATAATCTGTTATATATCTCTTTCATTTTATAGTTTTAATTCATTAAAGCTATATAGTTCCCATATAACTTATATATATAAATCATACATTTATTTAGAAAGCCTTTTATTTCAAGGGCTTATTAAATTGTTAATTACTTCCAATCCGTTGCGTTCTAATCGGCAAACTATTGTTTACATATATTTTCGCAACTCTGCAATCTTGGAAATAGGTATTTTCTGGATATTCTTGGTCGTGTCCATACCCCTCAAATGGAAGTGTTATTATGCTTAGTATAATTGTGCCGTCCTCTGCATTTGTTGGCAGGTATCTCCTTACAGAAGTTTCTTTAAAAATATCTTTTCCGTTCTGTAGTGGAGGGCGGAATGTTCTAGTGTGATTGTCCCAACTTCCCTTTTGTTCCGTAGGGTATAATCTTGGGTAATATTCCGTTTTTCCAAAATTCGAGATTTTAAGTGAGATGAACTCTGGACTTTTTGGGAGCGAAGCTACATTTGGAGAACGTGTTTGGAAGTTGCATTTATTACGTCTGTAAGTATTAGGCATATTTTTTCTATCCGTTCTGTAATTCGTTTCTACCTTTACCTCAAACCATTGCCCTGCCCTAACTATACCTTTGTTGTTTCCTAAAATGTTTATAAATTCATCTCCATACTTGTCTATGGTGCTTGGAGACTTAAACAAGACCTTCGTTTCAAACTCTTCTCGGTAGTTCCTCCTATCGACCCAAGACTCCGTTTTGACATTTTCGCACCAAGTTATTGTCCGAGTGCTACAACTACCATTCTTACACGATGTAACTTGTCTCGATTTAAGACTTCCTGTTTGTTTAAACATTTGAAAATTAACAGACCAAGATGACGATAGGTTGTATTTATCACACTCTAACATTTCCTTCTCAATATTAGGTGGTTGGTCTTTTGAAACTGATATATAATCTGTTTTTTCATTGTCTAGATAAGGATTTCCAGTCTTTGTTATTTCGTGATATTTCCTATTACCAACCTTTCCATTAATACCACCATTTATCCCGATAACAAAGACATTATTTCCTTTTCCTAGTGGTATTGGATTACCGTTATTTAATGTCCCTTGAATGTTTATAGTCTCTCCATTCCTAAACGTCAAATTTTCTTCTTTATATATTATTTTGTTTTGATAATAAATGTATAATGGGACATCTTCGACAGTTCCAAGTCCATTTGGATTATAATTACTATAGTTCAATTTGGCAGAAAAGCCGATTTTTTCTTCTCTGTAGTTTTCATCTTCTGATAGATGGACTCTTTCTGGGCGAATATTAAATTCCACAACGCTAAAATTATAGTAACCGATCCATTCTTTCCACATGGTATTATTATCATTGTTCACGTCCGCATAAGGCAGATTAGCCCATATATTTAAGTATCCATTCAGTGGGTGTAAATCACTTAATTTATAAACAATTTCATCACCAACACTATTTAAACTATTTTGTGTAGTAAGTGTTTCGCTCACAATTCCAGCACCTTGTTGAAGTTTATATCCAATCTCTAATCTTGGTTTTTGTAGTGGAACATTACCCATTAGTTTCTTAACTGTAATCAAGGAATAGTAAGTTTTTGTTGGGTCTAAGATATAAGACCCATCTGGATTTTTATAGTTATACTCATTTCCTTCTAAGTCAAACAACTGAATATTTATAACAGCATTATCATCAATATCTTGTTTTTCTAAGTGTAAATCTATCTTCTTAACATCTTGATTAAAGTTATATATATTGTCCTTGCTATCGTGTTTGCTACTTATCCAACTGTAAATACTAAAATTAGTAGGATTATATTTATCTATTGTAAATTCTTTACCTTCTATAACTATATCCTGCATGGATGTCAGCTTTTGAGTATCTTTCAAATATCCTGTTCTTTCATCTCTATAATGATTAAAAATTTGAGATTCATACCCATTTGATAAACCTACTTCTATAACTTCTTTTGTTGTGTTTTCAGATATATTCTTTACTTTAAAATATGGTATGTATGTTTTACCCTTCTTAACTTTACCGTCCGTAACATTTTGTCCTGTCTCTTTATCTATAACCCAAATTTCAGGAATAGAAAGGTCATTATTATATAACTGTCCCACTGGAATTTCTAACTTTTGAAAGTCGTCTATTTCCGTAATATTGTCATTTTGATAAATGTTATCAAGGCTTCGATAATGAGAATATTGCCAAGGAGTATAAGCCCATATAGTCAATTTCTCAATAATCTGTCCACTATTGTATGTAGATGGTATAGTAAAGTAGTCTGTTTCATAGCTTGATTTCCTTTCTGGAAAATCTAAATCGTTATTAGTAATCTTAGTTGTATCTCCTTGAATATATGTTTTAGTAGCACTTTGTAGCTGTTGGTTTGACATATTGGTGCTTTTTATATCGGACATATATATATCACTCTTAGAAAGGTCTTGGTTATTATTAAAATTAATAAATACATTGGATAATATATCTTTATTAAATGTCTTATCGTTTTCGCTATCGCTCTCTAATACTACATCATAGGTTAACTTATATTTTGTAGTATCGTCTGCTACTGCTTTTTCTACTTCTTGTCCATTTTCATCTAATAATTTAAGATTATATAATATTAAGTTCCTTGGATAAATTTCCTCAGGTGTAATACCACTAGCCCTCCAACCGCTACCGTGCATCTCTACGTAATGCCCCCCCTCGAAAACTCTTTTATCTTGGGAGCAATATGTATAAAACATTTTAACCTGATTTTCTAACGTAGCACTTAAACCATTCCTTCTACATTGTTCTATAATAGAAGTTTCTAAACCTTGGTTAAACGCTGTAAAAGCTGTATACTCGTCTATATATTCCTGACTAACTACTTTACCTCTACTTTCAAACTCTTTGTTTACATCCCCTTTTTTAACCCTAGTAGTATACTTTAACCACGATTCTTTTATTAAGTTCAAACTTGTAAAATATCCTGTCAAGGGATTAGAAAGATAGTCCGCACTAATATAAATACTAGATACTGTATTGCCCATATGGTCTTTTATCCACCTTACATTTCCATCTATGCCCGTTGTGTGTGTAAAAAACTGCTTTGTAGGGTTAGCAACTTGTTCTACTACTTTTGTAAATATATTACTTGTGTCCGTTTTAAAGTTATAATTATCTTTTCCTATTAGATCTCGGCGAATTATAGGTAAATCAGGATAATCGGTAGGGTATGTTTTATTGCTTTTGGTTACATAACTGATTCCCTCGAAGTTGTTTCTGTTGTTGTAAATATCATATGTATCTTTAAAATTCTCTGGATTTTTTAAAGGTTCAAGATTTTCAGGGTTATCAGTTGGCGTTGTTAAATAAGATGGCTGGTTAATTCTAAAAAATCTCTTCTTTCCATTTATCTCTTTTATAACAACTCCGTCCTGTCCCTTCTGTGCTAGATGGTATCTGTAAAATGTTTTTTCAATGCCATCGTCTGGGTCAATAATCTTATAAGAATATGGACGTTTTTCTCCATTTTTATATTCAATATACTGTGTAGATGTTTCTTGATCAGTTCCCCAATCACCAGCATAAACAGTAATTGTATTAAAAATTAAAGTTATAATCAAAGTAGTGATTATTATTGTTTTCTGTTTCATAAATTTCAACTCCTTTCAAATTATTATTAAATTCTATACTTGAAAAAAGTTTTTTATAATTCTATTGCCATAAAAAAATGAAGTAGTCAAATCGACTACTTCACTAAAATTTCAATCCCTGCGTCATCGTCAGAAATAAAACAATATTGATTTTCCTTATATTCTAACCACGTATTGTCTACTATATCTTTTCCTTTACTATCCCAGCCTTTTTGAAATTGACTATATATATGTTCTCCTAAGTCTTGTCCTAATTCTGCTACTAGGAGATCTTTTAGAACATTTCTATGCTCACTTTGAAAATTCAATACTCTAAACTCATATTCTTTTTTGAGAGGAAAAAATAGCCCTCTTATACTAGAATTTGAACCTAAATATTCATTGTCATCATAATAAAAAGCATTTTTTTTAATTAGGTATTTCCCTTTATCATACTTCTTCATAGAAGTTTTAAGTGCAGGGTTATTAATAAATTTACCTTCTTCGTCTACTGTCTCTTCTTGTGGTGCTTCTTCTTCAACAATAGGACTTGTAATATCTATCCTGTGAATCCCTTGAATTTTGTTATAATCTACGCTAAAACCTAGTATTTCACTGACAAAACGCAAGGGCACAAAAGTTCTTCCATCTTTCAGGAACGCTTTCGTATCCATTTTTACAATACTACCATCTTGCTTTGTAATTGTATCGCTTCCTATTTTAACAACAATATCATCATTTAGAACAGCAGTCCAAGTCTCATTTTGCCATTCTACATTAGCACCCAATTTTTCACTTACAACTCGTAGTGGTATCTGGGTCCTATTGGTATCGTCTATTAGTGGCTTTCCGTATTCTTCTGGTATTTCAAGTTTCACATTATCTATGTATATTTCTATATTGTTCTCAATCATAGCGAAAGCATTTATAGTAGATAATAACATAAATACTGTAAATACCATTATAGTAAATAATTTTTTCATACAAAATCATCTCCTTTTTTTCTCTTTTATATTACTATACACTTAATAAGTTCAGATTATAAGTATATTATGGCTCAAGAATGCAGTAAAATCAACACTTTCACACTATCAAGAATGAAATTTATCTATAATGTTCACATTATAACTTTAATGATTTTTCCTTACTCTTAAATGTCCATATCTAAACAATATTAGATTAAATATATATCATCATCTACTCACTACAAAAAAACTACACTTCACTACATAAAAATTTTTTTATTTTTTTTCTATTACCTCTAGCGAAATCAAAATTAATTTGTCATAATGCTTATACAAGGAACTAACGCAACTCTATAAAGTTCTTTTATAAACATTTTGGAGGTGATACCTAAAAAAAAGGTAGGTGTAGTGTTCAGATGAGAACATTAAAGAAAGCTAACATAGATATTAAAAATCCAATATATGATTTAATAATAGATGATGAAACAAGAGAAAAACAAATCAGAAAGAATAACTTTCTTCGTCTTATAGAGGAATTAATAATTAATAATCAAGACATTGTAAAAACAATGAATGAAGAAAAAGCATCCTAAAAAAGGATGTTTTTTTATTGCCTTTTATTTTAGTCTTAGTTATAATACGGTTAAAGTATTTAATCCTAAAATGAAGGTGATAAAATGATAAAACGAAAAGAGCAAAAGCAAGTTAAGAATATCGCTATCTATACCAGGGTTTCAACAATTGAGCAAGTTGAAGGCTACTCAATAAATGCACAAAAAACTGAGCTTGAAAAACATTGTGAAAGCAAAGGTTATAAGATAGTTGGATATTATAACGATGCTGGAATAACAGGAACTAGCATAAAAAAAAGAACTCAATTTAAATCTCTTCTTAATGATATTCAGAATAAAGGTAATATTGATGCCATAATGATTTGGAAATTAAGTAGAATTAGTAGGAAAATGGTTGATTTAGTAAACATATTAGACTATTTAGAAGATAATAATGTTTACTTAATTTCTACATCTGATAATATTGATACTTCTAGCAAGAAAGACAAGTCCTTCATTTATTTAGCGGGAATTTTTGCTGAAATGGAAAGAGATAATATTGTATCAAATGCTAAAAATGGTATGAGGCAAAGGGCAAGGGAGGGAAAATGGAACGGTGGAACTCCACCATTGGGCTATTCCTATTCGCCTGAAAATGGATTAACAATTATCGAAGAAGAAGCTAGCACCGTAAGAAAGATCTTTGAATTATATACTAATAAAAATTATGGCTATTCAAAGATATGCCAATATTTAAATACGAGGTTAGATGTCTATTATACTAAAAAAAGGAATGCTTGGTCCTATGCTACTGTAAAAAGTGTCCTAGATAATCCTGTCTATATCGGTAAAATTCGGTGGGGAGTTAGAGAGGAATGGAATAAAAAAAGAAGATCTGGAATTACTGATGACTATATATTATCAGATGGAATTCATACTCCTATTGTTGCTCAGGATTTATGGGATAGAACAATAGAAAAAAGAAGACTAGTAGGTCATAAGCCATCTAAAAAAGTTCATATTACATACTTGTTGTCTGGACTACCTAAATGTCCTGAATGTGGAGGCTCAATGACAAGTCATCGTATAAAGAAAAAGAAAGATTCAAATGAATATTATCGTTATTATGCTTGTTCTAGGTGGGCTAATACTAAAACTGAGTGTAAGCCTAATTTAATTTATGCTGAAAAGACAGAGAATTTTATCATTAACAAAATTAATGAATTTATAAATCAACCTAATGTATTAGAAGTGATTACAAATAATTTAGGTGGTGATGCTGATTTATCAAACATACAGGATGAAATAAAAACTGTTAAATCATCAATTAATAAAAGTGAAAGGGATAAGAAAACATATATCAAATATCTAACAGATGAAGTTAAAGTGAAAAAAATTGGAGAAGATAATTTACTAGATACTATTGAAGAAATCAATTTAAAACTTGATACTCTTTACTCAGAATTATATGAATTAGAAGCAAAAAAATTGAATTTAGAAAATAGCCAATTAGATTATAAACAGATATGTTTTATTTTACAAAACTTTGAAAAGCTCTTTAAACAGGCAAATGATGAATATAAGATTGAATTACTCCACAGTATAATTAAAGAAATAAAAATAAATCCTGCTGAGAAAATAAACAACAGGACTGTAAAAGAAATTATCTTACATTTTAATGATATCAGTCAGAAGGATGATTCAAAAATTTATGAGGTCATTTGTGATACGGTTCACCTTTAATTATCCTAAATCTCTTTTTCGTCACTATTTTTCAAAATGATTTTAGAAAATGTCACCCTAAATAGTAGATAATTTCATTCGAGAAATGATATAAAAGATAAATATATTGCATTAGAGGTATCTTTTGAATATCTCCTGAATGGTTCATTTTAACACCAATAAGTTCTAAAAGCTTATTTTTATGACCCTTTTATCAATAACCAATACAATAAGGATATTTTAGAGTCGATTCTTATCAAGAAGAATCGACTGAAAGACTTTACTAAGGATATATATATTCCTGCTCAGGTACTGGTGTTTTTATAACCTCTTCAGCAATAATAATAGGGTTAATTTGACCATTATACTCATGTACATCTAATTTCCCCTTAACACAAATCCATTGGTTATCTTCATGTTGATCAAAATTATCTCCTGTAGCCATAACTCCTACAATTGCTGAATCTGCAAGGCAACAGGTGATCAATCCCCTTGCCACTACAAAATGGTTATCTGCAAAATCATCATTTCTTAACACAAATCCAGTTATTTCAATAGACTTGTTTTTAAGCATATGCGGCTCCATAAAAAGGGCCTCCATTACTTTCATGTAGTTCTCTTCTGTTACTATTATATTATCTAGTGATTCAATATTAACCCATTGACCTTCGTAGTATATTATATAATTACCTTTTTCATTTAAATCGTTTTTGTCACTTGATCTATCTTCATCAGCTTTATCTGTTGAATTATTAGAATTTGATTTATCGTTGTCTCCACCAGATTTTTTTTCATTATCAATTGTGTCTATAGACTTCATTATAGCATTAGCTTGGTTTTTAGTCATACTAAAACCTTTATTTTTGGCTAAAGAACTATTAAGTGATAAAGGTTGTAATAAAAACATAATAATTAGAGGAATAAAATATATAAGATATTTTCTTGTAAAGCTTAAGCTTATTTGATGTTTTCTTTTGAATGTATCCTTTATATAATTTAATCCCATTGCAAAAAATATTATACTTGCTATGATAAGATAATAATTCATTTTAGGATTTATATACTTACTCATTTTTCCTGAAAAAATCAAGTATAAAATTACTATCGAATATCCAATGAAAAGTAATCCCTTTAATAAACTTTGTCGATTAGACACTATAATCCACCTCCAGCCAGCAATAATTTGTCAACTAATATTGCAGTTAAGAAAACGACTCCAACAACTAGTATAATTAATTTTATTACAAAGCTCTTCTTAAAATTACCAAACAATACAAAAGTGTTCTTGATGTCTAATACTGGACCCAATAACAAAAAACTTAATACAGAGCTAGTACCAAATACTCCTACCAGACTTTTAGCAACAAATGAATCTGCTGTTGAACAAAGAGAAATGCTATAAGCAAATGTCATTAATACCAATATAGATAAAACTGAATTATCATTAAATCTAGTTAATAGACTTTGAGGGATTATAACCTGAAGACTTGCAGCACATATAGCTCCAAGTATCAAATATTTAAAGATATCCAGAAACTCCTCTGCCGCGTGATGTAGTATCGCCTGAAAGCTATTAGTGTTTTCATTATGGTGATGTTCATGATTCCCGTGATCATGCTCATTATGATGATGATCACAACAGGATTGATTTTCGTTAATACCTTCCTTTATGATATTTTGGTCTTTAGTCCATAAATATAATAAAATGGATACTATTGTGGCTATTACGATTCCTAAAATCGTCCTATACAATACCATGCTTGGAATTATTTTTTCAAAAGAGTAATAAGTGGCAAATATCACTACTGGATTCACAATAGGTGCTGCAAGCATAAAAGCAATCCCTATATAAGTGGGAACCCCTTTCTTAATTAGTCTTCTAACTACTGGAATTACAAAACAGTCACATACAGGGATAAAAAAACCTAAAATAACACCTGCTAATATACCACTGATTTTTCCCTTAGGTAAAATTTTCTGAATAAACTCCTCGGAAATATAATGATCTATAATAGAAGATAGAATAACCCCAAGTAGAACAAAAGGAATAGCATCTAATAAAATAGAAATAAAAACAGTTAAGATTCCGTGTATTCTTTCTACCATTGGTTGGAATAAAACATAATAGTCTAAAGCGAATCTTCCAAGTAAAATTGCTAAATATATAATAATTAAACCTAATACAACTAACACAATCATATCTTCAGTTCTTTTTATTCTAATCAAACTACCAGCTCCTACATATAGTTATATTTAAATGATAGCAGATTTGAACTAAAAAGTATACCGCCTACCTATATATCTGTTATAAGCTTAGTCTAAGCAAGCTTTATATTGAAACTGTAAATTACTAATTATAAGCTTGTCCTATACTTGATTTTGCATTAAAAAGACTGAGTACAAAGTTTACCAGCTTTGCATCAGTCTAATGTGGCTGATTTTTTATTTCTAAATTCTAGTTTATTATTTAAGCTTTATATAATATGAACTACTTAAGTGCTTCTCTAAAGCTATTAGAAATTTTTTTCAAGTTTTCTATATAATCAGCAGCCAAAGGTTAAAAAAGGATTTTCCTAATTTATTGACAAAGTTTTTAATATGTTTCCTAATGAGTCGAGAATGTTATTATATTAAAGAATCAGGTTATGTAATTTTGTAAACCCTTCACTATCTATATATACTGTCTTTAAGGATTACTAAAATCGATTCAGCTTTCCGGTCAATTACGACAACTGAATTGAATATGCAGTTTTTATGTTTCTCTAAGAAAGGTAAAACTACATAGACACTATTTTTTTTAATTTATTGTTGTATCTTATGTATAAATTCTCCATCTGCAGGTTCTGCATTTTTTTGTATATACCTCTCGTCCATAAATAACCGGTAAACTTGAAATCGTCTATAACTCTAGTAAATATAACTGTTTAATATGTCTTTGATTTTGTATTCCTATAAGGTGTTCGACATGCGTTGTAACTAGGTAACAGACATCTACATTTTTCTCAAGTACGAGTTAAATCATATCAATTCAAGTTAATGAGTTTCAAGTATTTGGTTTCTCATTTCTCACAAATAATTTCCAAAATGTTGATCTGTCTTTTCTTACAAACCTTTAATATTAGATAATATAGAATTCTTAAGAATTGTTCTATTAACTGTATATACTATGACAGAAATAAAGAATGATAAAACAAGTACTAAAGCTCCAATTATATTAAAC
>JANQLB010000004.1 GCA_028280805.1 Tissierellales bacterium
TCTAAATAAACCTGAATTAACAAAAGAAAAATTTGCAGATAATCCATTTATTAAAGAACAAAAGATGTATAAGACAGGAGATTTAGCAAGATGGCTGCCTGATGGAAATATAGAGTTTATAGGAAGAATAGATAATCAAGTAAAGATAAGAGGGTTTAGAATAGAAATTGGAGAGATAGAGAGTCAGCTTCAAAAGATACCTGAAATTAAAGAAACAGTAGTAACGATTGTAGGAGAAGAGAAAGATGATAGATCTATATGTGCATATTTTGTAAAACAAGAGGATTTAGATATATCATATATTAGAGAAGAACTTTCTAAAACATTACCACATTATATGATTCCGTCATATTTTGTAGAAATAGATGAAGTGCCATTAACGGTAAATGGAAAGATAGATAGAAAGGCATTACCAAAACCGGATAGAAATATAAGCACAGGAGTAGAATATATAGCACCAAGGAATAAAGAAGAAGAAAAATTAGTTCAGATATTTAATGAAGTATTAAATATAGAATCTAAAGTCGGTATAAAAGATAACTTTTTTGATTTAGGAGGACACTCGTTAAAAGCAACTATGTTAGTTTCAAAAATCCATCAAGAGTTTAAAGTAGAGATTCCCTTGATAGAGATATTTAAAGTACCGACTATAGAAGAAATATCAAGATTAATCAAAGTATCAGAAAAAAGTGTCCATGATGAAATTAAGCCAGTAGAAAAAAGAGAATATTATAAAGTTTCAGCAGCACAAAAGAGAATGTATATTATTAATCAGATGGATAAAGAAACAACAACATATAATATTCCCGGTGTATTAAAGTTAAAAGGCAGCTTAGATATAAAGAGAATAGAAAATACTTTTAAAGAGCTTATAAATAGACATGAATCATTAAGGACTTCATTTATTACAATAGAAGATGAGTTAGTACAGATAGTAAAAGAATTATCAGAAATAGAATTTAAAGTAGAGTACATAGAAGTAAATAAAAAAGAGATAAAAGATACAGTAAAATCCTTCATAAGACCGTTTGACCTAAGTAAAGCACCTTTATTAAGGACAGGATTAATAAAGATAAGAGAAGATGAACATATTCTAATTACTGATATGCACCATATCGTATCAGATGGAGTATCAATGGGACTGGTAATAGAAGAATTTACAAAGATTTATGGGGACGAAGAACTAGAACCATTAAGAATTCAGTATAAAGATTATGCAGTATGGCAGAATGAATTATTTGAATCAGAAAAGATACAGAACCAAGAAAAGTACTGGTTAGAAAGATTTAAAGAAGAAATACCTGTACTTAATATGCAGACAGATTATCAAAGACCTGTTGTACGCAGCAATAGGGGAGCTTCAAAAAATCTTATAATTAATAAAGAACTAACTAATAAACTAAATAGATTATCTAAAGAAACAGGATCGACTCTGTATATGGTATTGTTATCAGCAATAAATGTATTGCTTGGGAAATATACAGGACAAGAAGATATAGTGATAGGATCGCCAATAGCAGGAAGACACCATAATGATTTAACAAACATAGTCGGAATGTTTGTAAACACTCTTGCAATGAGAAACTATCCAAAATCTGATAAAGTATTTAGAAAATTTTTAAAAGAAGTAAAGGAAAATTCTTTAAGTGCATATGACAATCAAGATATACAGTTTGAAGAATTAGTAGAAAAACTTCCTGTTAAAAGGGATATAAGCAGAAATCCGCTGTTTGATGTAATGTTTGTTCTTCAAAATACAGGATTCAGTGAAAAGAACTTGTATTTAGAAGGGTTAAAAATATCAACTTACAATTTAGAAAATAAAATCGCTAGATTCGATATAACAATTACAGCAATAGAGATATATGAAACAATATCATTAAATATTAACTATGCAGAAAGCCTTTATAAAGAAAGTACCATTGAAAGATTAGCTGAACATTTTACAAATATACTGGAAGAAATATCAAAAGATATAGATGTTAAGATAAAAGACATTGATATTTTATCGGAAAAAGAGAAGCAACAACTATTAGTAGAGTTCAATGATACTGAGTCAGATTATCCAAAGTATAAGACTATTCATCAGTTATTTGAAGAACAAGTTGCAAAGACACCGAATAATACAGCAGTAGTATATGAAGATGAAAGTCTTACATATAAAGAATTAAATCAAAAAACTAATAGTTTAGCTAGAGTATTAAGAGATAAAGGTGTTAAGTCCGATACTATAGTAGGAATAATGTTGGAAAGGTCTTTAGAAATGATAGTAGGAATACTAGGTATACTAAAGGCAGGAGGAGCTTATCTACCAATTGATCCAAATTATCCTGTAGATAGAATTGAATATATGTTAAAGGATAGCGAGTCAAAGATACTATTAACTAAAAATAATATAATAGAAAGCCTTAATTTTGAAGGAGAAATAATAGACCTTGGTGAAAGTAAACTATATAAACAAGATAGTAAAAACCTTGAACATATAAATAATCCTAAAGATTTAGCATATATAATATTTACTTCCGGGTCAACAGGAAAGCCAAAGGGTGTAATGATAGAACATTACTCAGTAATAAACAGATTAGATTGGATGCAAAAGAAGTATCCATTGTCAGAAGAAGATATAATACTTCAAAAAACACCATATATATTTGACGTGTCAGTTTGGGAGTTGTTCTGGTGGTCAATAACCGGAGCTAAGATGTGCTTTTTAAAACCACAA
>JANQLB010000033.1 GCA_028280805.1 Tissierellales bacterium
TCTAATTATGCTAGTAGTCAACTTTGTTCTAAATGTGGTAACAAATCAAGTCAGACAAAAGATTTGTCATGTAGAACCTATAATTGCCATGTATGTGGATTAGAAATTGATAGGGACTATAATGCAAGTCTAAATCTACTAAAATTAGCTATGTAAATACAAGATATATAGGTAATCGGGGCAGGTACTGTCCTTAGAGCTTGGGTAAACTTGTAGCGTTAGCTACATTGATCAAGAAGCTCCCACTTCTAAAGTGGTGGGTAGTTCACAAATTGTATGGAATGTAATAGAAAAGGGAATAAAAAAAATCCTACACGAATTTTAGAAAATAATGTCCATCGTCTAACAAAATGTTTGCACGAAGGTTCACTGGGGACAGGCTTGGTAATTTGTGCACCACATCTTCTCACTGAAAGATAAACTCCACCAAGAGGTATTTTTGGTGTTCAATTCGAAGGCGTAGAAAACACGAGACCGTTAGTATGCCAAGCAAAGCTTGGCATTACTGTCAGGGTGAGAGTCCCTGTATGGTAAGGTCTAGCCAACCATCATTATCAAGTGTTGTGCGATGGGTGACATCGGCTCTATGGTGACTGCGACAGACTTTACAGCAACAATGTGTCAAGCGTGAGCTTTATAGATGACAAGGTTTATCAGAATAACAAAATAAAGAAAATTAAATATTTGGAGGAAGAAGAATGTGCAAGGGTATAATGTTATTTTAGTTTATAATAAGCAATTAGATAAATTACTGATGTGTAAACGTGAAAAGAATCCATATAAAGGATTAATTAATTTAGTTGGCGGAAAAATAGAACTTGAAGAAGATGGACTTAGTGGAGCATACAGAGAGTTATTTGAAGAAACAGGCATTTCAAAACGGGATATAAAGTTACATCATTTTATGGATTTTACATATTATTGTTCGAATTGTTATCTAGAGGTATACATAGGTAAACTCCAACATGATGTTAATATCATAGGTGAAGAAAACGAACTATTTTGGTCAGATTTAAATCAAAACTTTTTTGATATGTCAGTTTATGCAGGAGAGGGAAATATTGGTCACATGATTGAACTAATAAATATATATAAAGATGATATTTTAGGAGATTAAAATACTCCTTGATTTTATGCATAAAGAGTATAAGATTTTTTGAAATGACATTTATTGTATTTTTAGATAAGATAATATCATATTTAGGGATGTAAAATTCATGCTGTTCTTAACTTAATGGAGAAGGTCCATTGTCTAACAAGATGTTTACGCAAGGTCACTCTAGGTAAGGAAAAGCATAGGGTAGTGAGGTTCACACCTTCTCACTGAGAGCGAAGCTCCTCCAAAAAGTATAGCTTTAGAGTCCAATTCGAAGGCGTTGCAAACACGAAACGTTAGTTGAAATAAATTCATATGAATTAGGGATAATATTTGGGGTCATTTAAATATTAATCGCTCTTATTTAGTGGAGAGTTAATATTGAAGTAAAGTGAAGGGAGATAGAAATATAGTGGAAAAACAGTTGAATTTGGTTGCAAAATCTTACGATGAAGCCATTGATTTTGGAAGAAAGGGTATTGATTTGTACGATGATTTACCAAAGCATATTACAAATCATCCTGACTATCCTATGTTTCGGAAGCTTAGAACGGAAGGGGTACTTTCGGATAGTGGACGTAAGGAAATAAAAGATTATCTTGCCCCAAATATAAATATGAACTTTATTGATTTAGGGTGTTGTCTAAATTTAATGTTTAATGGCTATGATAAATGGCCCTCAGTATATCATGGAGTGGACATAAGTAGCAAAACCATTGAGTTACTTAATGAATTTGCTACAAAGAAGGAATTGCCTATTGGATTATTAGTATGCGGAAGTATACATGAAACGCCTTTCAAAGATGATTTTTTTGACATTGCCACATGTGTCGGTGTACTTGAGTATTTTGAAAAAGACTTTGTTGAAAAAGCAATAGTAGAAGTTTATCGAATAATAAAATCTTGCGGAAAGTTTGTTCTTGATATTCCTAACTTTGATAGCCCAGTTTTCCGAATTACGATGTTAATTGAGGAGCATTTAGGTAGACCTGATAAGTTTAATATGTCATCTCATGAATTTAATGTTATGTTGCAAGATTATTTTGAAATAGAAAAAACCGAGAAAGTAGGCGGCATGATTCAATATTTCTTGTGTTGCAAAAAGTAATGTACTAATCTAATCAAATGAGAACCTTAGATAACGTCGCAAATCCGAGACGTTATATGAAATTGTAATAAACGTACTTATAAGTAAAAAATATAACCACAGAGTGGCTTGGAGGGATTATTTTGAAAAGATTTAAAGTTCTTTTAGTTGTTTTAGTCCTCATACTAATGAGCTTAAGTTGTATATCTTATGCATGTACAAGTTTTGCTGTATATTCTGAAAATAATATATATGGAATGAATTTTGATTATCCTAAAACAGAAATTAGACTAATAATTCATAAGATAAAAGATGTGAAAGCTTTCTCCATGGAATTTAAACAGGGCAATGAATATCTACCGTTTGCTGGAATGAACAGCAAAGGTTTATTTGTTGCAACTCAATTGCTATATCCTGGGAAACAAGCAAAGACAAAATTGGATGAAAATGAAATTTATATTGGTGAACTAGGTGAACTAATAGGTAAGTATGAAAAAGTAGGACAAATAAAAAAACATATTGAGAATAAAAAACTTGTAAATATGCCAATTACAATACATAAGCTATTTGCTGATAAATTTGGAGATTCTATAATAGTTGAAGTTGGAGATGATGAAAATAAAATTGTGAAAGCTAAAGATGATTTTGCAGTCATGACAAATTTTTCAAATTTTGATTTTAAAGATAAAACGTATAAAGATGTATCAGGTATTGGTGCTGATAGGTATAAGATTGCATATGAGTATATAAAAGAAAATTTTGATGACTTCAACTTAGAATCTGGATGGGAAGTATTAAAGAAAACTGCTCAAGCATCAGGGAGTTATCTAACTCAATGTTCTATGATATTTGATCCTCAAAACCAAGATATTTATATTGTTATTAAAAGTGACTTTGAAAAAATATGGAAAGTTTCTTTAGAAAAAGAGACTATAGAAACTATAAAAGGTTTTGAAGAACCAATAGAAATTAAAATGAACTCTAATGGCATTTTGTTATCAGATTTAACAAGTAATAGCAAGAATCCAGATAACGTTTCTGCAAAAACATATAGTGAAGTAAAAAATTTCGATAGCACAAAAATATTTTATTGGATACTTGGGTTAGGATTTATTTTGTTTATATCTATAATAATTATAGGTATTCTGAAGAACAAAAAGTCACATTTAAAATAGATACTAGAAAAGACTTAAAAGATTTCTAGGGTCGTTTATTACAACTACACCTTGTTGAACGATAGCCGCTCATACCTTGACAATTGCTATGGGAATTGAATGTATTTTTTTGACAATTCAATAAATATTATCAGTTAATATATATGGAGGTAAATATGATTAAGAATAGAATAATATTATACTTAATAATAGTTAGTTTGTTTGTCCTCACTAATATAATAGGTTGTACCAATAATAATCTAGGATATAAAAAAGATCTCTCAAAAGACACAGAGTTGTTCATACAAGAAATCGAGAAAATTAATATATAATTAGTAGAAATAAAAGAATTACCACAAGGGACTAGCTATACTATCAAATTAAAGAATGGTAGTCCATATTTAATAAAACACAACATAGTATATATTAGTTTACCAATAAAAATTGAAAACGGATATAGAGAAAATAAATTTAAAATTGAAGCAGTTCATAATAAGTTAGATATTTATCCTAATCAAGAAATTATACTAAGTGCATTCGCTCCAGTTGAAATGTATAGAGATAGTAAATTTCTTGATAATATGAAACCAAATTATAATTTAATAGGGTACCTGAATGAAGTGAAACAAGATAGCAGATTCACCAAAGGAGGATCTTTGAAGAAATAGAATAAAAATTATGGAAAGAGATTTTAAATATTGGATTTATAAAAGTATATTATGGGTTGCAAGGTTTATTATGCTACTAGCTCTAACTATATTATGTATGGGTTTATTGTATTATTTTAACGGTTCATTAGAAAAGTTTCCCACTGAATAATGTTTTTGCTCAAGGGTGCTCTAGGAAAGAAAAAACCTAGAGCAATGAGCTCCACTAAAGGGTATTTCTATGAGGTTCAATTCGAAGGAGTCGCAAACACGAAAAGTTATGCAAAACCAAAAAGGAGTGTAAGAAAATGAATATTACTACAGATTACATAGGAGCTAAAGAGATGAGCAGTATTTTTAATGCTGTTGCTAAAAAGCAATCAATCAAAATTGATGATATTGACTCAATACTTAAGTCAGCTAAGGCATATAAAATGTGGCTAACAAGAGTTGGAGGTGAAGATTTTAAGAAAGAATACTTAAATGTTTGGTCTAGTATTTTAAATGATACCCATTATCAAGGTAATCTTGCTGGTCTACATAAAAGATATAAGATAATGCTTGAGGATATTGATTTACTAAATACTAAATTGAAGTTTGCTCAAGGACTTGACTTTTCGATAGCTGAGGAACTTGTATCAGAATATCTTCCTACAAATACTAAATTGATGGTTAATATATATTTTTTAATAGATGGTTATAATGGAGGAACAATTATTAATAATCATAATTATACACAGTGCATATCGGTTTTAGATCCAGAAAATTTTAGGAGCTTTAGTATCTATGGTCTTGTACACGAATTACATCATATAGGCTCACGTTATTGGCAAAATGAGGATAAATTAAGAAAAAGTCTTGTGAACAAAAAAAATCATGTTAGCCTTGCAGTTAACTTACTTGGGTCTATATTAGATGAAGGAAGTGCAGTGTATTATATAGATAATAAAATAAATAAAAATGTTAAGTATGAGTTATCTAGTAAACTGATAGGTAGAAATCAATATGAACAAATTATATCTGCTTATGAGATAGAAAAAACTAAAATATCTCAGAGGATAGAAGAACTTGATATATTATTAAGACAATTGATTGACGGAATAGATGAATATGATACAATGAAAAACAAAGTGAAGTCATATTATTTCATGCAAGGTATGAAGCCTTCATTAGATAAGTTGATAGGTGAGGAAATGGTAGGCACTATTGATAAAGTTTTTGGAAAAGAAAAAGTTATGGATTGTCTTATAAATCTTCAGGAATTTATTCTTACTTATAACAGAGCTGCAAGAAAACTGAATAGATATGAGCTGTCAGAAGAACTGATAGAAAAATGGAATGAAACGTGGAGTGAGGAAAAAAACAGTATCGGATAGTAGGGTTTCGCATAACAAATAGATTAGCAGACATCTATTCACTGGGTGATAAGCACCGTCTACGAAGTCAGTTTTTGAAAAGTCAGTTCAGAGACGTCGCTAATCCGAGAAGTTAGAAGAAATATCAATTTTAGAGCTGACTTTGAGGTCTTATTTTTGAACCATCAAAATAGTGCTGTTTGAATAAATAATGTTTATACGTTGTTTTGATTAGCTTTAAGTTTAATTCGTTAATGAATATAGTCATTAAGCAAATAGAGAAGTAATTAAAAAGTTGTGAAATTATTACATTGCAAAAATTATTTATATTTGCAAAAAGAGGTGTTTTCATGATATCGGTTATTATTTGTTCAGTGCTAGCAATTGCTTGTTTCATATATTCTGTTTTTGCATTTCAAAAGAAAGGACCTTTGCTTTCAACGATTTACTTCATTGCAAATAAGGAAGAACGTAAAAAGATGAAAACAAAGAAGAACTATTACTTTGTAGCTACAGTTTTTTTAGGGATAGCAATTATATTTGGCACTATAACAATTGGAATAATATTAAATTTACCTTGGATACACAAACTTACACTTAGTCTTACTTTTATTTTAGTTGTATATGTTATTGTAGCTTCTTTTAAGAGCGAAATTAAAAAGAATTAGTAAATTCACAAAAGATATTTTTACATGTAAATAATTATAAAGTTAATGTAAATTAACAATGTTGAATGAAGTCAACTATATTCAGAAAAATGCAAGGAAGGTAAAAACAAATGGTATTCCTAATTCACTCAGTAAGCCAAGTCTGGCTAAGCTTCGTGAACTTCGTAAATGCCTGATACGTTAGCTGACATTTTAATAGGTGCATCAAAATTGACTATGTTGAAAATGGAGGTTATTGTAATGAAAAAATTATTATTAATCCTTTTAGTAACATTTTTATTAATAGGATGTACTAATTCTGAATTTAAAAATGAGCAAGCCACAAACCATGAGTCTGATGAGAACGAAAAGATTAATAAATATGTAAATAGTATAGGAAATGTTCTCTTCTATATTCATAAATTAAAAGATGAAGATTTTACATCTATTTATGGAGTTGGAGAAGATACAAAAATATGGTATACTGCTGCAGAAGAACTAGGTCAAATTGGAAAGCCTGCAATTCCATTTCTAATAAAAAATCTTGATACAAAAAATGATTATGAGAGAGCATTGACTCTTTACGCATTATTACTTTCTTCTCAACATCAAAATGTAAAAGAAATTACAAAAGGTGAATATATTAAAGTTAATTTAGATTTTAATATTAAAACTCATGAAGAATATATTAAAATTGCGAAGTCATGGTGGGAAAAGTACAGAAATAATTGGGAATAAGTATTATCAAAATACAGGTAAAAATATTACGTCTTTTAATTTATAATTAACGTCAGCTAGCATACTCTTACAAATATCTCATAAAAAACATGTGGCGTCCAGTTCGAAGGCTTCGCAAATACGACACCGTTATGTGACATCTCTAAATTATAACAATGTAGCCCCTTAAAACTAATTAAGCCAGTAGATAGGTGAAAAAATATTTGCAGGATGTACAAAACAGAATAAAATAGATGAACTAAAATTAGGAAAGTATGTTATGCAAGACACTGAACCCGAAGGCTGGACATGGGTCTTACTGAGTGAAAACAAACAATTTGTATTCAATAGAAGTGTTAGTTTGTCATATAGACCATCAGGAACTTACTCAATTAAGAACAAGGTATTAACACTTTATGTTAATGAAGATGAATCGTATATATTCTCAATAGAGGAAGAAAAATTGGTTTTTCAAAGTGGTAAATTTGCAGAAAATTTTGTTGAAAAAGGAGCAGTATTCAAGTTATCCGATAAAGAATAAATCGAAATGTAAATTAAGAATTATGTAAGAATTTAATCTAATTATAAAGTTAAGCTCTGAAGGTTCAGTTCAGGAACGTCATAAACATGTAACCTTATACGACAATTAGTATGTAGTCAGATAACACACAAATGGATTTTGATTGAGGGGGTTTAAATGGAAGCTAAAAAGAAAAGTGAAGAGATTTTCAACGAAGCTAATAAAATTCTATATGACATGAATTTGTTAGATACACTAGAAAAGTTTGGAGAAGTATTTATTACAGGAAGTTATTTCTTGAACCTTATGACTTGGAGAGATTTAGATATCTATATTAAAAACGATTATATTGACAAACAAACATTTTGTGCACTTGGAGTACAAATTGCTTCTATTTTAAATCCACATAAAATGAATTACAGAGATGAAACTATTCTGAAAAGAGGATTACCTGATGGTTTGTATTGGGGAGTTTATACTGATATTATTCATGCTAATACATGGAAAATAGACATATTTGCGATAAGTTCTTCAATCTTCCAAAAGACATCAAATGAAGCTAAACAACTCAAGGAAAAGATTAGCAAAGAAATGAGAAAAATAATATTAGAAATCAAACAGTACTATTGTCATAGCCCCTTATACAGAAGAGGTATTTACAGTGTTGACATATACAAAGCTGTAATAGATGATAAAGTAAGGTCAATCGAAGAGTTCGGAATATGGTTAAAAGAAAAAAAGAATATTGGTTTGTAAGGTGTTTCAAAGAAAGAAGAACTATATGACTAAAATAAAAACTAAATATAATACAGGGGGATTGATGTAATGAGTAAAAGAAAATTAATTAAGTACATTATAATAGTATTGATACCATTTATTATTGATTATGGTATTAACATAATGATTGGATATGGACTTGAAACGAATTCAGACATTATTATGAACGCATCTGGTTTTATTGTTGCTATTTGGAAATATGTATGTTTATTTTACTGGTTTTGGGTGGGGACTGTATTTGCAAACTCAATGAAAAATAAATATTTAGGTTTTATATTAGGAAATATTGTTTGGTTAATATTATTTTGTTTATATATTTGGCAATTCTGTTATGTTGGTGACGAAGCTAGAAATAGCTTAATCGCAATAATTTCACAAAATTATATATTAGGATTTCTACCTTGGGCTACGAAAATAACGAATTTATTTACAAATACAATAAATGGCACAAATTTAATTATAACAGCTTACATAATTATGCTAGTAATTTTTACAGGTGGATATATTACTAAGCTTATGTATTTAAGAAAAAGTACAGCTAAGTAAAAAGATAAATCAAAGTATTATCCATAGTTATCACAGAGGCAATTACATTACATAACAAAGTTTTTGAACAAGGGTGTTCTTGGTTAATGTAGTACGGGTCATATTTATTTTATTTCAATTGATGTTATAATTGAAATAATACTAAAATGGCATATGCGTGAAGCTAGACTTTTTGATGGAAGATGGAATGATGAATTTGTATTTACATTATTAAAATCATACTATACTGTAAATACAAACAATAAATCCCCTGAGGAAGTTACAGACATTATATGAAAAAAAACAATAAAAATGGAAAGAGTGAAATATTTAATGAGTAAATTTATAGATTTGAGCCAGGATATATTTGATAATATGGTTGTTCATCCATATGACGATAAAGTGAAATTGTATAAGGATAAATATTTAGAAGAAGATAAGTATAATAATTTCAGATTAGAAATTGGCATGCATGCAGGTACTCATATTGATACGCCGATGCATTTAACTAATCGAAAAACATTTATTAATGAGATATCTTTAGAAAAATTTGCTGGGAAAGGCTGTTTACTTGATGTTAGAGATGAAAGTATAATTAGTTTCAAACAAGAATATAAGGATGTTGTTAATGAAAACGATATTGTAATATTGTTTACAAATTATAGTGATAAATATGGAACAGAAGAGTATTATACAACTCATCCAGTAATTAATGATGATTTAGCTGACTTTTTTGTTGAAAAGAATATAAAAATGTTAGGAATGGATTTACCTTCACCAGACAAATATCCATTTAAAATACATAAGAAATTGTTTGCAAATAATATATTGATAATAGAAAACTTGACTAATCTATCAAAGTTAGTAAATATAAATAATTTTAATATAATTGCATTTCCTTTAAAGATTAAAGCTGAAGCATCTATAGCTAGAGTTATAGCAAGTATAGATATCTAAAGAGCAAGTAGCAACTGCACATAACATGAGGGTTAAGATCCCGCTTTCTTGGTATTCCTTTCGAGTTTGTTTAAAAAATATTTTCAATATGGATTGAGTATGTGTTTTAATTAAAAAAATGTAAGGTTAGTTCAGGAACGTTGCAAACATGAAACCTTACATTTGGTTGGTTAATTTTCACTGGAAGCTATACTTCTTTGGTGCTACTGACAAAAAAATTAAAAGATACAACAATTATTTCAAAGTAACACATAGAATTTTACCAGAATCACAAACAAGATTAGTATCGGATACTTTTTCTTACTGGGAACGAAGTTTCACCAAGAGGGTATTCCTTTAAGATGCAGCTGGAAGACGCTGCAAATGTGAAAAGTTAAGCGAAATGACTTCAAGTTATATTATGTTGGAAATAATGACTATAATGCATGGAGGGATAAGATGGAGATATTAAAGATATTTGGGAAGATTGTATTATTTGGCGGTGGATTAGTAGTAGTACTTTTATTGCTTTCTACATTATATCATACATATAAACTAAGAAATGAAGCTAAAGAATATCCTGCACCGGGAGAATTAGTTCAAATAAATAATAATAAAATGCATGTATATAGTGAGGGTCAAGGAAATATTACACTTGTTTTTATGTCTGGGTTTGGTACGAGTAGCCCAATTATAGATTTTAAACCTTTATGGAAGAGGATGACAGATGAATATAGAATTGCGGTGGTAGAAAAATCAGGTTACGGTTGGAGTGAAACATCATCAGGTTCAAGGGATATAGATACAATGCTTGAAGAAACAAGAAAAGCATTAAAGCTTTCAGGAGAAGATGGACCATATGTACTTGTACCTCATTCTATGTCAGGCTTGGAAGCGATTTATTGGGCTCAAAAATATCCAGATGAGGTAAAAGCAATTATAGGAATTGATCCAGCGACTCCAGATGTTTATGTAAATTCTTCTTTTGAATTACCCCCAAAAGGTGAATTATATTTTATGTTTTTAATATCAAGAATAGGTTTATCCAGGTTTATGGGTAGGGCAGAATTAGAGAAAAATGTTCCTTTACTCAAATCTGAAGAATTGTCAAATGAAGATAAAGAAAAACTTAAAGTAATCTTTTATAAAAGTTCTTTAACAAAAACCATGTTAAATGAAGTCAAATATATTCAGAAAAATGCTAGGAAGGTAAAAACAAACGGTATTCCTATTAATATTCCCATGTATTTTTTTATAACTGAAGGTATTGTTAATATTATACCAAATTGGAGTGAAAAATTGTCTGAGTACGTGTCAGAAATTAATTTTGGAAAATTTAAATTATTCGACTGTAGTCATTATATACATCATGAAAAATCTGATATTATAGCTAATGATATTAAAAGTTTTCTGAAGGAAATTTACAGGAATTAGCTTAAAAGAGATTTAAAAAATTTTGATTTTCCAAAATGTCAAAAATGCAAACACGAATATCAAAATTAAACCAATACAATGTTTATGAAAGAAAAGAAGTTAATTTGCTTCTTGTACATGGTGGACCAGAAACAAGAGGAAATTTAAAGGATCTAGCTGTAATGATGTCAGATATTTCAAAGCATTTCTATAGGATATTCTTTGATATGTAATATTAATTTGTAGTAAAAAGTTTTATGGTAAATTAAACAAAGTATAGACTTTAACCAATAATACAACTCATACAATAATTAGTTTCTTAAGATTGAAAGGATGGTGTAACTTTATGAAGAAACAAACTATTAAACCAAGCAAAGAAATATCCAAGTTCTCATTTTTCATAGGGTTGTTATTTTGTGGTCTTGGTGTAATAATAATCTTTTTGGGACTTTTAACACCATTGCCTTTTATGATAGTACCATTTGGAATTATTTGGACTTCAATGGCAATATTTAATACATATAGAGCTTATAAAAATGGCTTTACAGAAAAAGGGTTAGCAATTTATGAAATTGACTCTTATTCAAATGATAATAAGAATGAGCATGATTTTGAAGAAAAGTTAAGAAAGATAGAAAAATTGAAAGAAGATGGTTTGATCTCAGAATATGAATATAATCAGAAAAGGTCAGAAATAATGAAAAAAGAATGGTAACAAAATAGTATTTAAAAAAGTTAGTATGTATCTAGGATTATATTTAATAACTAGCGTATCTCTTCGAAGTTGTAGAGGTAACATCATCTAACACAATGTTTTCACAAGAGTGCTTTTAAGCAATAGAGTGTGGTGTGGTGAGCACCACACTTTCTCACTTAAAACGAAGTTCCGCCAAGACAGTATTTTTCCGGGGTCTAGTTCAAAGGCGTTGCAAACACAAAAATGTTAGCTGAAATGCTCAATAATATTTTTATTCAAATTTTATGTGGGAGGGATTTAAATGGAAGTAGATTATAACAAAATATCTAGACAATATGATGATGTAAGAAGTGCTGATTTGAAGTTGATTAGCTTATTTTCCGAAGAGGTAGAAATGAATGAAAATACTAGAATATTAGACTTTGGATGTGGAACAGGAAATTATGCTGATAAATTACAAAAAGTAACAGGTGCTAAAATTTATGGAGTTGATCCGTCAGATGGAATGAGAGAAAAAGCGAAAGCCAAAAACTCTAATGTTGTTTTTTATAAAGGGAATGATAAAAATATACCTTTTGATAATAATTTTTTTCATTTTATATACATGACAGATGTAATACATCATATTCCAGAAATTAGAGTAATGTTTAATGAACTAAAAAGAGTATTAAAGAGTAATGGTAAAATTTGCATAGCAACTCAATCTCACACACAAATTGAAAAAAGATTTTATGTGAAATATTTTCCAACAACAGCCAAGGTTGACAAAGAAAGATATCCAGATATTGAAAAGATAATATCATCAGGAAAAGAAGAAAATTTGGAATATATTAATAGTGTAACATATTGTGACAACCAATTAGTAAAGGTTGGAAAAGAGTTTGTGAATTTAGTTGAGAGAAAAGGATATTCAATGTTTCATTTAATAGAAGATAGTGAATATAAACAAGGATTAAGAAGACTAAAAAGTGAAATAAAAGAAAAAGAGTTAGAATTAGAGACAGCGGGAGGAACTTTAGTTTGGTTTAAAAAGAAATAATTAAATGAAATTATTGATTACATCAACTAACAAAATGCTCCAGGAAGTGTGCACTGGGGAGAGTTTTTGGGGTTATGTGTACCACATTCCTTTGTCGGGTGCAAGACCACCAAGAGGTATTCCTTTTGGATTCGACTCAGAAACATTTGGAACACAAGAACATTATATAACATTGTACGCTAAATTATTAATAATAGAAAAGGATGAGACATCATGAATAGCTTTATTGAAGCACTAGAGAATAATGATCTAGATGAAATGAGAAAAATACCTAAGAGTGATTTACACAATCATATTACCAGAGGTGGTAATAAAAAGTACATAGAAGAATGGGCAGGTATAGATATACCTGAATGTCCTAAATTTAAAGACCTTGCTGAAATGAATAAATGGAATGAACAAAACATTAAACCATTATTTCAAGGAGTCGTGGGTTATGAAAAAAGAATAGAAGCAGCTTTTATCCAAGCAAAAATGGATGGGATTAAGGAGCTTCATATGAGTGTCAGTATTGGTGAAGAATCTTTTTATGAAAACTCCGTCAAAGATTTGGTACAAGCAGTGAAAAGAATTCATCAAAGTTTTGCTCCAGATATTATTTTCATACCGGAAATTGCGATTAGTACATTTAAACCTTTTGATGAAATGAATGAAAGGTTAGAAGAATTTTTGGATCAGGAGTATTTTAAATCATTCGATATGTATGGAGATGAATTTGCCATTACTTCTTTCAAAAAAATATTTAGAAAAGTTAAAGAAAAAGGATTGATTTTGAAAGCCCATGTTGGTGAATTTGGAACTGCAGATTTAGTTAAAGAGGCTGTAGAGGTATTAGAACTTGATCAGGTACAACATGGAATAGCTGCTGCTGATTCTGAAGATGTTATGAGATACTTGAGAGATAATAAAATCCAGCTTAATATTTGTCCAACAAGTAATGTTTTACTTAGCAGGGTTAAAGACTATAGAATACATCCTATTAGAAAGTTGTATGATTATGGAGTTAGAGTGACTATAAATACAGACGATATGCTTATTTTTAATCAAAGCGTATCTGATGAGTTTTTTAATCTTTATAACACCGGGGTATTTAATCCAGATGAGCTAAATGATATAAGAAAAAATGGTTTAAAGTATATGAGTAGAAACGAGTAAAGTGGTACTCTACACGTAAAATATCATATAACAATATGTTTGTGCAAGAGTGCTTAGAGGGACTTTTTTGGGACTTAGCCAGTGGACAACACATTCCATTAAAACATTACTTTGGCAATTAATTAATCATAACCAATAAATTATATAAGGAGAAAATGATATATGAAAAAGTTGCTTAGCAAATGGAATATCAGAAAGCATTTTATATTTTCATTATTATTAACTGTAATAATTAAAGTGATAAGTTTGTTTACTGTAGGAAACGAAATAACGAGTATTGGCATCATTGGAGGTGCAGATGGTCCAACATCGGTTTTCCTTGCATCAAATATTAATGGTTTTATATTTGAAAATATAGTCATACTGTTTATCTTTGTGACTATGTTGATTACATATATACCTATTAAGTATATTAGAGAAAGATATGATAAAAATTAGATAAATATGTTTTTTATACAAAGATATGAATGTATGTGAATAGAAGGCTTACATCATAAGGAATTCCACATAACAATCATGACTCTGTTATGTGACATAATTATTAGTATGTTTCTAAATTATCATTCTTGTGCATTAATAGTTTAAGAATATGTAGAAACCACAAGGAGGAATCATGAACGAATACAATGTTTATGGAAGAAAAGAAGTTAATTTGGTGCTTGTACATGGTGGACCAGGAGCAAGAGGAAGTTTAAAGGATCTAGCTGTAATGATGTCAGGTGATTTAGGAATTCTTGAAATCAATCAAACCAAACTTAGTATCAAAGAATTGATAGAGGATATGAACAAATATATTACTAAAATATGTAAAAGCAAAGTTGTACTTCTAGGTCATTCATGGGGAGCATGGCTGGTTTGTTTATATGCATATAGACATCCTGATAAGGTAAAAAAACTCATTTTAGTTGGTAGCGGAAGCTTTGATATAAAATATGTAAAAGAGTTTAATGATAGGCGTCTTAGTCGATTAAGTAAAGATGAAAAGAATGAATATGACATATTAATGAAAAACTTTATGTCTAATAATTTCTCAAATAAAGATGAAGTGATGACTGAATTTGGGAAACTGATGGCAAAATTGGATACATACGAATTTCAAGATAATGAATATTCAACAATAGGTGAGGCAAGTTTTCAAATGTTTAATAGTATATGGAATGAAGCATCGAATTTAAGAAAAACAGGTGAACTTATAAATATGATGAAAGAAGTTGATGTGCCAATTCATGTAATTCACGGTGATTACGATTCTCATGAGATAAAAGGTATATTAGAGCCATTTGAGGAATATGGAATACATTGCACATATGATGTTATTAAAAAATGTGGGCATTATCCATGGAGAGAAAAGTATGGGAAAAACGAGTTTATAGATATCATTTTTAGGGAAGTTAAGTGGTAGTTTTTCAGTGAATGGGTAGGCAAAATAAGTTATTGGCTGAGAATAAAGGAGTGAGTGTTATTTTACCAGAATTATACTATAAGATTAAGAGTGATAAAGACATCAGAAGATTATTTGAAGAAATATTTGACTTTATTATCATGGAAGAATCAACTAGTACAGAAGATTACCTATTTTATTCAAGAGAAAAGCTAACCATATTTGCAACAGATGGAGCAGGAGGAGTTTATGCTACAGTCGAAACAGATGATAATCATGATACGTTTATAGTGTTTATTAGTTCAGAAGGTCAAGCCGGGAAAATAGCAAGGTCATTTAATCAACTTATTAATCTAATAATTCATTATCCATTTTGGAGTGATATATTGAAATTTTCAGGAAACGGTCGGTTGGAAGAAATGAAAAAATCAATTAAACCATTAGAAGATGAAAGAGTTGAATTTATTCCGTGCTATTTGGAAGTACAAAAGACTATAGCTGATAAACTAAAAATAACTAAAAACAAAAAGTTAATAGAATATTTGTATGAAGTGGTAATGGAAGAACCTAAATTTGTCGTATTTTCTACAATTGATAATAACACTTCAGATGATTTAATAGGGTCATTTGAGAGTAATAATTTAAAGATTTAAGTAAGTAATAATCTTGATCTTTATACACTTACTTTTGATGTTTATTTAGGTTTAGGTCAACAACCTGAGCAGTTGTCAGATGACTAATTGATGAATGAGGTCTAATAAAATTGTAGAAGAATACAAACATACTGATTAAATTATTACATAGATATTTTTGAAAACCGTCTTTGTATTTGCCATAACAATAAAATGAAAGATTATTGTTGCACTTTAGACATTTTACTGATAAAATTTTTTACATGAGAATCTCATTCTTTTTGGGGGATAATTGTTTTCTCGCAAAAAACATTGTACCACAGAGGGTTTGAGGTATTCAATTTTCATTTAAGTTTACAAATTGTTATTACTGATTGTTATTATTGATAAGGAGAGAAATATGAAGAAAATTCTGTATGTTTTATTTTGTTTTTGTCTGGTTAATTTGATTGGATGTGAAAATGAAATTAAAAAGAATAATGGATTGGTAGTCGATAAATATGACTATGAAAATATTATTATAGGAGTTTGGCAGGCAAGTCCATCAGTTGGCTCAGGTTATGATGATAAATATCATTTTTTTCAAGATAAGAGCTTTAGATTTGATTACAATCAGTATAATGGAGAGGAAAGAGATATAAGTTTATATGGAAAATGGAGGTTAGAAGACAGTAAACTTCACATTACTATATATAGAAAAAAAACTAAGATTGGAGGAGAATTTATAAAAGCTACACCACCATCAGCTCCTGGTTATAGACTAGTGAATAGTGAAATTGTAGTAAAAGACTTAGAAAGAGAACTAGAGATTATATATCCTTTAGGAGAAGTAATAGAAAATTTTCATAGTCCATTATACATGACAATTGGTAATGTTGAGTATTGGAAATTAACTAATGACCCCAATTCATATCAAGATTAATAATGTCATATTAAAAAAAGGAAAAGCTAGGGAAAAGTTTTAAAGCTGAATTAGTCAACATTATTTAACACTATTTTTTTGTAAGTGCGTACTGGGGACAAGCCTTAAAGTTTTGTGCAACCCATCTTTTTACTGGGAGTCAAGAGGTATTCCTTTTTGAGATCCAGTTCGAAGACGTCGCAAACAAGACACCGATAGCTGAAATTGCTTTGTAACTATTATTCAATTTATAGTATAAATAATCAAAAAATAAAAAATTCAAAAGTAGAAAATTAGGAAATCTAATGAGGTGGATTATCAATTTATGAAATTTTGGTTTTACATATTCCCTTGTTAGTTAGAAGAGTAATTATTTTTAAAGAGTAATATTTCAATATTTACTATGATAGTATTTAATAAAATACTTGTCAAAAAATAACTTTAAATCAAAAAAACAAAAGATAGGAGAGATTTGATAATGATCCAATTACAGAGAAAATCAGTAGTTAAAAAAGGTTTAGTAATTAGTTTATTTTTAATTTTAGTAATAACAGTAATGTATATGCTCGATATAGAATGTTTAGGAGTTAAAAGCAGTGTTGCATATGCATCAGACAAAGAAATTGAGTTTATTGATGAAGAGTTTAAAAAATCTGTAATACTTCAGAGGAATATTGATTTACCTCTTGATTCCGAACGAGTTTGGGAGCCACTGAGTCAAGAGGATATAAATAATATGGAATTTGTAGTTATACATGAAGATTTTAATCCAGATTCCTATGAAGATATATATATGTTTCCTAACGTAAGAAGGTTTGCTTCTTGGGATATGGATATGACTATGCAACAAATTATTGAAATAGATAGATATATAAAGTCAATAGATATAAAAGGAACTGTGGAATGTTTTGAAAGTATTTGGTCAATTAGGGAAAAACCAGTAAATTTTAGCAATTCATTAACAGAAGAAATATTAAAAGAATTAGGTGGTACAGAAAGCCTTAATATAGAAACGATGTATGATCTATTATTTGAAGGCATAAAGCTTAAAAGCTCTGATTTTGAAGGTAAATCTCAAGAGCAAATGATAAATGTTATTAATGAATTAATAAACAATGACTATGTAAACTTAATATATTATTCAGAACTTGATATAGATTCTAGTCTTATTGAAAAACTAAAACGTAGTGATTTAGTGATAGATAATGGGATAATTAGAAAAAAGGCTAAATATGAGAAAGAAACTTATATATCATATATTGACTTAACCGACTCAACTAAGTGGTATTATAATGGTATAATGTTTCTAACAAAAAATAAAATTATGCAAGGATCAATTATAAATGGTAATAGATATGCAAATCCAGAAAATGAAATAACGAATGCAGAAGCGATAACGTTAGTTGCTAAATCACTGGAAAAAGAAGGTACTGTTACAATAGGTGATATACGAAACGATCAAAAATGGTATGAACAAAATTATAATGCTATAGAAGTCACAACAGATGATTATAACCCAAGTCAATTTATAAATAGATATGAATTTACAAATCTAGTTAAGCTTTTAACAGAAGAAAAAGTAAAACAAATAGATATGCAAGTTGCATATAATAATGCAGAATCTAAATTCAAAGATTGGAATCAAATTCCTGATGCATATAAAGAAGGAGTAGCAATATTATTAGATTTAAAGATAACAAATGGAACAGTAAATAAAGACGGTGAAATTATCTATAATGGAGAAGCGACACTTACAAGGGGAATGGCAGCTACATTTATTCAGAGATTAATACAAGCAATAACAGGTTAATATTATTAATTGTAATACAAATATCAGAGCAACTTTTTGTAAGAAGTAAATAGAATAAAATCCTTCGAATATGATATAGTAATAATAAGGAAAACAAAGAAAAGTAGGACAATGAAATGGAAGTAGTGAAAATTTCACCAAAAAGTCAAATCATGATACCAATTGAGATTAGAAAGAAGTTGAAACTGAAAGAATAAGATAAAGTTCTTTTCATTCAAGAGTGAGATAAAATTATATTTACTAATGCATCAATAATTTCACTTAAAAAAATACAGCGAGATATGTCAGATGAAGTAAAAAAGAATGAAATTTACTCAGAAGAAGATGTTATAGAATTAGTAAAAGAAGTTAGAGAAGAGATGAGGGAGAAGAAAAATTAGAACAATGATTGATACTAATTTAATCATTTCAGCTATTCTATTTTCCAAATCTCTTCTTTCTACTTTAATTAAAAATATCTCAACTAAGCACGAAATTGTGTTATGTACTTCAAATTGTAGATGAGTTATATAGAATATTTAAGAGAAAATTTGAAGAAAAATCCAACTAACTTTAAGCATTTCTAACCGATCTGAACTACTACTTAGTTTATAATACTCACAACATTTATAAAGACAAGTTTCCTTTCATAAGAGATGAAAATGATTTTCCAATTTTAGTATCAGCTATCATTGATGGTGTTGAAATTATTATTACGGGAGATAAAGATTTCTTAGAACTTAATATTGAATTTCCTCAAATAATGACTGTTAGAGAGTTTTTGAATCAAGAAAGCGAGTCATAATAAGAATAACAGTTGGTATAACATCTAACAATAATTGAATAAGAGTGCATTAGGGACAAGCTTTGGGGTATTGTGCATCACACTTTATCGTTAATCGAGTCAAGGGTGTTCACAGCCTCAAAGCCATGAACAGCTCTTCTTAAAGCTCAAACGTACAACACGGAACTTTATCTGTCATTAAAAAAAAAAACTAAAAAAATATACAGCTATAAAAAAATATTACCGACACAATTAATCGTATAACATAATTATATAGAAGTATTAGAGATAGAATATAGTCGTGAATGCTTTACTTAGATGACATTGTGTACTAATTTTAAAAATGTAAACTAAAATTATTTTTTACTGGGGAGGTTTAATTTATGAAGCATATATATGGTGATAACTTAATTTCAATACGTAGAATGATGGATTGTTCAGAAGACTACAACCTATTAACCAAATGGCTTTCAGACCCTTCTGTGTGCAAATACTATGAAGGAAAGAGCAAGCCATACGATTTAAAAAAAGTTATAATAAAATTTGGACCATATACTAGAGGTGAGGAACGAGTTATACCTTGCATAATTGAGTATGAAAAAAAAGCTATCGGATATATTCAATATTATAAAGCTTATTCGGATGAATATGATGAATCCAAAATTGTTGATATGAGTAAGTATGATAATCCACATGGCTGTGACATAATTATCGGTGAAACACAGTTTTGGAATAAGGGTATAGGGACTAAAGTTATACAAATGACGATAAAATATTTGTTTCAAAATGAAAATGCAGATATTATATTCATAGATCCACAGACATGGAATAAACGTGCAATACGCTGTTACGAAAAGAGCGGTTTTAAACCGATAATGATTGCTAAAAACAGAGAACTTCATGATGATCAACCTAAGGATTGTTTAATTATGGTTATTACTTCAAATGATAAAGATTTGTGTACATTATAAGTTTAATGCGAAATGGAGTTGGTTCACTGATAACAAATAAATTTATGGTTATTGGTAATTTCCGTACGCAACATCATCTAACAATTTTTTTACTCAAGGTTTGAGCAGTACAACAATTTCATAAAATCTGTAAATAGTAAAGGAGAGAAATAATGCAAAATAATAAAACAAACGATAGTGGTAAAAATTGCAAAATAAAAAATTCAAATTTAAGTAAAGTATCATTATTATTAACTATAATTTCCTTAAGTTGTTTCTTAACAGCTCAAATTTTAAGAATTGAATCAATTGGACAAGTGTTAATTTATATT
>JANQLB010000079.1 GCA_028280805.1 Tissierellales bacterium
CAATAGTAACATGAGCAATATCAGCTGGTGGTATTAACTCAGGTATGATACTAGCATCTCTAAAAAAAACATCTCCGTTTCCCTGTCCACATGATAACAATATTTCTTTTGGTCTAGGATGCTTTAGTATAGGTTTAATATCATCATATCCGTAATCAGATGTTTTATATTCCTCACTTTCAAAGTCACATAAAGACTTATATAATGCTGCCATTCTTCCATTACTAACAGTTGCACTTGCACTTGATATTTCTATTGGTGTGACGGTAACAAAGTATCCACAACATTTTGACACATTTGCACACTCACAAAATACAAAACTAAATGATTCATCTTGACGTGCAAAGCCCGATATAAATACATTAACTTGCTCAAACATCCAAATACCTAGTGAAGTTGGCTCTCCACCATCACATGTTTTAAACAATTCGTATTGCAATCTGACAGTTGCAGGTGAATCCAATCTCTCCATACTGACAATGCTTGAAAATTTTATTAAAACTTGGGGTTTTCTTATACTACATGCATCAACTGTGACATAAGCTAACTGAAATGCAGCATCATTTGAAGTTGTAAAGGTTCTACTTCCTGTTCCCTCACCACATTCTAGTAATATCCCTTTAGGCCTAGGGTGCATAGCTTTACATTTAACACATTCCATTCCTGATTCACAGGTAATATGATCTCTGTGACCATGGATATAATCCATTTATAGACCTCCTTTTGAGCTTTATAAAGTATTTTTTTTAACTATTCTATTTATCTTCGATACTCAAAAATAGCTTATAATCCATCTTCACTGCATTATATGTAAACTTAACTAATTAGTTACTCATAACAAAACGCTACAAGCATTTTAATACTAACTTGTAGCGTTTATCTCATTTATTACAAAATAATCATATAGATCACAATCTTTAGACCATGCCCATTCTAATATTCTTGCCCTTCTATAATTCGTTTGTACTCTTCTTCTAAAAAATAATAGTACATCAACTCTTCAAATTCATTATGAACTTTGTAAACTTTTACATCTGACAATTTCTATCCTATTCAATATCAGCATATACTGATATTAATACTGTATCCATTAAGGGAGGTCTAAATTACCATGTCCAATTTTAATCCTCAAAAACTATCGGTAAAATACATTCCACCTGCTACTGACTTAAATCCGATAGATGGAAGAAAGTATACTTTAACTCATTCAGATGTGACAGGTGAATTATTTTTAAGTGTGGGATATGAATATGATTATTCTGCTATTGATGTAAAAATGAGAGACGAAGTAATTGCTAAGTTACAGAAAAATGCTGAAAACAATTATATGTTATTTGGTAAGGCATATGTTAGTGGAGGCGAGTTTGGATTAGCAAATTCTGCTATTCGCTTTAATATTTTTCAGAAAGAAATGTATACGGCTTTAAAAGGTATAGTATATGGTGATAGAGAGTTTTATTTTAACCACCCTGAACTTCTTAATATTCCTATATACATTTATTATCAATCAATATATCCACAGTTCAATCAGATTATTTATTATGGTACACCCCAAAGTTTGCTTGAT
>JANQLB010000118.1 GCA_028280805.1 Tissierellales bacterium
TTATAACCATTACTAGATGATAATTCAACAAGAACACTGAATGATTATTATTATTTAGTTTTATTTGTATGATTGACTTTCAGTATAATCTACTGAATACAGTTTGTCACAAATTTTCCCTATCAGCAATTGCTATCCATCTCCCACTTATAGAAGATGGGAGAATTTCGCACATTTAAGTTAAAACATCCCTTAATCCAGCCATTTCTTTCCAAGGTAGTTCAGAGTTAATTTCTCTAGTATCAGTTGATAACTTTTTTGTGGCTTCACCAATGATTTCTAGATTCCTAATTACTGCATCTTGGATTAATGTTGAATTCATGAACTGATTCTTCCCATCAATTGTGTAAGTATGTATATTTTCTATAGATTCTAAAATATGATTTAAATATAACTTATCATTTTTCATATTTCAACAACCTCTCTCTGAATACTTTCTCTAATGCTGTGGTGTATCGAATCTTTTGTTACTATATCTACCCGTCTATTGAAAAATTTTTCCAATTCGTTTTTTAAAGCTATCAAGTCAAATAATGTTCTTCCTTCTTCAAAAACCACTAAAAAATCAATGTCGCTATCTTTGTTTTCTTCTTTCCTAGCAACAGAACCGAAAATCTTAATACTTTTAACTCCATGTCTAGATGTTATTTGCATAATCTGTTCTTTTCTATCTTGAATGAATTTGCTTATTGACAAATAAATCACCTTCTTTTTTCTTTCATTATATTTATTATTAACAATTAATTAAACCAATAAAACTATATTAAACCTTTGATGAAATTTTATCATTTGTAGTCTGTCGTCGTCACCATAGAGCCGATGGCACCCATCTTGGCGAACCTTGAAATTCGCCCTACCCAAACGAACATAAACACATTGTTAGGTGATATAACACAATTACATACTTTTTTCATACTACAACATTTTAATTCCCAAAAGGTGTAGTAGCTTTTGAATCTCTTATCATAACTAAGTATTGAAAATATTCATTGATATGTTCATCTCTTTTAGCTCCAGTATAAAAATCTATCATTTTTTCTTTACGAAAAGGGGAATTTTTGCCATTTAGTTTATATATATTAATATCCCCTCCTACCTGATCATTAACCTCTTTAAAAACAGGAAAATACACAAAACTTATTTTTTGATTAGGCTTACTTACTCCTATTTCCATTCGCTCACAGTTATCATAACTCAACACTATACTAAGTATCTTATTCTTAAATTGAGAAGAATCTGAATTCAACATTGAAGCAAACCAATTCACTTCACTTTCCTCCATTTGAAATACGTGATTTAACCCCCATTGTCCAAAATACTTTCCCTTTGGAAGTACGTTATTAAGAACTAGAAAATTATCATACATCATCTTATCTCTAGTGCTGTTCCATTCTACTTTACAGCCTTTTTTTCTATATGCCTCGTACTTATTAATAACGTTTTTATTTACAAGTGTAAAGCCTATGAAATCTTCTTTAAGATACTCCATGTAGAGCTGTTCATTTTCTTCTATACTCTTTTCTAGCAATCTGAAAAACTCCGTGTTTATTACTGGTTTATAATTAAAGATATCTTGAACACCTTCAATCATTTTTTCAATTTCTTTAGGGGGATCAGTATCTGGCAAGACTTCTATATTATAATAGTATGAAGTAACTGGATTATGTTCTATATCTACACCAACAACTTTTATCTTTTCATCTTCATTAAATCCCTTGTTATATTCGTACATATTTTTCCAAAAATTATAACTCTCTTTTGTCCAAGCATATGTTCCAATACAACTATGATAGACTATACTCAAATAATCATCGTCTCCAGTTTCTAAATATTTATTTATAAAAAAAGTATTACTATATGAGTTTTCTGCTAAGATATATCTTATATCTATTTTTTCCTTAAAATATTTCAAGAAAAGCATTTGTAATTCACTATTTACTTTTATACCATGAACCTCTCCTATAAGTATAATATCATTTCTATGTAAGTCGTCATTTAAAATATCTAGTTGATGTTGATCTTGGCTTTCAATTTGTAGATTATTATAATTTTCTAATAAATATTTTTTCGTATCTTCAACAGTATTTGAGCAACCTGAAATAATTAATATACTTATGATCCATATAAACCATCTTATAAATTTCAAAACTTCACCTCATTATATAAATGTATTTTATCCTAAAAAACTACTCTGAAATAATTGTGACTATTTCACCGTAACCATAGATTCGATGGTTATCCATCAATCCTAGCACAGGTCCAAGCGTGCGGATTTCCCACACTAGGCTCCTCAGTTGTATATATCTACTTTCGCACTCTGACTATATAAGTAGCTCCATTTGTTCATTTCTGCTTTCTATGAAAGGCTTCTGTATTGGATGCCTGTCCATAACCTTTTCTTAAAATCCCTCCAACTAAAGCTTCGCCTCTGACTCCTTCGGTTTATCCATTTATACAACAATCTTTTAACTATCAAATTCATCTTTTCTAGCATCTTATAGTTTCCTATGACTCCATAATAATTGTAACAACCTTTTAATTTGATATTCAGCATGTAGACAGCTTTCTTGTCCTCAGAGTAGTATGAGGAAATCCAACTTCTCACTGCCTTTAAAATACCTTCTTTTTGGTTGTATATTGCTTCTTAATCTCTTAAGTGGCTGTGAGATCTCCCAAGTTCCTGACATTACTCTTTATACATACCACGTCCTCTGACCCCGACAAACCCTCCAGAATCTTGCCATTTTGATTCTTTCGTTTTGACTTCCGTATCCATTAAAAACGTCGTCATCTGCATTTTGTTCCTTTCGGAACTACGATTAACGGTGCTGAATATGCTTCAGGGATTGCGATCTCCCCTGTGGTCTATATAATTCTCTGTGTACAGCTTTACTATCACTGTCGCCAATAACAGCACAACACTTGATAATGGTGGTTGGCTAGACCTTACCATACAGGGACTCTCACCCTGCCAGTAATGCCAAGCTTTGCTTGGCGCACTAACGTCTAGCGTCTGCGATGTCGTTGAACTTACAATCTCTGCTCATGGCTGTGAGTTTACGAACGCCTAATGCAGAGGTGCCTCGGTGTGCGAGGACTTGACCCAAGAGGAATGCTTTGCTCAAGCCTTGTGCAGATGCCTTGTTATCTGATTTACATACCCAGCCGAAGCCATGGGCGACGTAGGCGACATCTTTTAGTTAATAATTTTATTATCTTCTGTTTATTTTTATACTACATTGTTTTTTAGCATATATATTAATTAATATACTTTAACTATTTGTTTTCTAAATAATTAATTTTCTTACCTATTTTTTTAGCATATTCTATTTCACTTTTTGTACTACTACCAATATAACCATCTTTATTAATAACAAATATTTCATCACTCATATCAATTCTTCTTTTATGCATATCATCCAACATAATTTTTACATCTTCAGTTATGATTGTATTATATTCGCTATCCACAGATTCAAAAAATCCTACAGTTAGCACAATATTTCCTTTAAGTGTAAGTTCTTTTTGGGCTTTTATAAATTTATCTTTAAACTTTGTACTACCACATAATGTTATTACTTTATATTTTCTTACCATTTTAACTCCTTCTATTATTCATATATACCTTTTTGTATTTTACAACTCTTATTGTAATTTATAAATTATTTATCATACATACAATCTAATATTATATAAATATTTATTACCTATTTAGATAAAGAAGTATCTTTACCTTTACTCAAACTTTTAAATTTCTATTAAATAATATTTTCTCTAAATCTATTTGATTTCTCCGTCCATGGACGGGCGGATGAATTTTGGGTATGTATTTCATATAACTAAAGAATTCACAACTATACTTTGTCTCTAATACTTCCATATAAGTATGTTATACGACTAATTGTGTCGGTAATACTTTTCTATATCTGTATACTTTTTTAGTTTTTTGTTTAAACATTAACTATTTATTTTTAATATTCTATCTAAAAAACTTTTTATTTTTCTCTATAATTTAGAATCATATTTAAATGAAACTGCTATTTCAATCTTATTAATTTTTTCTATCTTTATTTATTGCATTAGATTATCATTTAAAAGTTTAAATTATTTAATTTATTTATGATAAATTAAAATTACCCTGCAACCCATAACTGCTTAAAACAGTTCCTTATAACTTGTATGTTTTTATAATTCAAGTTCTAATATTCCCTCATATTCTGACATTGATATGATTTTATTTTCATCTATATATGTACTAAAACCTATGTTTTTGTCTGAAATTATACTGCTAGCTAATATAGGTATTTTCTTTTCTCTAATAATTGTCTTTAACTCAGAAATCCGTTTTTTATAGTTATCTTGTGTAAAATGGTAAATCCATAAAATGAAATCTAAACCTTTAGTATCAATTCTATTCCAATGTTTAAGATCAGAACAAATTAGTATTTTAAACTTTTTGTTTAATAAATCAATAACTTCATGTTTCTCTCCAGAAATAATGCCTTTACTTTTTTCAGTATCATCAGGATGCACTTTCATTTGCTTTATTCCAGTAGGTAATAATTCACAGCAATTATATATTATTTTATTTTTTTGAATTAATGAGTTTAATAATAATACTTTTTCTTCCGGTATTCTGATTTCTTTCTTAGCTTTATTACTTTCTTCAATCCATTGACATAAATCAGCCTCACTATCTAATACTAATGAACCTGTAAGAGCATATTCTGGTAACACCAATAAATCTCCAACACTTTTTTTAATTAATCTCTGAATTTTATTTAAATTGTGTTCTATATTTCCTCTTATAATTTTGGGTTGTATTAAGGATATTTTCATAAAAACTCCTTTCATTCTGTTACAATTTATAAACTTAAATGAAAATTGATAAAAGCATCACTTTTTACTCGATTTTTTAGCAAAATACACTATAATACTAATTATTAATATTATAAAACATGCAATGATACTTCTAAAAATCCAATCTTTCACACCAATGAAATCTAAAATTACTGATAATGCAAAATATGCTGTAAATCCTTTTATAAACCCTATAATTCCATTATTCTTAAACAATAGCAACAACTCCTAAGATTTATTTTACATTTGTTATATTTCGCTATATTCATAATATTTCCTTTAAAAACATACGAGATTTTATTGTTTACACTTTTAATACTATCAATATATAGACAAAAAGTTAAGTTACTTAATCCTTTTATTTTAAAAGGTGAAAAAGCAGTTTTGCTTCTTCACCTTTCTTAACACAAACACATATTTAAATATAAGTTATATCCTCACTTCTTCATCAATGTTAAATAAATAAATGTAACTTTCGGATACTTTCTTACCTGTAATCTTCTCCAAAGCTTCTTTATAAATACTCATTTGTACTTTATATCTGTTTATTGTATTTTCAATTTTACCATCAAAGATATAGTCTGTTTTATAGTCAACTAAAATCAAATTGTCATTCTCATGAAAATAACAATCTATAATACCTTGGATTAAAAGTTCGTCATCACATTCATCTAAGTCTTCGATTACTAAGCAAGCTTTTTTCCTTAAAACAAATGGAGATTCTCTGTAAACCCTACTACTATTTAATATTCTCTTTCCAATATTACTTTCATAAAATTTCTTTATCTTTTGAATATCAACAACTTCTGCTTCTTCCTCAGTTAAAAGCTCTTTAATAATCATTTCCTGAACCTGCTTTTTAATATTATCTTCACTTTCTATCTTATCTAAATCTAAATGCTGCATAACAAAGTGAATTATTGTCCCTCTTTCAGCACTACTAAAACTCTTATCTTTTTCTATAAACTGTTGCATTTCACTTATTTTAGGTATGCTGTAATTTATAAAGTCAATATTCTTAGCTGAAGCCTTCTTAATATCTGTTACAGAAAGCTTTGAAGGAATTTTTACGGCATTATTATGTCTATACTTCCAGTTAAATCTCTTTTCAATAGTTTCTCTATACTGTGAACACTCGTCAATACTAAAGTTTTTAAGATATTCTTTGTATTGATTCTTCAATGTTCTTTGTTCGTTTTTATCTAGCAGTATTTCTTCTCTATTGATTATTCTAATATTCCATCTTGATTCTTCTAAGTTATCCAGACTATATTTATCTATTTTAAGCTGTCCTAAATCTCTTATAACTTCACCATCAGGATGCTTTGAAACTGCACATAATATCCAATCTATAAAGCACTTGAAATTAAGCAGGTTATATACTGTACTCTCTTTACACCATTTTTTACTTTCTTTAGAAACATCATTAACAGACCCAACCAAAATAAGCTTATCAACAGCCCTTGTTACTGCAACATAAAGAATCCGCATTTCTTCTGAAAGACTCTCAATTTTCATCTTTCTTTTTATAGCCATCTGAGCAAAAGTTTCATTATATATTCTTTTCTCCACATCTACAAATTTAGGACCTAAACCTAAATCCTTATGAAGTAATATATCTTCATATGTATCTCTAAGATTAAACTGTTTACCTAGACCAGGGCATATAACCACTGAGAATTCTAATCCTTTACTCTTATGAATACTCATAATTCTAACTACATTTTCATTTTCTCCAAGTGTTTTTGCCGTACTCATATCACTTCCACTCTTTGACAGCTTATCAATAAATCTTATAAAGTTAAATAACCCGTTGACGGTACTTTTCTCAAATTTTTCTGCTCTATCTACTAATATTCTTAAATTAGCTTGTCTTTGAAGTCCACCCGGCATAGCACCAATATAATGATAATATCCTGTATCTATAAGAATCTTCCAAAGGAATTCATCAAGTTTCATATAATTGACTTGTGTAGACCATAAATTTATTTTTTTTAGGAATTTCTCTAATCTATCTTTAAGTCCGTCATTTTTGTCCTCTAAGTATTTCTCTATAGCTTCGTAAAAACTTCCTTCCTTATGATTAACTCTGATACAGATTAAATCGTTAGTAGTAAATTTACCAATTTGAGACCTCATAGCAGATAAAAGGGGAATATCTTGTCTTTTATTATCTATAATCATTAATAAATCTAAAAATACTTTTACTTCTATTACATCAAAATATCCGGCACTGTCATCACAATATACAGGAATACCTTCGTCTATAAAAACCTCCATAAATATAGGCGACCAATGCTTTGTTGCTCTTAGTAAAATAACTATATCCTTATAACTTATCTCTCTATAGTCACCAAGCTTTGGGTCATAAGTTTTTTTCCCTAAAAGCTGTTTTATTCTACCGGCTACTGCTTTTGCCTCTACCTCTATATTAGACATTTCCTTTATATCGTCATCAATATCATCCAAATCATCACATTTTTTTTCAATAATATCAATATCTATACCAGCATCATCAATATCGCTAAAATCAATTCCTTTATTAAGAAAAGCTTCTTCGATATAATCTATTTCCCCTAATTCTTTAGTCATAATACTCTTAAAAACATAATTCACTCCTTGAAGAATCTCATTTCTACTTCTGAAGTTTTTAGATAATATTATCTTTGTATCTTTATTTCCATCTTCAGAAGAAAATTTCTCATATTTTTCAATAAATAAACTAGGGTCTGCCATTCTAAACCTATAAATACTCTGCTTTACATCACCAACTAAAAACAAGTTTTTATCTCTTTTTATTCTGCTAATAATTGTTTCCTGAACTATGTTGCTGTCTTGATATTCATCTACAAATATGTATTCAAAATGTTTACTAAATCTACTTTGAACATCTTTATTTTCTAATACCTTAAGAGCATAATGCTCTAAATCATTAAAATCTAAAATACCTTTTTCAAGTTTCTTTTCACTGTAAAGATGTGCAAAATCTTTTACTAATCCATATAAGTATCTCATCATTGGATACATATAGTTTAGCTGCTTAAGGTGTTCATCTACCCCTTTAGCTGATATACCACTCTTGATTGGAGAGATTATTTTTTCTTTATACTGATCTCTTAAATTCTTCACTTCTTCCAACAAAATTTCATCAATTTCTTGTTTCCGTTGTCCTTTAATAGATTTAAACCTGCTGTGAGATAAATTAGTTATATTTGTATAGAAATTATCAAGACTGATTTTTATACTTTTAAGTAAACCTTCTATATTTTCTAAATCTAATAACAAAGCATCTTTATACTCAATAGGTCCGTTAATACTATCACATATATTAACAGCTTCATTGATAAGATTTCTTCCTGCATTTAATTCAATTACTATGCTTTTTTTTATAGTTTCGGTCCACACGCTGTTCTCTAACTCACTCTTGGTTATATTAAACATTTCAGTCAATTCATCAAGCCATTTATCCGGATATGGCTTGCTTTGTATAAAGCTATATATTCTATATATAAGTTCTTGAAGCTTTACATCTTCTCTGTTTGAACCAAATGCTTCTACCAAATTAATAAAGCTTTCATCAGCTCTTTTATAGGATAACTCCATTAATTCTTCTAATGACTCCTGAATCATAATATTTCTTTCTGTGGTATCAGCTATTCTAAATGAAGGGTCAATATCTATTAAGTGAAAATTTCTTCTAACAACTTCAATACAAAAGGAATGTATAGTTGTAATATATGCCTTGTTTAATAATGTAATCTGTCTTCTTAAAAAAAACTCATTATCAGGCTTAGTTTTTATCTTTTCTATTAAAGCTTTTAATATCCTCTCTCTCATTTCTCCGGCTGCTGCATTTGTAAACGTAACAATGAGCAGTTTATCTATATCAATCATTTCCTCGGTAATTATTCTGATTATCCTTTCTACCAAAACTGCTGTTTTTCCAGATCCGGCAGCAGCTGATACCAGAAGATTTGAGTCTGATAATCCAATAGCTTTACTTTGCTCATGTGTCCAATTAGGCATTTATTTCTCACTCCTTTCGTTTAAAACGCTTGAAAGAACTTCTTTATCACTTAATTTAGTAATATTTCTGTATTCATTATCTTCAATTGTAATATCAAATTGACAGATTGAAGAAAACTTACAAAACTTACAAGCAGTTTTCTGATTTAATTTACATGGATGTATTTTTATATTTCCTTCTAATATTTCACCTGCTATTTTACATATTAACTCTTTAACATGCCTAATTAGTCCTTTGATTTCTTCTTCATCCGCTACAGCAGAATTTTTACTTAATTCTCCTTTATTAGTTATATAAGCAGGTATTATATTAGACCGACCTCCAGTTTCAATTTCTTTGTCCATATTTTTAACTACATTTACATCTTTTAATACTAACCCATCCATCTTTAGTTTTTTCATTATTTCCAGTTCAATCACTTCATAATCTTCTCCATCTATATTTACCATTGGATCATCAATCTTAAAATAGAACACTCCTGCCGGGTATACATCATTCTTTGTTAATATATTTTTTTCAATCAATACATCTTTATTAGCTAAAAATACATCTAGATAAACTATAAGCTGTAATTGAAGACCATAATATACTTCTGATAGAGAAAATTTTTTATTGCCGGATTTATAATCAATGATTTTAACATAATGACTTTTACCATCGTCTAAAATGTCAATTCTATCAATTCTACCTTCAATTTTTATTTCTTCTCCATTAGGTAATTGTAGTACAATTGGGGGAACATCATCATATTCTCCATCTCCAAAGCCAAACTCATGCTTATAAGGCAGAAAACTACCTTTTTTTATATGTTCAGTTAATGTCCATACAGCTCTTTTACAAACTCTTTTTAATTTCTGCGTTAGGTATTTATATCTATAGCTGCTTGATAAGACATTGTTCTCAAATGTAGGAACAAGTTCTTCTGACATTTCTTCTACCAGCTCATCAGTAAGTTTTCTATCTAAATCATGCCAATTTTTCTTTTTTTCTTTTAACTTTCGTGCAAACCTTTCAACAGAGTAATGAAACAACGTTCCTATATCAAGCTTTTCAACCTTATATTCCTTGCGTTCTTTAGGTTTTAAACCATAATTAATAAAATGAGCAAATGGACAGTTAATAAATTTCTCAAGTCGGGATATACTTGTCTTTAAAGGAGTATTGTATAATTCTTTAGCTAAATATGTACCTATATCTTCACTTTGATTATTATGAAATAATCCTTCAATTATGTTATCAACTCTACTCTTCCACTCATAATTATTATAATACCAGTTATATACATCAGTCCAAGGACTCACCAGCTCATTACCGTCTACATACTTTCTTAAATATTCAATCAAATACTTAAATGTAGAAATAGGTGTTGATATTAAATGAAGCTGTTTTTCTGTATTCATAGTTATATCACTACCAACTAAAATATCAGGAAATATACTCCTTAACCTATCAATATAAATAGATTTTCTTAAAGCCGCTCCCTCATTATCCGCTAAAGGATAACTAATATATAGTTTCTTAGATGGTTTTGAGAACATTGTATATACTGAAAATCTTTCTTCACAAGCTCTTGTTTCAATGTCTGATGTAATTTGTATACCTGCTTCTTTTAATAATTGCTTTTCATCATCAAGAATAATTCCATCATCACTAATACCTCTCGGAAGCACTCCATCATTACTTCCAACCACAAATAATGCTTTAATATCATGACTTTTAGACCTAGCCAAACTTCCCACCAATACTTGGTCCATGGTAGGAGGTATTATACCTAATTGATATTTAGCAAATCCGGCTTGAAGAACACTAATATATTCCTTTAATGTCATGGAAGAGTCTCCTAATATTTCAATGAGCTGATGAAAAACTTCCATAACGATATTCCAAATCTGAGTATTTTCGTTAACATATTCAAATGATTGCTTTTCTTTTAAAGAGTCTATCCAGTTGTTTAACTTTTCTTCAATATGTACATTATTTAAAAACTCTACTACAGCCATAGTCATCATGTCAACTTTACTTTGATTTCTCAGTTCTTTTTTTAAAGTCTTAAAAGGTTTAATTATTCTCTTGCGAATTTCATTTAATTCAAGTATATTTATATCTTCGTACTCAAAATCTTTAAACCATTTTTGACCCTTTATACCATACCTCAAGCAATAATTCTCCAGCAGTTCAGTCTCATCTTTAGTAACATCACTAAATCCGGTTTTTAGGTGTCTAAATACATCCTCATACCTAAAGTTCTTACTTATCATATCTAGTGCTGATAAAATAAATTTAATTATAATGTTGTTCATTATACTTCTTTTTTCATCTATAAAAAATGGAATTTGATACTCTGTAAAAACTTTCTTTATAATTGATCCATATGTATCCATAAGAGGAGCAACTACAGCTACATCCTTCCATCTATAATTTTTATCTCTTACTAATGAAACTATCTCAGATGCTGCTCTCTCCATCTCATTATATGGATTTGTAGCAGTAAATATTTCTATGTTTTTACATTTTTGCTTATATGTATTAGAAGGGTAAGCGAAAAACTCTCTTTCCAAATGAATAAGTTCAGTAGATTTTATATTGTTACACTCTTTACAATCTAAAATTTCTCTTGTATAAGAAATATTATTTTTATTACATATTTCTCTAAGCTTATCATAAGTAAATAAGGTTGGATAAAAAAGATCTTTTTCTCTTAGACTATTTAATTCAATTGTTAAGCAGATATTAACTATTTCTGATTTTTTTAAAAGCTTTTCAATAATTCTTCGCTGCTGAGAAGTAAATCCTGAATATCCGTCAATCCATATTTCTGATCCCTCAATAAAACCTGCATCTTCAAGCTTATCTATAAAAAGATTAAACTTATCCTCATCATCTGTATATCTTCCATCCATGTACTCATTAAATTTTTCATAAACAAAAGAAATATCTTGAAGCTTTCTTTTAAACATACCTTCTTCACTAATTGACTCAGTTTTTTCTATCAATGATTGAGGCGTTATATCATTTCTCTTAAACTCACATATCAGTTCAGAGAAATGATCTAAAAATCCCGGTTGTTTAGAAGCTTTTTTATACACAGACAGGTTATTAGAATATTTATCAAAAAGCCTTCTTAAAATCATAATCTTACCTAAATCATTGACAGCAGTCTTTTTTATTCCACCTATCTGTGTTAAAATCTTGTATGCAAGCCTTTCAAAACTTAAAACTTCTAATCCCATAATTCCTGATAAATCCATCTTTGAGATTAAATCGAATTCTGCCTGTAAAGTATATTGGTCCGGAACTATAAGAAACAGCTTTTTATCTTCTTTTTTATTTAATCTTTCTTTTATCTCATTAAATACCTTATAGGTCTTTCCACTTCCTGCCCTTCCCAATATAAATCTCATTTTCATTTAAATCACCTCAAAAATATAACTAATCATAAGTTTATTAGATTTAGTGAGCTTAGATAATAATTATTAAAGCTCTAGTAATATCATTTCTATAAAAGATTTGTTTTTCCTCTTAGACTTATATTGATTATAACCTAAAATCCATGAAGAAATTTGTTTGTTTGAGCGTAGTGAGTTAAAAATTTTAGGGTTTTATATTTTTGTGAATTTAAGGAGTTATTTAAGAAGAAAAATGTATCAAGTCTTTGATTGATTCTATATCCGTCATTAAGACTATTACTCTATTCAATGATGATTTTAGTTGAATAGCAATTCTTATATCTAATCATAAAACTATTGTGAAGTTTTTTAAAGTTTTTCATAAAAATACTTACTCACTAAAAAAAGCTGTTTCTAAAATTAAAAAAGCAGAAGAGTCTAATTCTATGAAAATCCATACTTTTCACCACTCTTCTGCTATCTGAAAGATTTAAATTTTTAGGTTTTTGTACTAAATCATATTATTACTTCTTTTAACCATTCTTTTTCTTGTGTTTTAAGGGTTTTATATAATGCTTTTATTGTTTCAACATTTTTTAATAAATTTCTTAATCCATAAGCTTCATCATTTATTATCCTTAATAGCATTTTCAATATCTTTTAAACTAAAATCATTACCTGTTTTTTGAACATGTGTCATAATTGTCTTAAATCCATCATTGCTTTCTAACTCGGTTTAAGAAGTAACGACATCATTTTCCTTACAACTCTCTGATTTTGAAAGAATCAATCATTATTCATTAGTCTTCAATATAAGTGTAGAAAATGCAAATGAAGAATTGTTTACCTGACATCTAATTAATAGACAATGTACTAAATTTCCTTCAATAGTAAACTCAGAATATTTTTCTATATCTTTGCTCGTTTCAAACATAAATTCTGCACTTTTATTTTCTGCTAAGCCAATTTTAAAGGGTTCTACATTATAATTAGAGATAATATTGCATTTCTTATCTATGATATAATCATAGATTTCAAATTCATCTGTTTCAAAGTTTAAAGCTTCTATTAGAATTTTATCTTCAAAATCAATCGTTGGTAAATCAGTAAACCTTTTACCTATCATAAAGTCTCTTAATCTTTCTTCAATTTCATTTTTATCTTTATTATGCCGATCACCATAATAAATTGGTTTTAAAACACCAGATTCATATGATATTTTGATTGTTGGCTCTTCTATACCACTTCCACAAGAACATAAAAATATAGTAACTAACATTAAGATACTCATGATAGCTAATCTTGTAAACTTTTTTAACATATTCAACACCTCATCTAGTTCAATTATTGTTTTCTATCGTTTCGCGAACATTTGCATCCAGTGGAAGGTGTGGTACACAATACTCCAAAGTCTGTCTTTAGTGCACCCTTGCACAAACGATGTCTATATATATTATCATTTCTATAAAAGATTTATCTTTCCTTTCGCTTTAGCATTAATTATAACCTAAAATCTCTTTCTCCATTATTCATTTTTTCAAGATATTCTCTAGTAATTTTTCTAGCAGCTTCACTAGGTATAGTGTTTATATATTCTTCTATCATTTTTGTACCTATTTCTCTTAATTCTTCGTCACCATAATCTAATAAGAATTCATTGAAGGTCAAAAGTGCATTTGGCAGACAGACATTATGAATATTACCACTCTTGGCTAAATCCATAAACCTCTCACCAGTCCGTCCTTCACGATAACAGGCTGTGCAGTAGCTTGGAATATAACCCTGCCTACAGAGGTTTTTTAGTACTTCCAGCGGTGAACGATGATCTTCTACCTCAAATTGCGGTTTTTCCTTATGCTCATCTCCAATATATTCTTCATAATACCCACCTACACCTGTACAAGAACCGGCACTAATCTGCGATATACCTAGTGCTAAAACCTCATCTCTATACTCTGGATTTTCTCTCGTTGATAATATCATTCCTGCATACGGAACTGCAAGTCTCAGCACTGCAACTATTTTTTTAAAATTTTCATCAGAAACTAAATATGGAAACCTCTCAATATCCACTCCTTCAGCAGCCCTCATTCTTGGAACAGATATAGTATGAGGACCTACTCCGTAGACCTTATCAAGATGTTCAGCGTGCATTAGCATGGCAATAGTTTCATAGATATGGTCATAAAGACCATAAAGCACCCCAATTCCTACATCATCTATGCCTGCCTTAAAAGCTCTGTCCATAGCAGTGGTATGCCAGTCATAGTAATGTTTTGGTCCTCTGGGATGAATTTTTTCATATGTCGGTTTATGATAAGATTCCTGAAACAAAATATATGTTCCTATATCAGCATCTTTAAGCTTTTTATAGTTTTCTACAGTAGTTGCTGCAATATTAACATTTATTCTTCTAATACTTCCGTTATTTGATTTTACGGAATATATAGTTCTAATACAGTCTAATATATATTCTATTGAGCAGTTATTTGGGTCTTCTCCTGCTTCTAAAGCTAATCTCTTATGTCCAAGAGATTCTAAAACTTTTACTTCTTCTTCTAACTGACTCATTGTAAGTTTTCTTCTTAACATATCTTTATTGGAATGTTTATAGCCACAGTATTCACAATCATTTACACAATAGTTACTAACATATAAAGGAGCAAACATAACTATTCTTTTTCCATATATCGTTTCTTTTATATACCTTGCTGTATTAAACATTTCTTGTAATATAGATTTGTCATCTATATTTAATAAAACTGCTGCCTCCCTATGAGTTAACCCTTTCCAATTTTTAGCCTTATTGATAATATTCCTCACGTATTCTTTATCTTTAGCCTTCCTTTTTCCAAAGTCCATTGAATCAATTATCTCAGAATGTACTATAAAATCTTCCGCTTTATACTCTAACATATCCATACCCCTTTACAATTTTGTCAATGCTGACTTAACATTTATACCTTCAATAGAACCTAATTTACCCGTAATAGCACTTACCTCATCTGATGTACCATCAATTATTATAGATATTATACATATACCCTTTTCTTTATAGGGAACTCCTAATCTACCTACAATTATTGATGAATATTGATGCAAAATAGAATTAACTTTATCAACATTGTCTATATTCTTAACAACGATGCCTACAACACCTATTCTTTTATTCATTTCCCATCACCTCCAGCAAATAAAAAAGACCTCCAGTAAAAGATGGAGGCCTTAAAAGACATAATTACATAGAATACATACGTTTACAAGATAAACTTAGTAATCTATATTACCTATACATCTTCCCTTTTTACTCGGATATTCCTTATAATTAGGTTTGATTTTTAAGTATCCCCTATATCAGATAATTCCAATACAGCAGATGTAATTACAACTTTATTATATCTTATTTTTATTTATTTGTCTATAGTTTAACAATCTTTTTATTATTTTAAAGGATATTTTGCTTTTGCAACTTCCAAAGATTCTGAAACTGCATTTAAAGCATCTTTTAAATCCTTATCTGTATGTCTATAGCATATATAACCATGATGATATGGTTGTATAAATAAATTTCTTCTAATAGTTTCTATATAGAAGCACGTTCTTCTTTCCTTATATTTATCATCAGCTTTATCAAAGGTTATATAAGGCATTGGCGGAATACCTGATACAGTAGCCGGAACTTTTGAATCCTTAACTATATCAGTCATACTCTCTAGGAAATCGGAACCTCTAGTCCAAATATCTTCAATTACATTATCTCTTTCTAATATATCTATACATTTCATTGCTGCTACCATTTCAAGACTATTAGGGAAGAATGTTGAACTTATAAAAACTTTACTTTCCATAGCCTGCATTATTTCAGCTTTACCTACACAAGCACTAATCGGATAGCCATTTGCCATAGCTTTTCCAAATACTGCCATGTCAGGAGTAACTCCATATCTCTCTTGAGCACCTCCTATTGCAACTCTAAACCCAGTTCTAATTTCATCAAATATTAAAACAACGTTATACTTATCAGCTAATTCACGTACCCCTTGTAAGTATCCTTCTGGAGGAGCGATTACTGGTTTAGCTAAAGGATGTCCAACAGGAGTCATAATGATTGCTGCTACTTCATCTTTGTTTTCTTCAAGTTTTTTCTCAAGTTCATCTAAATCTCCATATTCAAACTCAATAGTTAATTCCCTTATCTGCTTAGGTACACCTCCCGGCACTTCAACGCACCAGTCATGCCATCCATGATACCCGCAACGAAGTATTTTAGATTTATCTGTATATCCTCTTGCAATACGAACTGCAATACCAGTTACATCAGAACCGGTTTTAGCCAGAACTCCCATTTCAGCACATGGTATAAGATCAATTAATCTTTTTAGTAATTCATTTTGAATTTCCTGTACCAATGAAAAACAAAAGCCTTTCTGCATTTGTTCAATTACTGCTTGATTAATTTCCGGTTCTTCATATCCAAGAATAATAGGTCCATAGGCACAAAGCATATCAATGTAGTCGTTTCCATCTACATCTATAATATGACCGCCATATCCTCTTTCTATATAAATTGGATATTCTCCCGGTACAAAATTATAAGGACGCCTTATACCCATTACTCCACCAGGGGAAAGTTTTTTGCCCTCCTCAAAAAGCTTTAATGACTTTTGAATGTTTAGTTTTGGTCTGCTGTTCATATAATCACTCCTTTTGTATATTTTGTTTAAAGTTACTACAAGTTAGTATATTCAATGTCAAAGATAAAATTCCTGCTAATTATAGAAAATTATCATTCGAAAATGTAATGGCTGCTAATACTATCTATCTTATATCGACCTTTTTCATAGCTAAGTCCAAAGTACCGAGTCTGATCTTCTTTCATTTTATCCTTATTATAATAAATTGTGGAATGTATAGTAACAATTATTTCCTCATCGTATTTTGTAAATAAATAATTATTTATCTCATAATTATACACGTTACTTTGTAGTTCTTTATAAGAAGGTATAAAAAATCTTCTTTGAATATCTCTCTTATCTTCACCAAACAGAATAAGAATATCTTCATAGTTATTAGAAGCCAAAGCTTCATAATATTGAAGTATAACATAAATAGGACTTTGATATGTTTTATCTACAATTATAGAAGAATACTCTTGAGGGTATGAGATTGAATATCTTTTATATAATAAATCCTTAATTTCTCCTTCAATTAATATTTGAACTTTATTAATATCTTCTCTTTCTGTTAATGTATTTACTATTGAATACAAAATAAAAGCCTCTTCTATTTCAGAATATTTCTGCAAAATTAACTCTTTAGAAAAACTAACATATGCAATACTATTAACAACATCTAAAGATAATAACTTAGTATCTTTAGGTATGATACTACGTCTTTCAAAATTATTACTTCCCTTTATAAGCTCATTAATAATAATATTGTTAAGTTTATTTTTTTCAGCTTTTATAACTCTTGACTCCTTCTTAAGACTTGTCATGTCTTCATTGGGAAAATACAAATTAATCTTCTCATAGACTTCAGCAGAAAAAGGACTTATAGGCTTAATATTTTCACCTTCAATAGAATTATCATCATATCTATTACATCCAGCTGTTAAAGAAATTAAGATTAAAAAGATAATAAACAATTTGCTCATCATGAAATTCCTCCAAAATAATATTATTAATTAAGATTTTTCGGTATTTTTACATAAAAGGTACTTCCCTCTCCAACCTTACTTTCAACCTCTATACTTCCTTGATGTAATAATACGATTTGATAAGCAATTGATAGACCTAATCCAGTCCCTCCTGTATTTCTGGACCTAGACTTATCTACTCTGTAAAATCTATCAAATATATGTTCCAAAGAATCCTTAGAGATTCCAATACCATTGTCTTTAACCTTAATTACAGCTAGATTGTTTTTCTCATAAAGTTCTACAAGCACTTTTCCATATTGTGGTGTATATTTAATAGCATTATCAATAACATTAATAATAGCTTGCTGAATCTTATTTGAGTCAACCTTTATTTCAATTGAATTCCTAAAAATCATATTCAAATAAATATTTTTTTTAACCGCTAAAACTGTCATTCTTGATACAATTTTCTTTAATATAAAGTTAATAGAAGTAGTTTTCAAATTTAGATTTAATTTTTCTTTATCAAGGTCAACATGGATTAATAAGTCATCAATAATATTATTTAATCTATCTACTTCAGAAGTAATGTCGCTTAAGAATTCCTTATAAATGTTTATATCTTTCTCATTTTGATGAATAAGAGATTGTGATAGTAGTTTTATTGAACTAAGAGGAGTTCTTAATTCATGGGAAACGTTTGCAACAAAATCCTTTCTTTGATTATCTACTTGATTTAATTTGCTAATCATTAAATTAAAAGCATTTCCCATTATTTTAAATTCATCTTTAGTATTTATTTTAACTCTTTGATTTAGCTGGTTATATGAAATTCTGTTAATTATTTCTATAAACTTCTTAATTGGTTTTGTTAGAAAATTTGCAAAGAAAAATGCCAATATAGCAATAAAAAAAATACTTATCACAGAGATTATCATTAAGCTATAGCTTATCTGGTTAGTTTTTTCATATATCAAATTTAGAGAATCAGATATTAAAATTACACCTTCAGTTTTATTGTCAATCAATACTGGTACTGATGTATATAAGACATGTCCATATTCTCTGAAGTTGTAAACCCCAAAGTCTGTTTTTCCTGCTAATGAAGATTGAATTTCTTTATGTTTTAATACTTTGCCAATATATTCATTATTAGAATCTGCAAGAACAACTTTATATTTATTTGTAATAATAACCCTAGAACCGATATTTTTACTATATGCTGTTATATATCTGTTAAAATATTCATCAAACTCTAAGACTCTATCAGTAAATAAATATAATTTAATATTATTAGAAAGAGTATTAGCTTTAGTCAAAATTTCAATTTTCTTTTCATCTAAGTATATATTAAGTACAGTTTGACCAATAAAAATGTTTATAACCATAATTAAAATAATTACTAATAATAAATAGGTGGAAACAAGCTTCCACCTCACGCTAATAAACAGATTATTACTTCTAAGTATTTTTCCTAAAATAATAACCCACTCCCCATTTGGTCAAAATGTATTCGGCTTCACTAGAGTTTTTCTCAATTTTTTCTCTTAATCTTCTAATATGTACATCAACAGTTCTTAGATCTCCAAAATGGTCATAGCTCCAAATTTTTTCTAATAATTCCTGTCTTTTGTAAACTCTTCCGGGATTAGAAGCAAGTAGTATCAAAAGATCAAATTCTTTTGCAGTTAAACTTACTTCTCGACCTTCAACAGTTACTTTTCTGCCTAATGTATTTATAGTAAAATTATCAACTTTAATAACGTGTTCTCCCATATTAGGATTTTGATTGATGTATCTCCTAAGAATAGCCTTAATTCTAGCTTTAAGTTCTAATATATTAAATGGCTTTGTTAAATAGTCATCCGCACCATATCCTAATCCCAGTATTTTATTTATATCCTCTCCTTTTGCTGTTAACATTATAATTGGAACTTGAGACTGTTCACGAATTTTTCTACAAACCTCCAATCCATCAATTCCAGGAAGCATTAAATCTAATATAATAAGGTCATACTTCTCTTTAGTAGCTTTTTCAAGAGCTTCATTACCGTCAAAGGCTGAATCGGTTTTATATCCATCTTGTTCTAAGCTATATTTTAATCCCTTAACTAATAAAGTTTCATCATCTACAATTAAAATCCTGGTGTTCATCATATCACCTCTTAATTATTATGACCATAAAGCATCAAAAATAGTTAATTCTCATACTTCAACTATTCTACAAACATTAATTAAATCCTTTATTAATTATATAAATCTCTAAGTTATAAAGATTTTTATATTTATAATATTATCAATTTAGTACTCTTTTATCTTCAACTCTTCTGGTTATTTTTCTTTCATCAAAATCTTCAAGAAGTGCTACAGCATACTTTCTACTGGTATTAATTACATCCCTGAATTCGCTCAATGTTATTGAACCATTTTTTAATATATATTTTTTTGCTTCATCTAAGCTATTTAAATACACATCTTTATGAATTATAATATCTTCCTTTAACAATACTAGAATTCCTGTATCTATTAAAGCGTCTAAAACCTGCTTAGAATCATTATTATTATAATCTAATGATTCTATTAATTCTTCTTTACTTAAATTAATAAATTTCTCTTTTGTATATATACTTTCAATCTTATCTCTTATTTCTTTATGTAACTGGCTAAACTTAACAGTAAAATCAATTATTGAAACCTTATCATTATTTTGTTTGATAATTTTATCATTTATTAATAAATCAATACAAGATTCTCCTAGTTTCGGTTTTATACTACCTAAAAATCTACTTCTAATTTCTTCTTTAGGAATTCCAAATTTTAAAGGATAAGTTCTATGAAATTTAATTAATTGATTTTGAATATCTTGTATTAATTTTTTATAATAGTCAATATGGATGACATATATATCATTTAACAGATAAAATATTATAACTTTTTGATTATCACTAAGTTTTTGTAATATATTTTTAACTTTTTCCTTAGGTATTACAGTTGATATGGACAACTGATTTAAGCTGGGGAATTGACTGCTTTTATCTTTTATAATCCTTTCAACAACATTTTCTGTACTACCTTTTTCCTTTATTTTTAGTTCTTCAATTACTTTCTCATCAAATCTTTTTCTCTTTGAAGGATTTGGTTCTAATATTTCTCCTCCTCCAATGGTTATCACAGGAGAATAAAATCTTATTATAAATTTATCTCCTCTTTTAGCTACAACTTTTTCTTCTAGTCTTAACTGAGCATATGAGCTTTCACCGGGAGTTAGAAATTCTCTATCTAAAAAAACTACTCTACATAATATCTCCCTTGTTCCCAAGTGTAGTCTAATCCTAGTTCTATTTTCCAGAATTCTTTGACAATCTTTTAAAAGTTTTAGCTTAACATCTAATTTCATTGTTTCTTCCATAGAATTTAAAGGTGCTATTATATCGCCCTTATTAATATCATGTTTTTTTATTCCAGAGATATTGAGTGCAGTTCTCTGACCTGCATAAGCATGGTCACTATCTTCTCCATGTACTTGAATAGACCTTATTTTACCTTTTTTGTCTCCCGGATAAGTTTGAATTTCATCACTAATAGACATTTTTCCTGAAATCATTGTTCCTGTTACAACAGTTCCAAAGCCTGTTATAGTAAAAACTCTATCTACAGGCAGCCTTGCAGTATCACTTATATCTCTGCTTTTTGCTTTCTGTGACATTGACTCAATAGTTTCAATGGTTTTATCTAATCCTCTCTTACTTATGGAGTCAATAGGGATTACAGGGCTGTTTTCTAAAAATGTATCTTTAAGGCTTTCCTTAATGTCTTCTGTAATCATCTCAAGCCATTCTTCATTAACTAAATCACATTTAGTTAACACAACAAATCCTAAATCTATATCAAGTAAGCTTAAAATATTTAAGTGTTCTCTGGTCTGAGGCATAATACCTTCGTCAGCAGCGATAACTAACATTACCATATCCATTCCTATTACTCCGGCAAGCATATTTTTAACAAACTTCTCATGACCCGGAACATCAATAATTCCGGCTCTTTTACCACTAGGCAGATCAAAATACGTAAAGCCCAGTTCAATTGAAATACCTCTCTCTTTTTCCTGCTTTAATCTATCTGTTTCTCTGCCTGTTAATGCTTTTATTAAAGTAGTTTTACCATGATCTATATGTCCCGCTGTACCTATAATAAGATTATTCATGGTAATTTTCACTCCTTTCGGAGTATTCAATGTTTGCAAGAGCATAATCAAATCCCTTTACCACTATATCATAATCATCTTCAAGTATGGTTCTAACATCTATATATAAACTCTCCTTATATAATCGAGTTATTATAGGAATGTCATACAATCTAAGATATTTTTCAAGTTTTGTGATACTGCCTGATTTAGCAGAAATCATTATAGCTTTTGTAGGAATTTCTTCTAAGGGCATTGAACCTCCTCCAACTTGAGAAAACTCATCAACTATTTGTATATTATATTTATCTAGAAGCTTTTTATTTATCATATCAAATAATTTATCCGCTCTCTTTTCCAATTCTGCCAATGACATAGTTATCATCCTAAGTGTAGGTATATTTTCTATAGCCTCGCTTTCACTTAAAAATAGTTTAAGAGTAGCCTCTAATGCAGCAATAGTAAATTTATCTACTCTAAAAGCTCTATTAAGCGGATTTTTTCTCATTACATCAATATATTTCTTTTTACCTACAATTATCCCTGCTTGAGGACCCCCTAACAGCTTATCTCCACTAAAAGTAACTATATCTGCTCCTGCTTTTAATGATTCTTGTACAGTCGGTTCATACTGAAGTCCATATTTGCTTAAATCTAATAAAACTCCACTTCCTAAGTCCTCTATTACAGGTATGTTATACTTTTTTCCCAGTTCAACCATCTCATCTAACTTGACACTGGAAGTAAATCCAAGGATTCTATAATTACTTGTATGAACTTTTAGAAATGCTTTTGTATCTTCTCCTATTGCATTTTCATAATCCCATAAATGTGTCTTGTTAGTAGTTCCTACATCTACTAACTTAGCTCTGCTCTGCTCCATAACATCAGGAATCCTAAAAGAACCTCCTATTTCAACCAGTTCTCCTCTAGAAACAACAACCTCTTTATCTTTAGCTATACTACTTAAAACAAGTAATACTGCCGCAGCATTATTATTAACCACAATTGCTGATTCAGCACCTGTTACTCTAGTGATTATGTCCACTAAATGACTGTATCTCGAACCCCTTTTACCACTTTCTAAATCAAACTCTAAATTTGAATAATTAGTTATAACATCAGTTATATTGTCAATTACTTTTTTACTTATAACAGATCTGCCAAGGTTAGTATGAATTATTACTCCTGTTGCATTTATAACTTTCTTAAGTTTATATTTGAGCTTATTAGCAGTTTTTATTGTTATTATGCTCACAATTTTATTTATAGTCTTATCTAGTTCTTCAGGTTTAATATTATTAAGAGATATTTGTTTTCTCAATACATCTATCTCTTCTCTAATAGATTCTACCATAATATCTCTAGGCATATTAGATAATAAATTTGTATCTTTTTCAATTTGAGAAATTATCTCATCTACTTTAGGTAATTTACTATATAGATTAGTTTTTTTATCCAATACTTATCATTCCTTTATTCTACAATTATTGAGTATTCTTGTTTTTTAAGTACCTTTCCTATTACACTAAACTCAGTAGGACTTTCCTTTAGTTCTTCGAGCAGCTTATCCAGTTTATGCTGTGAAACTGATATTAACAGACCTCCAGAGGTTTGAGGATCGAAAAGAATATCTATTACCTCTTGAGATATTTGTTCATTAAACTTCACCTTTTCTCCTATAAACTGCATATTTGAATATGCTCCGGCAGGTACTAATCCCATTGCGGCAAATTCTGCTGCTTTTTTAATTATAGGTATTTTACTGCTTTCAAACATTATGGTAACATCACTTCCATTAGCCATCTCTAAGCTATGTCCTAATAACCCGAATCCTGTTATATCAGTACAACTGTTTACTCCAACTTTAACCATAGCATCTTTAGCAAATTTATTAAGAGTCCTCATATTATTAACAGCTAGATTGTAAATTTCATCATCAGCCATTTGAGCTTTAATCGCCGTATTTATAATACCTATTCCTAAAGGCTTAGTAAGAACAAGAAAATCTCCATGTTTTGCATTACAATTAGTCAAAACCTTATCAGGATGTATAAAACCACTTACCGATAATCCATACTTTGGTTCATCATCTTCAACAGTGTGACCGCCTACCAGTAAAGCACCTGCTTCATTAATTTTATCATATCCACCTCTAAGTATTTCTGCCATTACATCAGGAGATAAACAGGTGGGAAAGCACACAATATTCATTGCAAGTTTTGGTTCTCCACCCATAGCGTATATATCACTCAAAGAATTAGCTGCTGCTATCTGCCCAAATATATAAGGATCATCTACTACAGGAGTAAAAAAGTCTACAGTTTGTATCAATGCTGTAGTTTCATTAATCTTATATACCGCAGCATCATCAGAAGTATCTATTCCCACAATAAGTTTCTCATCATAAGTCTTTGGTAAATGGCACAGAACCTGTGCCAAGGTCTCAGGACCTATTTTAGCCGCTCAGCCGGAGCTTTTTGTCAATTCAGTCAATCTTTTTTCTTTCTCGGACATCTTACAACCCCTCTCATTTTACCGATAATTTTATTATTAGGACTTTTTGTATTTGTTAAACTTAAAAGATTCAAGAAAATCAGAATTTTAATTCTATCTACTAACCTTTTTAGCAAATGCTACAATATGACCATCCGGATCAAAGCCATACGATACATAATCTCCCCACGACCTAATAGCAGCTTTACTTATTCCTATACCTCCGGCTTTCTCCAGCTTATTGTAATAATTATCAGGACTATCGACAAATAAATATATTTCGCTTCTTGGTATTCCATTGGCATTTTGAGGGTGAGGTATACTGCCTTCAAGTACTCTTACAATTCCTTCCTCTGGCATAATACCTAATGTAGCATTACCAGCAAGCTTAAACTCAGTCATTCCCGGAACATCTAATAAAGGTTCAATCTCTAATAGTTCTTTATAAAAACACTTAGATCTTTCTTGATTTTTAACATATATTATGAACATTACATTGCTATCTTTAGAAATACTCATATCTTTAAACACTCTCCATTTAATTCGTATTATTCCATAACAGACAAAGGGACAGGAATTTGACTTTTTTAACTGCTCAACCCGAACTTTTTGTTAATTCGGTCAATCTTTTTTCTTTCTCAGACATCTTACAACTCCTCTCATTCTATAGTTATTAGATCCTTTATTGATTCATATTTTTTAATACCTATGCCTTTAACATTTTTTATTTCATCAATATTACTAAATTGATCTTTTGTTCTGTAGTCAATAATTCTATCAGCTATAACTTCTCCAATTCCCGGAAGCTTCGTAAGAATTTCTCTGGATGCTTTGTTAATATTTATTTTTCCATTATCGGAAAAACCTCCATTCTCATCTGAATTATCAGGAAAAACATATATCTGACTATCTTCTAATTCTTCTCCAATTTCAGGAATATATATCCAAGCTTCATCTGTTAATCTTTTCGCTAAGTTAATTCTTTCTAAATCTGCTGAACCTTCTATATGACCTCCGGCAAGTTCTATACCATCTTGTAATATAGAACTTTTTGGAAGCTTAACAACTCCCGGTTTATGAACTTGTCCGCAAATATGAACATTAATAATTTGATCTTCCATATCTTCTATTACATCATCATCTTTTTTTTTATCAGTATCACTTTCATAGTTTTCCGATGTTGTTTTTAAACCTATCTCTACATTCCCTTTTGCATCCTTACTTAAAATAGTTATATCTTCACTGGTAAGAAAACTATATCCCATAACACATAGTATAACTATAACCAATAATAGTATAACTATTTGCTCTTTCTTTGTAAAGAAACTCATTAAATTTACCCCCATTTAAATTATTTACTCGATTTGTGCAATTATTAAACCCTGTTATTTAAGCTTAAATATATTTAAATTTTATTTAATTTTAATATGAATTTTTCACAACTAAAGTTATTTATCTACCACATTCTACTAACTTTCGTTATTTCCTTTTTTTTAGAAAAATAATTTATTTACCATAATATAGACTTAAAATATAGTTAAAAGTTTGGTATACTAGAAACTATAATAATAAGGAAGGTGATACTCTTTGAAAAGATTTATTGCAATAATTACAGTAATAATTTTTATAATTAATGCTTCAATCATATCCTTTGCCGATAAACCTGAAATACTTTCTGAAGCAGCTTTAGTAATGGATGCGGAAACCGGTGAAGTACTGTACGAGAAAAATATGGACAAGACTTTATATCCTGCCAGTACAACAAAGATTTTAACAGCAATTTTAGCTATTGAAAATAGCAGCTTAAATGATAAAGTTGTAATTGACCGTGAGGCAACCTTAGGTATTGACGGAAGTCATATTGCTTTAGAACCCGATGAAGTTATAAGTATGTATGATTTACTCAATGCTTTACTTATCGAATCTGCTAATGATGCGGGCAAAGCTATAGCTATCCATATTTCAGGTTCTGTTGAAGAGTTTACAAAATTAATGAATGAAAAAGCTAAGGAGCTGGGAGCGGAAAATTCAAATTTTGTTAACCCACATGGTCTTCCTGACGATGAACATGTTACTACTGCTTATGATTTAGCAGTTATAGCACAATATGCAATGAAAAATGAAGTCTTTAAAGATATAGTTATCAATTATCTTTATACAATAGACCCTACTAATAAGAAATCTGAATCAAGATATTTAAAATCCAGTAACAAATTGTTATACAGCAGTCAAGAAATATACGTTAATAATGAATATGTGCCAATGAAATATTTTGGAGCTATAGGAGTTAAGACCGGATATACGATGAAAGCCCAAAATTGTTTAGTTTCAGCTTCAACAAGAAATAATCAGACTTTAATAGCTGTTGTTTTAAAAGCTAATGGAAGAAATGTATATGTTGATACTCATAATTTGTTTAACTATGCTTTTGAAAACTATGAATTAAAAAGCCTGGGACATGAAAATGAATATATTGGAAATATTAATGTAGAAGAAGGAGATCAGCCTTTCGTAGCTGCTGTAGTTGAAAATGAAATTAAAAAAGTACTTCCAAAAGATAGTCAAAGAAATATTACCAAAGAAATAAATGTTCCTCAAAACATTCAACCACCTATTAAAGAAGGACAAGTGTTAGGTAATATTGATTATAACTTTGAAGGAGAAAAGATTGGAACAGCTAATATAATTTCAACTATGACAGTTAATAAAAAGCCGCTGCCTCTTTATTTAGATATAAACAGTGATTCTTTTATCCTTAGAAAGTGGTGGTCATGGTCGATAATTTTATTATTGGGATTGTTTGTATTTGTTAGACTTAAAAGATTTAAGAAAATCAGAAGAAAAAGAAGTTCTATGTTTTCTTAAAATAAAACTCTCTTTGCTTATATTTTTATAAGTTTAAATATCTCTTTTAAGTTATAAGTATCATATTAAACTAGATAATATTAGTAAGTAACTGATATTCTCTAAATTTCTAAATTATTTTACTTTTTATGTATTGAGATTAATAATAAACAGCTTTTAAAAAAAGAAAAAAGGACAAAATGTCCTTTTTTTCATTACATTATAGAATACTACTATATAAAAATAGAACTTTTATTTCAAATTAAACAATATCAATATAAAAAATCAACTAACAAAATAAGTTAATTTAAGTATCATTATAAAAATTTCTCTAATTTAAAAACAGTTTTTTAGTATTCACTTTATTATTTTTAGACTGTAGCTGCGTCAATTTCTTCTGCATCAACCCATAATCTCTCTAGATTGTAGAAATCTCTATCCTCTTTATGAAATACGTGAACTACGATGTCGGCATAGTCAAGTAATATCCATCTACCATTTCTATAGCCTTCTTTATTCTTTAATTCACATCCAGCTTCTTTCATCTTCTCCTCTATTTCATCAGAAATTGCCATAACCTGTCTTTGAGAATTGCCGCTAAGGATTACAAAATAATCTCCAATACTTGTCAACTCAGATATATTTAATACTCTTATATCATAAGCTTTTTTGTCTTCAGCAGCTAAAATAATAGTTTTAAGCCTATTATTAAAACCTGTCATTAACCTACCTCCTATTTTTCACTAAATTAATCATTAAATGATTTCTTGCATTAACTGTATCATTATGTAGTAACAATTTATTTTCTATAACATACATTATTGTGTCTTCAATTGCAATCAAAAGAGCTTTATCTATATCCTTGTACGCAAGTTCTCTAATCTCTTCTACTCCGGAAAAACATCTATTAGGTTCTATGTAATCAGACAAATATATAATTTTATCTAAAAGAGTCATATTGGTTCTTCCGGTAGTATGGTATCTAACAGCTTGGAGTATCTCTTCATCTTTTATACCATATGTATTCTCAGCTATAAAAGCTCCTAATGGTGCGTGTAATAAATTGATATTATTAGCCATAATATCATCTTGAATTATACCAGTCTTTTGAGCAGTTTTCAATATTTCCTCATTATTCTTTAGTTTTCCGCAATCATGTATTAATCCGGTTAAAGCGGCCTTGTCCGTATCATAATTATACTTACTGGCTAATTTTATAGCCGTATCCATAACTCCTAAGCAGTGTATATAGGTCTTATCGCCAATTGATTCTTTTAATAATTTTTGAATATGTTTAATTTCTAACTGTTTCATTTTACCAACATTCCTTATAATTTTTTTTGAAATACAATTTATTTTTATAAATATAATCCTCAACAGATTCTGGAAGTAAATATTTTACACTATGTCCGTCTCTTATTCTATTTCTTATATCTGTTGAAGAAATTTGAAGAGCTGTTACTATAATTGTATAAATATTTTTATTATGTAATTCTTCTAATTCCTTAATTTTTTCTTCCATTTTTTTTAATTTAAATCCCGGTCTTGTAGCAGCAACAAATTTACATAAATGCAAAAGTTCATTTACATTCTTCCAATTAGGTAAATCCAGTATCGAATCTGCTCCAGTAATAAAATAAAACTCAGCATTTGTTTTACATTTTTGTCTTAACTCTTTAATAGTATCTACTGTATAAGTTTTGCCTGTTCTATCTATTTCAACAGACGAAATTTCAAAATTAGGATTACTGATAGTTGCAAGTAAGGTCATTTCATATCTATGTATAGGTTCTGTAACATTTTTACTATCTTTATGCGGAGGATTACCTGAAGGAATAAAAATTATTTTGTCAAGGTTAAGTTTATTACGCACTTCTTCAGCTAATACAAGATGTCCAATATGTATAGGATCAAAAGTTCCTCCCATAATACCATACTTAATAGTGGATTCTTTCATATTATTTACCTCCAGATTTATTATCTTATCATATTATATATTATTACAGCAGGTATTGTCCAAGTTTTTTGCATAATAAACGAAACTTGTATATATTTTTTTGAGTTTTTATGGTTATTGGAGATAAAAAAATAGTTAATAATAATTGTCAATATAATGCTTTATTCTTATAATTTCGTCTTTATCACTGCATACTAAACTATCAATTTTTTCATCCTTAAAATTTTTAAAAAACACTCTAAATTCACCATTTTCAACATCTTCATACTTTATACATCTAAATCCTTGTTCATATAGCTTTATTACTCTATCAAATTCCTTCTCAATCACTCTTATATCTCCCTTCTTATGTAAGTAAAGGATTGGAATATATCCAATCCTTACTACTTTATATTTATTATTTACATTTTATAATTTTTGTATAAGTTTTTATTATTCAGGTAATTCAATCTTTTTATTTTCTTCAGATTCTCTATATATAACAAATTTATTGCCAATACTCTGTACAAATTCTGCTTTAGTTTTACTGGCAACTTCATTTGCAGCTTCTTTGACATCCAAAAAGCTATTACTTAAAACATTTACCTTTATGATTTCTCTTGCTGTTAAAGCATCATCAACTTGTTGTAAAAAACTTTGGGTTATACCACTTTTCCCAAGTTGAAATATTGGTTCTATTTTATTTGCTAGTCCTTTAAGATAACTACGTTGTTTTCCTGTTAACAATAGATACACTCCTTAGTATACGCTTTATTCTGCTTCTACTTCTTTTCTTGATTTTCTACGTTGAATTTCATACTCTTTAGTACCTTTTTTCCATCCAGTTCTATTTCTTTCACTAGGCTGATACTTCTCATTAATAACAAAGTCTCCCTTTGAGATACAATAATATGTTGGTTCATTAGTTTTGCAATTGCCACACTCTAAACAGTTCATTTTTTTCCTGCCCTCCACATTTTAATCAAAGAACTCAAATTCCATACCACAAATGCTTACTATCTCTTCTTCATTAATTCCAAGCTCCTTAAGTCTATCAATTACCCCCTTCTTTCTAAGCATCTCTTGAAAGTGTCGTAAAGAATCTATATCTTGAAAATTTGTTGAGTCAACTAACCTTTCCATAGAATAGCCTTCAACAATAAAAATATCATCTTCTTTTCTAACTATTATATCTTCTTCTTTATTTTCAAACTCATAAACCTTTCTTTCATCTACTTCATCAAATAATTGTTCAGGTTCTTCTATAGTATGTAATTTATCCCAAATACCGTACTTTAATTTTTCTATCCCTTCTTTTGTAGCTGCCGAAATAAAGTATACCGGGTACTCTAAGCCTTCAGCAGTCTTTTTAAGAGGTTCTAAGTATTCTTCAGAAGATACTAAATCTTTTTTATTTCCAACTAAAATTTGCGGTCTTTCAGCTAATTTAGAGCTATATTTAGTTAACTCTTCATTAATCTTATAAAAATCATCAATTGGATTACGACCCTCTTGACCTGATATATCAACTACATGAACCAATAATCTGGTTCTTTCTATATGTCTTAAAAACTCATGACCTAGTCCTACGCCTTGATGTGCTCCCTCTATAAGTCCGGGAATGTCAGCTGCAACAAAACTTTCACCTTCTCCAATTTTAACAACCCCTAGATTGGGAGTTAATGTTGTAAAATGGTAATTAGCTATTTTAGGTCGTGCATCAGATATGATTGATAATAACGTTGATTTCCCTACATTAGGAAAACCTATTAATCCTACATCTGCAATAAGCTTTAATTCTAATATTATCCAGCCTTCTTGACCCTTCTCTCCGGGCTTTGCAAATCTAGGTGCCTGTCTAGTTGAGGTAGCAAATCTAGTATTGCCGTAACCTCCTTTACCTCCCTTAGCAACAACAAACTCTTGATTTTTATCCTTTAAATCAGCAATTACTATATCTTTTTCTGCATCCTTAACTATGGTACCGGGAGGAACTCTTAATATAAGGTCTTCACCCTTTTTTCCAAACTTGGTCTTACTCTTTCCATCTTCACCTGACTGAGCTTTAAAATGCTTTTTATATTTAAAGTCCATTAACGTTTTTAATCCTTCATCTACTATAAGTATAACACTACCGCCGCGACCTCCGTCTCCTCCTGCCGGACCTCCGGACGGCTCATATTTTTCTCTTCTAAAAGCAACTGCTCCATTTCCGCCTTTTCCACCTTGTACAAAAACTTTAACTTTATCTACAAACATTAACCTCATCCTTACTATAATTAATAATTTAATTATACTGATATAAGTACACTTGTCAACTATTAATATTATTCCAAAAAAGATTTTAGTTATAAGTAATCACTTAAATTTATAGTTTTATATTCCATTTCTTTAGAGTTTAGAGGTTCAGTAATAGTTAAATATAATCTTCTCGGATTCTCATACTTAAACTTGATTTTTATAATATTGTATTCTATAACAGCATAAGGATATGAATTTTTAATATGCTCAGTTATAAAATTTAGTCCATCACTTTTAAATATAAAAGTAATATTGTCACCATATTCATAAATATCAACGGCTATAATATTTTTCTCGTTTCGTTTATGTAATTTTTGAATTATTATATCAAATATCTCATCTATCTTCTCAATTATCTGGTTTTGGTTTTTTACTGTTCTTAAACTTTCCTTTAATTTACTATATACATTATATTCTAACTGAACGGAATAGTTGTCTGCTTTCTTGATTTTCTCCTCTAACAGCATTGATATAGAAAATATTGAAATTCTGTATACCTTAATGATGCTTAATGACATAGAATTTATCCATTTAATCTGCATTAAAGCTTTATCTTTTTTATTAAGATCAAGGTAATCATATATAGTTTGAAATAGATTGATATAATCATACCTTTGATGCTTTAGTAAGTCTTTAGAGTTCTTCATGATATAGCCATTAATGATGTTTTCTTTTTTAAGCAACATATCTATGTGAAGTTTATATTCCAAAGATTTAAAAAATGCCATGATACTAAAGGAAAATATTATAGTTATAAAAAACATATAAAACAGATTAAAATTTTTAAGACTTAATATGAGTATCAAAAAATATATGATTATTACTATGATTTGTGCAAGTATATATTTAGCTGTTTTATTATTTTTTAAAACTTGTAGTATTTTAATAATACCACTTCCCTTTTTAAATAATTTTTCTCTATATTGTATATTTTACCATATATGCTTATAATGTAAATAAAAAACCTACCAAATCTGGTAGGTTTTTTTACTTAAAATTATTATTATACATCAGCAGTTTCTGCAACAGGGTGAATACTTACCTGTTTTCTGTTTTTTCCTTTTCTTTCAAATCTAACAATTCCATCAGCTTTAGCAAAAAGAGTATCGTCTCCTCCTCTTCCTACATTAAGTCCTGCATGGATTTTTGTCCCTCTTTGTCTTACCAAAATATTTCCTGCTAGTACAAACTGACCGTCTGCTCTTTTTACACCAAGCCTTTTAGATTCACTATCACGACCGTTTTTTGTACTACCAACTCCTTTTTTATGAGCAAAAAGCTGTAGATTTAACTTTAACATAATTACACCTCCTCATATTTCAGAGTTATATAGTGAGAATATGATTCTATCAATTCTTTAATTCCAATTTCCATTATCTGAAATACTATTTGACTTTTTTCTATTTTCTGGCTGTCAATATACTTAGATAAAGTAACTGACAAATATCCTTTTTCCTCACAGACATCAATAAATAAATCATCTTCACTTATCTTGCATACTTTAAGTAATGATAAATAAGTTGTATGAGCAAGAATTGACACAGCAGAACATACTATGTCTTTGCCGTATTCAGCAAAACCTGCATGCCCATTTACTGTATATTTAAGAATATTATCATTATCATCCTTAAAAAAACTTACTGTAATCATAACTACGACTACCTAACTATAGAATTAATTTTTAACTTAGTGTAAGGTTGACGATGTCCTTGTTTTTTTCTATAATCTTTTTTAGGCTTATATTTAAAAACAATAATCTTTTTTGCTTTGCCTTGTTCTAAAATTTCTGCTTCAACCTTAGAACCTTCCAGGTATGGTTTTCCAACATCAATGTTTCCATCATTAGAAACCAAAAGTACTGTGTCTATAGTTACTTTGTCACCGTCATCACCTTGAAGTTTTTCAACAAAAACAGTATCGCCTTCCTGTACCCTGTATTGTTTACCACCTGTTTCTATTACAGCATACATACTTCTAGCACCTCCTCAATCCAGTCTCGCCAATGTCAGGTACATTGTTTTAAAACCTGCATTGTGCGGCTACTTACAGAACTTAATTGTATCAAATTAAGCTTTAATTGTCAACAAGCTATTTTAAAAAATGTTTTCATTTTTAGTTACTTTTTTTAAATACAATATTTTCGTACAAATCTTTAAATTCTTAACTTTAAGTGTCCATAAAAAAGATAAAGGTAAGTATTCTAAACAGTACTCACCCACATTATTTAACAAACTCTAATTTAAATATCCTGTATATATTTTTCTATATCTTTAATTTTACCTATTCTCCTAATTTTTATTTCTTCAATCATAATCTTTTCATTACTGTTAATAAAAACTTTTATATCATATCTTTTTTCAAGCTCATTCAAAAGACTATTGTTGTTTTTAATAAGTAAATCATTAATAGATGGATTTACATCTATTAGTATCGCTTGTGCATTGGTATGAAGTCGTGTTCTTTGTAACTCTTTCCTTAAAATATTCAATACAAAATCTTCAGAATATACTGTTCCTCTACCTTCACAACATGGACACGTTTTTAAAAGTTTGGATGACAACCTGCTTCTGACCTTTTTTCTTGTCATTTCAACTAATCCAAGACGGGTTATACCTAAAACACTTGCTTTAGTTCTATCTTTTAAAAGTTCATTTTCCAGAATTTTTATTACCTGCTTCTCATCATCAGGAACATTCATATCTATAAAATCAATTATAATGATACCTCCGATATTTCTAAGTCTTAGCTGTTTAGCAATCTCTTTAGCAGCTTCAATATTGGTTTTAAGTATTGTATCTTCCAGATTAAGTTTCCCTACATACTTGCCGGTATTTACATCAATAGAAGTCAATGCTTCAGTCTCATCAATTATAATATAGCCCCCGCTTTTTAACCATACTTTTTTAGCTAAGGCATTATTTATTTTAGATTCAATCCCATAATAGCCAAATATGTCGTGACTGCCGTCAAATAAGTTTACTCTATCAAGTAAATGAGGTGAAACAAACTCTACTAACTCCAGTATACTATTATAAGTTTCTATATCATTAACAATTAGCTGGTCAAAATCATTAGTAAATAAATCTCTAACAGTTCTATGTACTAAATCTAAATCTCTGTATATAGTTCTCGGAGCAAATCCTAGGTTTCGCTCTCTATCTATTTTACTATAAAGCTTAAGTAAAAATTTAATATCTGTTCTTAAATCCTCAGCCTCTTTCCCTCGGGCAGCAGTTCTAAGAATTATACCCACATTATCCGGCTTTATTTCATCTGCTATAGCTTTTAACCTTTCTCTTTCCAAAACCGAGGTAATTCTTCTTGATATTCCAAGATAGTTTGTATAAGGCATCAGTACAAGATTTCTGCCCGGTAAAGTTAGATGAGTTGTAATTTTAGCACCTTTAGTCCCATGAGGTTCTTTAATGACCTGAACAATTAATTCTTGACCGACCTTAACCACATCTTTGATAGAAATGTTCTTAATATCTATACTATTATCTAATAAAACATCTCTTGGAATTGCATCCTTTACATAAAGAAAAGCATTTTTTTTTTCACCAATATCTACAAATGCACACTCCATTCCCGGCAGCACGTTAATAATTCTACCCTTGTAAATATTGCCAGAAATTTTCCTGTCGTCCTCTTTCTCTATATATAGTTCCACAAGGTCATTTTCATCTAAAAGTGCTACTCTGTTTTCTTTAAATCCTATATCTACAATAATTCTTTTCATAAAATCTCCCCTAAAACATTACAAAATTTACATTTTAAATAGGCGGTATTATATTTCCGTCATTTTCTATAAATAGTTCTAATCTCTGAATTTTGATACTATCTTTATTTAACTTTATATTAGTGTACTCATCAATTGAATTAATAAGCACAGTCGGCTTCAAATTACCTTCGCTTCCAGTCTTTAAAGTAGTCTTAAAAATAATCTTTTTATCATCATAATCTAAAATATCTAATTTTTTTATAAGTTCTCTAATGTCTATTCTAGTTTTTTTAGTCCTGCCTTTTTTCTGTTTTTCTTTAGTAATTAATATTTCTTCTAAGTTCATAAAATAATCAATCTGTTTAACTAACTCTTGTTTAGACATTTTATTTATAAGCTTAACTTCTGCTATATAAGTTGACCATTTAATCAATGCCATTATAGATTTCTTATCTTCTACATAAACTGCCTTTAAAATTTTTATACAGTCCGGTAATTGATTGTTTAAAGCATTTATAAATTTAATTATGTCCATTTTTTCCTTTAATTCAACATCAAAATATTCTCCATAACTTTCTACTCCTAACGGAAGAGCAGTTGCAAATGAAATCTTAGGCTGAGGATTAAATCCTTGACTATATGAAATAGGAATATTACTACGCCTAAAAGCTCTATCAAATAATCTCATCATATCTAAATGTCCAATATATTTAAGGTGTTTCTCTTTAATAAATTTTCCTCTTATCTTTATCATTTGCATACACCGCCTGTAAAAGTAGTGCTTATACCACAGTTTGTGCATCCAAGTCTACAGTCTTTAGTTAATTCTTCATTCATAGCTTTCTCATTTTCCTTTATCAAATATTCTTTGGTAACACCTACATCAATAAAATCCCAAGGCAGTATCTCATCATAATCTCGTTGTCTTACAGCATAGAACTCAGGATCTATATCTGCTTGTTTAAAAGATTCTATCCATTTATCATAATCAAATAATTCTGCCCAGCCGTCAAATCTGCATCCATTTTCCCAAGCTTTATATACAGCCTTTGATATTCTCCTATCTCCTCTTGCAATAACAGCTTCTAAATAACTTAATTTAGGATCATGATAATTATAAGTAATTTTTCTGTCTTTGATGTTGTTCTTGAGCATATGTATTTTTTCATAAAATTCCTCAACACTATTTTGCCCAAACCACTGAAAAGGAGTAAATGGTTTTGGTACAAAGCATGATGAACTAGCTGTTATTTTTAAATTGCCTTTTTGTTTTTCTTTAGGTAAATTAAAAAATACATCTTTAACTTTATAAGCTAAATCTTTAATTCCCATAACATCATCTTTATTTTCAGTGGGAAGACCAATCATAAAATAAAGCTTTACAGTTGACCATCCCAAGCCAAAAGCATCTTTAACCGATCTTATCAAATCATCTTCATTAATTCCCTTATTAATAACATCTCTAAGTCTTTGACTCCCCGCCTCCGGAGCAAATGTTAATCCTGATTTTCTAATCTTTTGAATTTCTTCTATTACCTCAAGTGAAAATGTATCTAATCTTAATGACGGAAGAGATAATGCAACATTTTTATCCTTAAATTCTTCCATAAGTGTTTTTACTAACCTGTCTAACTGTGAATAGTCTCCTGTACTTAATGAAGAAATGGATATTTCATCATATCCGGTGACTTCTACAAGCTTTTTAGCTAACTCAACAAGGTTATTAAAACTTCTTTCTCTGACTGGTCGATATATCATACCGGCTTGACAAAACCTGCATCCTTTGGTACAACCTCTGAAGACCTCTAATACAACTCTGTCATGTACCGTTTCAATATAAGGAACTATCATCTTTTCAGGATAATATATATCATCTAAATCTTTTATTATTACTTTCTTAATCTTTTTAGGATAGGTTTCTTTTTTAGGTTCCATATATTCGATTGTATTGTCAGTTTTATAACTTACATCATAAAGTGAAGGGACATATATACCTTCCAATTTACTTACTCTATCTAAAAAATCTTCCTTATTTTTATTTTCTTTCTTCCATTCTCTATAAAGCTTCAGAATTTCAAGAGTTGATTTTTCACCTTCACCTATTACAAAGAAATCTATTATATCCCATAAAGGTTCAGGATTATAGGCACACGGTCCTCCAGCAATAATGAAAGGATGATGTTCTTTTCTATTCTTTGATAGAACAGGTATATTTGCTAAATCTAACATGTTTAAAATATTAGTATAGCTCATTTCATATTGTAAAGTGAATCCTATAAAGTCAAATTCATATAATGGAGTTTTAGTCTCTAAAGAATATAGAGGAATATTATTTTTTCTCATTAAATCTTCCATATCAATCCAAGGTGCAAATACCCTCTCACAATATATATCGTTTTCCTTATTTAAAAGATTGTATAATATATGTAATCCTAAGTGAGACATACCTATCTCATAAATATCCGGAAATGCAAAAGCAAATCTTGTATCAACTTTATTTAAATCTTTTACAATCGAATTCTGCTCATTACCAATATATCTTGCAGGTTTTTCTACTTTAAGCAGTATGTCATCTAGTATTTCCATTGAAATCATTATAACCACCCTTATCTAAAGTATTCTATCTTATTATTTGTCATATGATTACTATTTTATCACTTTTCTTTTGTAATTAATAGTTCTTCTAATGTTATGTATATGCCATATTGAACTATTCCGTTTACTAGATCGTTTTCATGAATTTTTCCCATGCAGTTACAATTATTGTCTATAACAATTATAATATGATATTTTTGCGGAAGAAAGCACTTTGTTATTTCCATAGCTGTTACAGTTTTAAGAGCCACTAAAAGATGAGTTTTCATTACCTTTTGCTTAAGAACTTCTGCTTTTTTTCCTATAATATCATACATGAATATAAAAGCTACCATTTTACTTTCTTTTCTGGCAGCTAAAAACAAAAATATAGAAATTAATACTATATAAAGACCATAGTTATATTTAATAAAAATTACCACCCCAATTATCACAGCTAAAATCGTTGATATGTAAGTCAGCATAATTAATCTTCTAGTAGCTGGTTTGAATCCTATAAATTTTGATAAAAAGGCCCTTATAATTCTACCTCCGTCTAAAGGCAAGAATGGAAGAAGATTAAACATTCCTATAATAAAATTTGCTTTTATTAATATTGATATTATATAGTTTTGATAAACTAAACTATATATTAGAAAGAAGAATAACGAAATTAAAAGACTTACAACAGGACCTGCTGCTGCAATGATTATCTCCTGATTAGGTTTAAACCAGATTGATTTATCAGACCTTGCAACACTTCCAAAAGGGAATAATTCTAACTCTTTTATCTCTAGCTCGTACTTTATACAAAATAGAATATGACTTAACTCATGTAGTAAAATAGAAATTAAACATACCGCTATTTCGATACCGTGTCCTAAATAAAAATATAATGGTATTAAAATTAACAATAATAGGTTAATTTTGAGCTTAATTTTCCTTAATCTTTTAAAAATAAGCATTACAGCACATCCCTATTATCTCAATACCGGTTGGTTTGAAAAATCTTTTATTATATCAAGCGGGTTTATTGGATTACCTTTTTCTCTAACCTCTAAATATAATATCTTTTTTTGGTTATCAGAATTATTTAATCTTCCGATTTCTTGTTCTTTTTTTACTGTCTGACCTTCAGATACTAATGTTTCGTTTAAATATCCATAGATAAATGATATTTCATCATGAATAATTACTATAGTCTTTCCCAAAAGCTTATCATCTCTTACCTCTGATACCAAACCATCTTGAATAGACATTACTGTTATATCTAATGTCATAATTTTTATTCCGGGATTAAATATTACAATTTCATTAGACTTTCTTACTTCACCAAAAGGTTGATAAATTTTTCCTGAAACAGGCATGATGTATCCTTCAATTATATCATCATTGTTGTTAAAAACTGGAATGAAATTTCTAGTATCATCAATAAGACCCTTGATAAAATTTAAAGCAGCAGTACTATCTTTTTTTATGTCTACAGTATAGTTAACAGCATTCTTAACTATTTTTATAGCTTCTTCAGTTGGTTTAGTATTTATTGATTTAATTATAACTATAACCAGAACAATAATAATACAGATTATAATATTTCTAAGCTGTCTTTTAAAAAAATTTCTGTTTTTGTTTTTTAAATTATAACCCGTCCTTGCCTTAAGTTTATATCTAATGTTTCTCCAAAGGCTTTTAGTCCTCATACCTTATCACCTTCTTAAAGTTTACTATATAATTATTTTGTCATTTGATTTTTTATTACAAAAAAAACTATTTTAATCTAAGTTGCTTAGATTAAAATAGTGCTTTTTTGTTTTTACTATAAAAATTAGTTTTCTCTATTAACTAAATTAGTTATAATACCTTGTAAACTATCTCTATATTCATTATTAGGAAGTTTATTAATCCATTTCTCAGCTCTCTTAATGTATTCATTTAAGAGTTTGATTGAGTAGTCTATTCCTCCACTTTTTTCTATTATTTTTATAATATGATTTAATCTCTCCTCGTTTAAACTTTCTGTTAAAAGATTTACAAGTGATTCTCCATATTCATTGGAGTTTATGGCATATATAACAGGCAGCGTATAAACACCTACCTTAATATCATGGAAAATTGGTTTTCCAAGCTTGTCCTTCTTACCTTGAAAATCTAATAAATCATCTTGTATTTGAAATGCTGTGCCAAAAGCCATACCAAAATTTTTTAAATATTTAGTTGTTTTTTTATCACAATCTGAAACCTCCGCACCTAACTGACAAGCTAAAGTAAAAAGAAGAGCTGTTTTATATTTTATTCTTTTTAAATACTGATTAATAGTAACATCTATCTTAAATCTCGACTGATACTGCTCTACTTCACCTTCACATATGTTTTTTAAAGCACGGGCAATATATTTAGGACTAAAACCCTTAATATCTTTATGTGAATATTTTGAAAGGAGTAATACTGATTTAGTAACTAAAAAATCTCCTGTAAAAATTGCTATTTTGTTACCGTAAAGCTTATGAGTAGATTTGTCTCCTCTTCTTACCTCTGCCTCATCAACTACATCATCATGAACTAATGTAGCTAAATGTAAAAGTTCTAGTGCAACAGATAAATCTATGACTTTTTGTTCATCATATTGACCGAATTTTGCACTGTTTATAAGAATTGCAGGTCTTAATCGTTTACCTCCAGCATTAATCATTCTTATACTTTCTGACTCTAAAAGAGAGTTTTTACTTTTTATACTATCTATTAAACCTCTTTCTACTTTATGCAGCTCTTGTAAAATCTCGGCTGAAAATAATTCCATCTTAATCTCCTCTCTAAGGAATTATTAATTCTAATTCCTCATCTGCTAATTCAAATTTCCCCTCAAGCTGGGAGGAAATATATATTTTATTATCTTTTGTTATATATACAACATCTAGACCCTCAATTCCTTCAACTAAACTCATACCTTTTTCTACTCCTAAAATAAAAAGAGCTGTAGATAAGGCATCTCCATCTATTGATTTTTCAGATAATACAGTTACTCCTGTTACATTATTTGAAGCAGGATACCCTTTACTTGGGTCAATTATATGGTGGTATTTTTTATTGTTTTCCTCAAAATATCTTTCATAATCTCCAGATGAAACAACAGAAACATCGGAGTTTATAATTACACCTATATGGTTTCCTCTGGGTTCAAACGGACTTTGAACACCTATTCTCCAATCTGTACCATCAGGCTTTGAACCAACTCCAAATATATTACCTCCTAAATCAATTATAGCACTTGTAACACCATTTTTCAGAAGTATTCTTTTAATTTCATCAGCAGCATAACCCTTGGCTATTCCACCTAAGTCTAATATCATTCCTTCATCTTCTAAAAAGACTTTGTTATCATCTAATAGATTTAGCTTATTATAATCAACTCTTTTAATGCTTTCATTAATTTCTGAGTCAGAGGGTACAGTTCCTATTCCCCACAACTTTACAAGAGAACCAATAGTAGGTTCAAAAGCACCATTAGTAATCTCAGCATACTCTTTAGCTTTTTGGATAACATAATAAACGTCATCATGAACCTCAACCGGTTTTAAGCCGGCATTTTTGTTTATCATACTTACATCGCTATTTTCAATATTTATACTCATTCTATCTTCAATCTCTTTTAATCTATCAAAAACCTTTTCTAAAATTTCTTCATCTTTATTATCATATATTCTTATGACTACAAAAGTACCCAGCATAAAACCATCCTTTGATATAGGACTTAAATCTTTATTATTTTCATTTGGTAAACAAGATGTTATACCGGTTAATATAAATACAGCTAAGATTAAAATAACTATTTTATCTTTCATATAAACACCTCTGGTTTTAATATTAACGTTATTAGTTTATCATATAATATATAATTTATATACAATTAGTATGTCGAGGGAATGCTTTAGATGTCATCTTCTTTTATTTAACATCTAAAACATCCCCTCGACGTATGGCTGCTATTCATTATCCATAATTGATATAGGAACTTCAATAGAATCAGGATGGGCAATCTTTATACCGTTTCTTTCATCAGAACCTACTGCAATCATAAAATTTAATATCTCTGGTTGGTTTATTGAATCTTCATCAAGAACCAGATCAATCACAACAGTTCCTGTGCCTCCTCCTGTTGGTATATACATCTTTCTTCCAATTTGAACCATAGAATTCCATTCATATTTAGTACTTCCGGTAATCCATGTAGATACATAATCAGCAGGGATTGATTGAGTTTTATTTTCAGGATAGCTGCTCATTATGCTAGAAACACTCCATTTGCGTGGTATATAGAAAGTTACACCGCCCCAGTCATTAGGATCTATCTCAATCCAAGCAATAATCTTTATATTTTTAAGAATTCCTTCGACTTCTTTGAGATATATTGTTCCTTTTGCTGATGTATTCATTTCTGTAGAGTCTGAATTTATGCTAAAACTTCTCATCTTAATTATGTTTTCGTTCTCGGCTATATTCCCATCAAAAGAATTGTCTTGTTTTATGATAACCGAAAAATGTATGGTGAGTAGAGTTATGATTAATAAAACAAGCAATATATATTTGACTTTTATATTAATATGTCTTTCACCTATAGTAATTGTTATTAGCACAAAATATTACCTCCTACATTATTTGTTTTATAATTTCTTATTAATTCATCTCCTTAATTATTAAATTTATTTTTTATGTATTATACATAGAATCTGTGATTTAAACAGTTTTTTTGTCATCTATTATACAAGTATATTTAATAATTACAATACGATTTAATCATACTATAATTATCTTTTGAAATCAATACGTGAAGAGGACGCTTCAAATGTTATCTTTTTCTAGATTACATTTGAAGCGTCCTCTTGATATGATTATATTTATTTATTTTGCACCTTTTAAAGCTTCTTCTGCTAATTCAAAAAACTTTTTAACGTTGATTGAAGCACCTGATATTGCGTCAGTACGTCCCTCATCATCAATATATTCTATGTCAGTTGGGTCTTGAGTCTCTACTAAGTATTCTTCAACTTTTTGAGCCTGTTCATGCCAAGGCCATTGTGCGTTACCATTTTGTACCATTCCATATTCACCATCTTCAGAACGTGTTTTCTTGTCAGTACCTCCATCTTTATGTGTAGCACTCCAGTTTACTTCTACTATTTTGCTATCTTCTACATTAACTGTTACTTCATACTTCCAACCAGTTTTCTCATCAAATGAATCTTGCATAGCAAAATATTTCCCATCTTTATATTCTACCACCTCAGTATCTCCATTATCTTTTTTGTCTACTGGATTATCATTTCCCCCACAACCAACTGCAATTATAGAGATAACTAATAAAACTCCTAAAAATAATGCTAACTTCTTCATAATTAATATACCTCCTTTTATAATATTTGTTAATTAATTAACACTTTGCTACTATAATAGTTATTTTTTACTTTACTTTTTTATACCCAATCTTTTTTTTATTAATCTTATTTTTCATAAATTATAATTTATTTGATATGAAAAATATGGGTATGAATGAATTAGAAAATTAATTTAGATTAATTATAGACAAAATTTTAGGGGGTTATCAATTTGAAGAAAATTTTAATTCTTGGAGCAGGATATGGAGGTATCAGTGCTGCCAAAATGCTGCATAAAAAATTTAAAAAAAATAAAAACATACAAATAACAATTATTGATCAAAATCCACATCATACTTTATTAACTGAATTACATGAAGTAGCCGGTAACAGAGTTAGACCAGAAAGTCTTTTAATTGATTTAAAAGAAATATTCAGGTATACAAAAGTAAATGTTGTTACTGATAAAATCACTTCAATTAATTTACAAAACAACAACCTTAAATCTAAGACTAATAACTATAAGTTTGATTATTTGGTTTTAGGTATTGGGAGTGAACCGGCATACTTCAATATACCGGGAATGAAGGAACATTCGTTTACGCTTTGGTCTATGCAGGACGCTTCTAAAATTAAAAATCAAGTTATCAAAATGTTTAAAAAAGCCAGTTTGACAGATGATTTAGATGAGAGAAAAAAACTTCTTACGTTTGTCGTTGGCGGCGGCGGATTTACCGGTATCGAAGTATTAGGTGAACTGATACAGTGGACTAAGGTATTAGCTAAAGAATATAAAGTTGACTATAATGAAGTACAATTAAAGGTAGTTGAAGCAATGGACAAAATCTTGCCTGTATTACCAAATTCACTGGTTAAAAAAGCAACTAAGTTCCTTGAAAAGAGAAATGTCGAAATCCTTACTAATACTATGATAACAAGTGTATCTGACCAAGAAGTTGAATTTAAGGATGGGGGATTTGTTGAAACTTATACATTAATTTGGACAGGTGGAATTAAAGCTAATAATTTTGCTAATGAAATTGGACTTGAGATTAATCGAAAAGGTAGGATTTTAGTTAACGAATATTTACAAACTAATTTTAAAAATGTTTATGCAATTGGTGATAATGCAGATTTTAAAGATACGAGTAAAAGTTCACTTACTCCTTTAGTTGAAACAGCAATGCAGACTGGAAAATGTGCTGCTAAAAATATTTATTATGATATTACTAATAAAGAAAAAAAAGAAATGAAATTAAATCTTCATGGAGTAATGGTATCAATTGGTAGTAAATACGGTGTTGCTCATATTATGAGATTGAAAATATCAGGAATTTTGGCAATTATTTTTAAACATTTAGTTAACCTTCATTACTTATTTGAAATCGGGGGTTTTGGTATCTGCTTTAAATACATGATTCATCATTTTATTGAAAAAAACTATCAAACTAATATATTTGAAAAAGAATTAGTTAGAAATACTGGAACAAAAACATATGCTTTATTTTTACCGGCTGTTAGAATATTTCTTGGACTGATGTGGCTAAGGGAAGGTCTGCATAAACTTGGGTATAATTTTTTACAAATGACTGATAACGGATTTGTTTGGTTGATGCAAGATAGTTGGTTAACCAATTGGTGGAATACACTGGCGATAAATGTACCAAATACTCCAGTCGATGTTACTTCAGGTGCATCATTAATGAATTTAATCTCAGACCATACTCCTGCATGGTATGAATGGTTTACTGAATTAACTGTATTTAACACACCAATGTTTTTCCAAAAGATGGTTGTTATTATTGAGATAGGTCTGGGTCTTGCTTTTATATTAGGTGCATTTACTTTCCTTGCAGGTATCATATCTACAATAATGATGATTAATTTTTCTCTTTCAACAGGCATAACCTTGGAGCAATCTTGGTTTATTTTCGCATCAATATCCTGTATGAGCGGATCTGGAAGAGCTTTCGGTTTAGATGTATACCTAATACCTTATTTTGAAAAGCAGTGGCGGTATTTCTCTGATAATAGAAGTATAAAACTTAATCCATTTAAATTATAAAAAAATCGAGTAGATTAACTTACCTTAGCAATAAAAAATAAAAGTCCTATTAAAAGCTAGTAGTTTTAATAGAACTTTTATTTTTTTAAATGTTCCTAACTTATTTATCATGTATATTAACTCTCCAGTTTAAATCTCCTCTTTCTAATCCTTTAACTAATATTTCAGCAGTTCCTATGTTTGTAGCTAAAGGAATATTGTGAACATCACACAATCTCATTAATGCTAAAATATCAGGTTCATGAGGCTGAGCTGTTAGTGGGTCTCTAATAAAAATAACTAAATCTAAATTATTAGTAGCTATTTCTGCTCCCATTTGCTGGTCACCACCTAAAGGACCAGATAAAAATCTATGTATTTCTAATCCTGTGGCTTCATGTATTACCTTTCCTGTAGTTCCGGTAGCAAAAAGTGAATGCTTCTTTAATACCTGAGTATATGCTACTGAAAAATTAACTAAAGCTTTCTTTTTCTTATCATGAGCAATCAGTGCAATATTCATATAAACCTCCAAATCAATCCATCATTCTATCCTTCATTTTTATTATAGGTATATTAGCTATTAAAGCAGGTACCGGAGTATCATCACTTTCTCGTCTGGTTCTGGTGAATTTTATATCCAGTCCTTCTTCATCTATCTCTACATAGTCAGATATAACTCTAATAATATCTCCTTTAATCATATCTAAAAAACGTGATGAAACATGTGCTCTATCGTGGATGAGTACCAGCTTTAATCTTTCTTTTGCTACATTTTTACTATTGCTTTCATTTTTATTTGAACTCTTTAAAAAAGCCAATTTAACTCCTCCTTATTATTTCCCAAATATTAATTTTCTGAGCTTGGTAAGTATAGTTTCATCTACGTCTAAATCCATTAATGGAACCTCTTCACCAAGTATTCTTTTAGTTATATTTCTAAATGCCTGACCTGACAATGCTACTTCATCAGAAACAACCGGTTCGCCTTTATTGGTAGATATTACTATTGCTTCATCATCTGGGATTACTCCAAGTAAATCAATAGCTAAAATATCAATCATATCTTCGATGTTCATCATGTCTCCTCTTTTTACCATTTCTTGTCTGATTCTGTTTATAATAAGAAGAGGATCATGTAATCCTTTAGCTTCTAATAATCCGATTATCCTGTCTGCATCTCTTACAGCCGAAATTTCCGGTGTTGTTATAACAATTGCACGATTGGCACCTGCAATAGCGTTTTGAAATCCTTGTTCAATTCCTGCAGGACTATCAACTATTACATAATCAAAATGTTCTTTTAAGTCATTACAAAGTTGTTGCATCTGTTTGGGAGATACTGCCGTTTTATCCTTAGTTTGAGCAGCAGGTAAAAGGAATAATCCTTCATACCTTTTATCTTTTATAAGTCCTTGCTTTAGTCTGCATACTTTATTTACTATATCTACTATGTCATAAACAATTCTATTTTCTAAACCTAAAACCACATCAAGATTTCTTAATCCAATGTCTGCATCAACTACTACAACTTTTTTTCCTAATTTAGCAAGTCCAGCACCTATATTTGCCGTGGCAGTAGTTTTACCTACTCCACCCTTTCCTGAAGTTATAACTATTACCTCTCCCATATATTTTCCTCCTACTTTATTTATTTTTTACGTAAATATGGTTCTATTAAAACTATATCTTCTTCAATCTTAGCTACTTCTGGCCACTTAGAAACAGTGACATCATCATTGTCAGGTTTTCTTGCTATAATATGTGCAATTCTAAGCTGAGTGGGTTGAAGATCAAATGCAGCTACCATTGCTTTTATATTGCCATCACATCCGGCATGAGCCATCCCTCTAAGAGACCCCATAACTAAAATATTACCATTAGCAATCACTTGTCCTCCTGCATTTACATCACCTATCACAATTAAATTACCATCATATTTAATACATTGACCGGACCTAACTGTAGATCGAATAAATTTTGTTTTTCCTTCTTCAATTCCTTGGAAAAAATTTTCTTCTTCAGTTTGTTCATTGTAATTATCAACAGCAATACCATACTTTTTCTCTACAATGCTTTTAAGTTCATTTTCTTCTTTGCTATCTAATTGTTTTCCTTTAAAGTTTATAACATTTGAGCCAAAGAAAAAATTTCCTGCCTCATTGAGCTTACTTTGTAATTGCTGCTTTATGATTTCAAATTCGCCATCTTTAATATGAATATATATTCCTTCTCTGTTACCCTTAAATGATATTAAACTTTCCATAAATCTACCTCCATTACCGTACTGTAGATATTACTGTCTATTACTAAATTCGTCATATCTATTGTAATTCCTCCTGTGTTAATAAAAAAATTGGCAAGATTACTATCTTACCAATTTATTATCAAAAGAAATATTTTGATTTTGACTATTTAATCCAAGATACTCTGCAATAATTTCCCTAGCTACAGGTGCTCCGTATCCACCGCTGCCTCCTTGAACTAATAAAGTAGTTACAGCTATCTGCGGATTATCATAAGGAGCATATGCAACAAACCAAGAATAGTTATCGTATTCTCTGCCATCTGTTCCCGGTATCACACCATCTTTTTCTGCTGTACCTGTCTTTCCGGCAACTTTAACAGGGAAGTTTCCAAAAGTACTATAAGCAGTACCCCATCTTTCTGTTACCTTAAGCATACCTTTTTGAACAGCTTCTAAATTATCTTGAATTAAACCTATATCTTCCATAACTCTGTCATATTTTAAAACCTCATGCTTATCATCATAACTTTTTATTCTATCTATAACACTTACTTTAGATTTATAACCATCGTTAGCCAGAGTAGCAATATAACTTGCCATTTGTATCGGAGTATAGGAATTCTCCCCTTGCCCTATTGATATATTAAGCCAGTTACCTATTTGAAATTTTGCATCTTTGAGGTAGGTAAAGGTAATATAATCACTCAAGGACAATTGTGTGGTTTCAGTAAATTTTAAAGGAGTATGAATTTGTAAACCTAATTCTAATTCATCAAGCTTTCTATTGATTCTACCTTTTGTATAATTTTTACCATCATTTGCCCATGCGTAAGCATGACTAATAATGAATTCAATTTCTTCATCAGTTAAATCTCCATCTTCTTTAACAGCATTTCTATTATTTATTAAGAAATTTCTAAGGGTACTATTAGCAATCTTACCCTGACTTTCTTCACTTGGTACGTTTCCTGAGCTTTCTCCAGTAATCTCAATACCTGTTCTCTCATTAAGACCAAATCTTTTAGATAATTCTATTAGGTCACTTAACTCTAACTTTATAGGACTTTCAGTTTTATATCTATCACTTGTTCCTATCATTAGTGAAAAGAAATAATAGTTACATGAATCTCTTATGGCCTCATAAACATTCTCATATTTATGAGTTCTTCTCTGTGAATTCCATAACCAACATGCAGGTTGAGCTCCACCTAAGTCTATATATCCTTTATCGTATATTTTATATTCAGGATCTAACCCTTTTTCTAATGCTGCCAAAGCTGTAATCATTTTATAAATTGAACCGGGCTGAACAGCAGTTTGAATAGATACGTTATATAAAGGTCTTGGTGCTAATAAGTCTTCTTCATTTTCCGGTTGTAGACTTTCCCAATCATAAGTTGATATATAAGGTACAAACAGATTAGGGTCATAAGCAGGATAACTGGCTATAGCTAGAATCTCTCCTGTTTTAACATCTATAGCAACCACTGCTCCCGAAGTAGCATACGATAAATCGTTATCTTCTTTATAGTTATAATTACCCCATTTACTTTGAAACTCTCCATTTACTTGTATCTGCTCAAGTGCATGCTTAAGAGATTCCTCTGCTACTTTTTGAAGATGTGCATCAATAGTCAGGTAGACATTATCTCCGGGAACGGCTTTGGTCTCCTCTAGAACTGTTACTGTATTGCCATAGGCATCAACCTCAACTCTTTTAGTTCCGTCATCACCATTAAGGTATTCTTCAAATCTTTGTTCAATTCCAGTTTTTCCAATACTATCATTAAGAGAATAATCATCCCGTTCTGTTAAATATCTCTGTATTTCCCCAGGTTGAGAAATTTTACCCATATATCCTAATGTATGTGCTGCTAAATACCCGTGAGGGTAATATCTAGACGGTTCAACAGAAATTTGTATACCTTGAAGCTCAATATTGTTTTCTTCAATACGAGCTACTGTTTTATTCTCAATCCCTTGTGCTACGTTTATAGGCTGGTATCCTTTGTATCCTTGCTCATTTAACTGTTCTATCATTACAAGTATACCTCTTGCTTCATATATACTTAATTGCTCATCAATGTTATATTTCTTTCTTAATAAATTGAATGCTTCTTTAGCATTACTACCAAAGTCAATTCCATATTCTTCCATCCAGTCTATTTTTTCTTTATAAGAAACATATTGAAAGTTTTTTGAAACTGATATTCTAGGATTTATATTTTTTTCTAAAATTAATCCCTGAACATATCGCTTAATGTCATTATGGATAATAATATCATCTAATAAAGAATACTTTTCCCCTAATAAAAGTAACACTTTAATACAAGCATTTTTTTTATTTTCAAAGGATAAAATATTATCAATATCCTCTTTGTCAAATTTTTCGTTCTCTAAAAATGTTTTCATGGAATCTATACTTGCATAATTTAAAATCAACTCATTCTCATCTTGAGATAAGAAAACTTCAATAGGTACATGAATATCATTGTCTCCAAGCAGTTCTATTAAAATTTCTGCCGGGACTATGAAAGTATTGACATCCTTATCAGTCTTAACAATAACAGAATCCAATAATTCTTCTGCTGCTTCTTTCTTGGCAATCGTAATAAAATCTTCTTTTGCTGAAGTTGTTTCAGTTATATCTGCGTAAGCTTCTATTAATCTGTCTTTTATATCCCAATACTCATTATCATAAGTCAATGAATAATCTGACATATATACTTCAGTTGTAAGTCCATGTTTTTGAAGAGCTTCAAAGCCAAGTCTACGCACTATTGAGCTGGTAAACATTTTTTTCATAATCTGCTTATCATTAGAAACTAAGTTAACTAAAGCATCTTTTGGATTAGCACCAATTTCTATATTGTTCTCACTTAACCAATTAACTATATTTGTATTTTTATCAAATAAAAACTCAGTATTACCATTATCGTTTAATACAACGTTTATAGGAACATCTACTCCACTTTTTGATAAAACATTTTTTGCTCGCTGTCCAACTAAAAAATTATAGTTATGACCCTCTTTAGTATAAATATATCTGGATTCCAGCAGTTCTCCTATAAGCTCTCTTTCTATCAAAATATCAATCACCCTATCTTGTGGAGTTTGATCATTTTCTAGAAATTTGTAATCTTCATTATAAACAAAAGTATTAAACTTAATCGGCATCTCATCTGTATAATTTTCTCCTTCTTCTTCTAAAATATTAACTAAATTTAGAAGAATATTATTTCTATTAATATTTCTACTGGTAAGCTCATCTTTTAGCAGCTGAACAGTAAAGCTTGGTTTATTTCCTGCTAATAACCTGCCGTATCTATCCCTAATCTCTCCTCTGGGAGCTGTAATGGATAATTCTCTAACTCTCTTTTCGTCTGATTTCTTCCTAAGCTCCTCTCCTCTTGCTATTGTAAGGGTTGCAAGTTCGAATAAAAGTATAAAAATCATCAAAACAATAGCAATAGTTAAAATATTATATCTATTCTTTAATTGATCTAAAAGTTTCAAACTTAAGTCCCCTCTCTAGTTATCTGTTTTTAAAGCTTAAGCTGCGTACTCTAAACAACTTGTTTATACCTTTAAAAATTGGTATAGAAACAATCATGTTATAAACTACTTCAATTAATATAACTTTTCTAAACATAGCAAAAAGCCTTATCTCTATTGATAAAAAATACATAATTATATAAAAGAATATGTGAAAAAAGATTGTTGATATTCCTGTAAAAAATAATACTACCCACATATTATCCTTAAATACTTTATTATCTACCGTCCCCACTAAATATCCTATAAAAAAGTATATAAGTGAATTTATTCCTATGACATTACTTAATATAATGTCTTGTAATAATCCCATAGAGATACCTAAAATTCCACCGATTTTCTTTCCTTTTAATAATGCTATAGTAACAAGGATAATAAGAGTAATATTTGGAATTACTCCGCCTATAGCAAAATATTGTAGTATTGTCGTCTGAAACAGAAAATTAATAATTACAATAATTGAAATATAAAGTACCTTCAATTTATTTACCCCTTTTTAATTAGTACCTGTAATAACATATACTCTATAAATATTCCCAAAATCTATTGCCGAATTTAGTTCAATTCTTTGTACAAGTTCGTCATCCTTTTTCTCTACCTTTTTTATATCACCTATATATAATCCTTCAATGAATACTCCTCCAAGACCAGAAGTTAAGAGCTTGTCTCCCTCAACAATGTCAGAGTTTTTGTCAAATAAATAACCGCTAACTTCACCTTCTAAGCTTCCTTGAATTATTCCTCCATTTTGAGTTCTAATGGCTTTAAAGCTGACATTACTACCTTCATCAATTATTGATATAACCTTAGACCAATTATCTCCAACTTCTATAACCTTGCCTATTAACCCTTCAATAACAATATCATTATCAATTTCTACAGCTTGTATAACCGCGTCTCCCTTTTTAATTCCATGATTAACTCCATTATCTATTATAAACCTGTCAAACCAATTTCCCGGGTCTTTTCCGATAACTTGAGACGAAACAAGGGTAAATTTAGAATTATTTTTTAACTTTGCTTCATTCCTTAAGAAATCAGTTCTCATAATTATATCTTCATATTTAATATTAACCTCTTGTAACTTAATAATTTCTTTTTTTAGTTTTTCGTTTTCATCTTTTAAGTTTCCAATATTTCCTACTGATTGAAAGGTATTTTCAATGACCTGACCTGTGTTATAAAAAAATTTTTGAGCAGGAGTTATAATCTTTCCTAATATATTTTCAATAGCCGTAATATTTTGACGACCATTAGCAGTAATTCCAATAATTATAATAAGAATGATAGTAACTACAGTCACTATCATCCTACTTCCATATTTTTTATAATTAAACACAATTATCACCAACTTATCCTATCTTTCTCCTATTTCCAGAAACCTTCTTCATCATATCAATATTATCTAATACCTTACCAGTACCTAAAGCTACACAGTCCAGCGGATTTTCTGCAATTTGTACCGGCATTCCTGTTTCTCTTTTGATTAAAGTATCTAATCCATTTAATAATGCTCCACCGCCCGTTAGCATAATTCCCAGTTCCATAATATCGGAAGCTAACTCAGGAGGAGTTTTTTCCAAAGTATATTTAATAGCATCAATGATGCTTATAACCGGCTCTCTCATTGCTTCGTGTATTTCAACCGAAGAAATATCAACAGTCTTTGGTAACCCTGTTATTAAATCACGCCCTCTAATATCCATTTTTCTTTCTTTTGATTCTTTATCAGCAGAACCAATAGTAATTTTGACTTGCTCGGCAGTTCTTTCACCAATCATTAAGCTATATGATTTTTTGACATATTGAACAATAGCTTCATCTAACTCATCTCCAGCTATTCTAATAGATTTACTGGTTACTATACCACCTAAGGATATAATTGCAACCTCAGTAGTTCCTCCACCAATATCTACAATCATACTACCTGTTGGAGACTGTACAGGTAAATCAGCACCAATTGCAGCAGCCATGGGTTCTTCAACCAAATGTGCATGATTATCTCTTGCTCCTGCTCTTATAGTAGCCTCTTCTACTGCTCTTTCTTCTACTTCAGTTACACCAGATGGTACACATACAACTACTCTGGGGTGAATAAATGAACGTCTTGAATAAGCTTTTCGTATAAAATATTTAAGCATCTTTTCAGTTACATCAAAATCTGCTATAACTCCATCTTTTAATGGTCTAATAGCTACAATATTTCCAGGTGTCCTTCCTATCATTTTTTTCGCTTCTTCTCCTACAGCAAGGATTTCCTTGGTATTTGTCTGTATAGCAACAACAGATGGTTCTCTGATGATAATTCCTTTGTTTTTTACAAAAACTAATGTATTAGCTGTGCCTAAATCAATACCTATATCTTTAGAAAATAATCCGAATAGTCCCATAATAATTGCTCCTTCCTATTTCTCATCGCTTAATAATTATTATACTATATTTTGTCCGATAGCTTACAATTTTAAAACTTATCTTCCTTGAGTCTTCGTTAAGAATTGTATAACTCCTTTATAAGACGACTCTTCATTCAGACAAAAAGCATCATCTTCAATAAGTCCTACTTTATATACTAGACCATATTTTTCTCTTTTAAACTAACAAATTGTCCATCTCCAATAATCAAATGATCTAAAACTCTAATTCCTATTATATTGCCGCACTCAACCAGCCTTTTAGTAACTTTTAAATCTTCCTTACTTGGATTAGGGTCTCCGCTAGGATGATTATGAACTAAAATAATGGATGCTGAGCTTCTCTTAATAGCAATATTAAAAACTTCTCTAGGATGTACTATTGAAGCATTAAGACTTCCAACTGATATATTCTCAATAGCTATCACTTGATTTTTTGTATCTAACAGTACTATTTTAAAAAATTCTTTTTTTAAATATCTCATCTCTTCCATTAGTATACCTGTTACATCTGTTGGAGATGTAACTTTAACCTTATTTCCTCCATTAGAGGCAGCCATCCTCTTTGCTAATTCTAATGCAGACAAAATCTGTGATGCCTTACATTTTCCTATACCTTTGATTTTAGTAAATTCTTCAAACGAAAGTTCAGTCAAAAACTTAAGTCCTCTTTTATCAATGGACAATAGATTTTGTGCAATTTCAATAGCTGTTTTTTGTTTATTACCTGTTCTAATAATTATTGCCAAAAGTTCTGAATCCGATAAGACCTTTGGACCATATTTAAATAATTTTTCTCTTGGTCTTTCATCTTCCGGTAAATCCTTAATAGTATAGTTTTGACTTTTAGACATATTTTCCCCCAAAAATTTTTATTTTATATAAATAAATTATAAAGAATAAAACAGGGAAATATCAAGAGAATATTTATATTTATTTAAATATTATAATAATTCTAATCCAAAATACTTACCTAGCAAGCTGTCTACTTTTGCAATCGGAAGACCTACAACGTTTGAATATGAACCCTCTACCCATTCTACCAGTACAGAGCCATATCCTTGTATAGCATAGCCTCCGGCTTTATCCTTGTATTCATCAGTTTTTAAATATGACTTTAGCTTGTCATGTGTCATATGCCTAAATCTAACCTTAGTTTCACAATAGTCAATAATTTTTTTATTAGTTCCTGCTTGAATAATACATATTCCGGTTATTACGGAATGAATACATCCATTTAAAATACCAAGCATATTAAGAGCATCGTCATAATCCTTTGGCTTGCCAAAAATAGTGTTATTCATATAAACAACAGTATCTGCTCCCAGAACTATTTCATTATTATTAAATCTATTTGATACATCTAAAGCTTTTTGGAATGCTAAAGACATAGAAACCTGCTTAGGATCTTCGTCGTTTCTAACTACTTCGTCAATATTACTTGTGCAAATATCAAAGCTTATATCAAATATACTCAAAAGCTCCCTTCTTCGTGGTGAAGCAGAAGCTAATATTAACTTACTCATATAAATACCTCACAGCTTATATTTTTCTATACATTAAATAAGCCAAAATTAAACCTATTGCACTAGCTACATTAACGTCAATCTTTAAACCAAATACCAAACTTATAACACTTAGGTCTAAGTGTAAAGGAGCATCTAAACCAATAGGATAGCTATAAGATAAAAACGGTACCATATCTGCCAATAAGTCTCCTATAACGCCTCCTATTACAATCCCTATTGCAAGCAAAATTAGTAATATTAAAGTACTTTTACCATTTGACCTCACTATTTACTCCTCCTTTTGTCTAAGTTATAATCTTAAAAAAATTTTTTTCAAAATTCTTACTTATAAATATGGAACTAAGTCCAACAAAATATCCTGTAAAAAGACTTACCAAAGACATTACAGGTAAGTAAGAAAATATCTTTATGTTCTCCATAATGATACTTGCAACTGCAATTTGTGCAAAATTATGACTCATGGCTCCGAAAATACTAACTCCAATTAAACTAAAATAATTATTAAAATGTTTATAAACTATATACATTACAATAGAGCTTAGTATTGCACCTGATAAACTATAAAATAAGCCTGAAAAGCTTCCAGTAGCCATTGCAAAAGAAAGACTCTTTAATACCGCAACAGTAAATCCGGCTTTAAATCCAAATACAACTAAAGTTGTAAGAACCACTATATTTGATAATCCAAGTTTAGCACCCGGAGCTACGAAAGGCACTGGAATAGTTGACTCAATTATGTTAAGGGCCAGTCCTAAAGATACTAATAAAGATAAAAAAACTATCTTCTTAATTTTATTCATCTATTTCACACTTTCTTTAATAGCTAATATAATCATAGTCTTTTTCTGTTTCATTTACACTAATAATCTGTACTACAAATCTATTAGGTAAACATACTATAATTTCACCGGGACTCGAAATCCAACCTTGTTTTACGTCTAATTTGTCAGGGCAGTCTGCTTCTATTACCCTTACTCTTTCTTCTCCAATTTCAATGACATTATGACCAAAATCAGTATTAAACTCAATAATCTTACCTACCATATTAGGACCAAAAGAAATTTTTTTATATTCCTCTCCATTAACTTCAACAACAATATACTTTTGACCTTCATTAAAAGCACTATATTTTACAAAATATAAACCTATTAAACTGGAGATTATTATAAAGATTATTAAAAACTTGTCCCACTTAGTCATTTTTGTCATAAAATACATTCCCTCTTTGTCAATGAGCTTTTTTATCATATATTTAAAAATGGACATAAAGACCCACAATCCTAGTTTAACACTTATGTTTATTATTTACAAGTTACAATTTTTTCATAATGAAAAAAATCGAGCAAGCTCGATTTTTTTACTTCATTTCTATTGCATCCTTAGGACATTTTTCATAACATACACTGCAACCAATACATTTATCATCCAATACCTTATGAAGTCCTTTTAATTCTCCCTCAATTGCATCTACAGGGCATTTCTTAGCACAGATAGTACATCCGATACATTTATCATCAATTATAACTGCTTTTTTTCTATTGTCGAAATCAGCCCAGATTGCTTTTGTTGGACACTTTTCAGCACATAACATACAGTTAGTACACTTTTCATAATCTATCTTAGCTAAACTATCTTCAAATTTTATAGCATCAAAAGGACATTTCTTAACGCATATTTTACAGCCGATACATCCAACACTACACTTAACTTTAACCTCTTTACCAAACTCTTTACTGTTACAATCAACAGCTACTTTTTGGGAATGAGGAATCATTTCGATAACATCTTTAGGACATTCAACCACACATTTCTCACAGGCTGTACATTTTTCCTCATCTATCTTAGCTAATCCATTATCTATATATACAGCATCAAAAGGACAGACATCTACACATGTTCCAAGTCCTAAACAACCGAATTCACAGGCTTTACTACCACCTTGCACCATAATTGCAGCCTTACAGTCTTTCATGCCTTCATAATTAAATTTTTCACGTGCATTACAATCCGTACCGTTACAAATAACTCTAGCAATTCTTTTTTCTCCGGCTTCTGCATTTACACCCATTATATTACCGAGGTTTTCAGTACAATCCGCTCCACCTACCGGACATCCATTTACAGGAGCTTTTCCAGCAGCTACTGCCTCGGCAAATGCACCACATCCCGGGTATGCACATGCACCACAGTTTGCCCCCGGTAAAGCTTTGTTAATTGCCTCAACTTTAGGGTCAACCTCAACAGCAAAAACTCTTGAAGCAATTGCAAGTCCTATTCCAAAAACAAGCCCCAAACCAGCTAGGGCTAATACCGGATCTAATATAGTTTCAATCATTTCCATTCACCTCCTATAAAACTGACAGCCCTTGGAATCCTAGAAAAGCAACAGACATTAAACCTGCTGTAATCAATGCTATAGGAAAACCTTTTAAACATTCCGGAACGTCTGCCAGTGCTAATCTCTCTCTAATACCTGCAAACAATACTATAGCTATCATAAAACCTATAGAAGCTCCAATTGCATGAGTAATGGTTTTCATTAATGTATATTTTTCTTGAATATTTAATATTGCTAAACCAAGTACAGCACAATTTGTCGTAATAAGCGGTAAATAAACTCCTAAGGCGTCATATAAGCCCGGACTTGCCTTTTTAACAAACAATTCAACAAACTGTACTAAAGAAGCAATTACTAGTATAAAAGCAATGGTCTGTAGATATTCTATACCTAAATTAACTAAAACTAAACGATGTATTAAATATGTTATAATTGATGCTAATGTCATAACAAAGGTTACTGCCATGCCCATCCCAAAAGCCGTTTCTACTTGTTTAGAGACTCCTAGGAATGGACATATACCTAAGAACCTTGCCAAAACAAAATTATTAACAAGTATAGCACTAACTAAAATCGCAACAAATTCCATCTATGTCCCTCCTTAAGCTCTGGTAGCTTTTTTATTTTTAAACCAGTTTAATAACGCTACTAATATCCCTAGGGCTATAAAAGCACCCGGTGGTAATATCATAATAAGTGCAGGCTCAAAAGATTTTCCAAAAAGATCAAGTCCAAATACGCTTCCTGCTCCAAACAATTCTCTTACAATGCCTAAAATTGTAAGTGCAAGGGTAAACCCAATACCCATACCTAATCCATCAATTATTGATTTAAAAGGTTTATTTTTTGATGCAAAAGATTCAGCTCTTCCAAGTATTAGACAATTAACAACAATTAAGGGAATAAATAAACCTAATGATTTATAAAGGTTAATCGCATAAGCATTCATCAACATATCTATTAATGTAACAAATGTAGCTATAACAACAATGAAGGATGGTATACGAATCTTATCAGGTATGAAATTTCTCATAAGAGATATAACCAGATTAGACCCCAATAAAACTGCTGTTGTAGCTAGACCCATACCCATACCGTCTATAGCCGTAGTTGTAACAGCTAATGCTGGACACATTCCAAGAAGCTGGACAAATACAGGATTTTCCTTTCCTATACCGTTCTTAAAAGTTTTTAACAAACTCATTATTTCACCTCCGACTTAAAGTAAATCTATTTTAAAAGCCCAGTATTAAATACTTCTCTTGCAGTATTTACAGCCCTAATTACAGAATCACAGCTTATAGTTGCTCCGCCAAGGGCTTGAATTTCACTGCTATCAGGTTTTGGCGATACTTTAGTTCTAATAATTTCTTCTTGAGTATTTTTCCCTTCAAACTGACTTTGAAAGCCTTCACCTGTAATATTAGCACCTAGACCCGGAGTTTCCTTATGATTAACAACTTTAACTGAAATTATCTTTCCATCTGTAGAAATTCCCGTAATAACTTCTATGGCTCCAGCATATCCACCAAAATCAACGGTTTTTATTGCATACCCTGCAAGATTATTACCAGTATATCCCTCGTAAACTTCTAATACATTTTCATACTCAGCTTGAATATCTTTAAGACTTTGTTCATCTATTGATTTAACAATATCTGTATCAGACAATTTTAATACTCCTTTTCTAGCTTCACTACTAAGATTTTCTTCAACCTCTATAATGCCATCTCCTGTTAACCAATTAGTAAGTCCAAGAACTACAGCAGATACAGCACATATTAGAAGTAAAATCAGTCCTAACTTAATTACTTCACGCACTTACTTCACCTCCCCAAATACTTTGGGTTTAGTATATTTATCTATTAAAGGTGCAGCTAAATTCATTAATAATATTGCATATGATACACCTTCCGGATAACCGCCTTGAAGTCTAATAACAATAGTAATCAATCCACAACCAATACCAAAAATAACCTGACCTCTTGCTGAAATCGGAGATGATGAATAATCCGTAGCCATATAAAAAGCACCTAACATTAATCCACCCGCTAAAATATGATAAATCATTCTTGTAGGATCTAAATCTACTGCAAATGCTTCTCCGAATACTAAGGTAAAAACAGCTACGGTTGCAATATAAGTGAAAGGAATTCTCCAATTAATAACGCCTCTATAAAGCAGATAAATACCACCGATTATCAGTAAAAATGCAGATGTTTCACCAAGACAGCCCGCAACGTTACCAAAGAAAACATCAGTTAAACTTGGTAATGCTGCTTTAGAATCTCCTGAAAGTATAGCCAGCGTAGTTGCAGAACTAACTGCATCAGCACTAACTTGAGTACCGGGCTGTATCCAATTAGTCATAGTAACAGGCCATGATGCTAAAAGCATTGCTCTAGCGGCTAAAGCAGGGTTCATAAAGTTATGCCCTAATCCTCCAAATAACTGCTTAACAATGATTATTGCAAAAGCTGAACCGATAACAGGAATCCACCACGGTGCAGTTGGTGGTATATTAAAAGCTACTAATAAACCAGTAACAGCAGCACTTAAATCATTTATTGAAACGGGTCTGTTCATTACCCTTTGACAAATCCATTCAGATATAACAGCAGCTCCTATAGCTAAACTTATAAGAATTACAGCATCTAATCCAAAGAACCAAATACTCCCTATGGCTGCCGGCAAAAGTGCAATTAATACATCTAGCATCACTCTGCTAATAGTTTCATTAGACCTAAGATGAGGAGATGAAGATGCAATTAAATTATTATCCATTTTATTAACCTCCCATCAACTAGCTTTTCTTTCTTTTAGAAATAATCTCTCTTTTAGCCATTCGAATAGAGTGTAACAGTGGTCGTTTTGAGGGACATATATATGAACAAGAACCACATTCTATACAGGCTAAAGCTTGATAACCCTCTGCCTCATCGTACATTCTCTTCATTGAGAACTGACTAATGAACAACGGCTGTAAATTAACCGGGCATATATCAACACATTTTCCACACCTAATACAGGCCTGAGGATTAGGAATATGAGCCTCTTTTTCGTTTAGTACAAGAATACCTGAAGTCCCTTTTATTACTGGAACTTCATCAGTGTATTGTGCAATACCCATCATAGGACCTCCGGAAATTATCTTTCCGGGTTTTTGCTTATAGCCTCCACACTGTTCAATTATCTCTTTAAAAGAAGTACCTACCTTTACAATAAGATTCTTAGGTTCTTTTACAGCACTTCCGGTAACAGTAACAACTCTTTCAACCAAAGGCATACCTGTCTCTATGGCATCAGCAACAGCAAAAGCTGTACCAACATTGTTAACAATAACACCAACATCCATTGGTAATCCCCCTGAGGGAACTATCCTTCCTGTAGCAGCGTTTATTAACCTCTTCTCGTCTCCTTGCGGATATTTAGTCTTTAAAACTACTACTTCAATATGAGGATCATTTATTGCTGCCTTTTCCATGATTTCAATTGCATCAGGTTTATTATCTTCAATACCAATATAGCCTTTTCTTACACCTACAGCCTTCATAATGGCTTTAAGCCCGAGAACAATTTTTTTAGGACTTTCCAGCATAAGTCTGTGATCTGCAGTTAAATACGGCTCACATTCAGCACCATTAAGAATGATTGTGTCTATAGTTTTTTCTGGTGGAGGAGACAGTTTGACAAAAGTAGGGAATCCTGCTCCACCCATTCCAGTAATCCCAGCCTCTTTAATTATCTCTAATATTTTTTCCTTGCTTAGAGAGTGAAGCTTGCCCTTTGGCTTAACATCCTCGTGTATCTCATTACTACCATCAGATTCAATAACAATACTCATTGTATTTGAACCTGTGGAAGAAGGTAATGAAACAATTTTCTTTACAGTACCTGCAATACTTGAGTGAACCGGTGCTGATACAAATGCCTGTGCACCACCTATTTTCTGTCCAATTTTTACTTTATCACCCACTTTTACTAAAGGTTCACAAGATGCACCTATATGCTGATGTAAAGGTATAGTTACAATTTGCGGTTCTTTAGCTCTTTCTACGGCAACGTTTTCCGTAGCTTCTTTAAAGTGCGGGGGATGAATACCACCTCTAAAGGTAAACCTTTTCTTCATAGTTCTCACCTCTTATTTTAAAAATTTTGTTATAAAACATAGAAGGTCATTGAGTTCTATTTCTTAGACATTAAGCTTTATAATAATACGTTTATAACCAAAAAAATATGCCAAAGTATAGAATCTCAAATATAATAACTCCATAATATAATATCTTAATTAGTCAACACGGCATGTCCATAAAATATTAAAATTAAATAAGTCAAAGTACATAAATAATACAATCAATACATAATTATAACACAAAATAAAGAACCCAGCAAAGGGTTCTATTATGATTTGTGTGTTTAATTATCAATCTTAAGTCTATGTCAATCTTTTAATCTCTTTAGTATTAGAGTTTATATAATCTTTAATCCAAATTAATACCTCGGGACTCTTTATGCTGACACCATCGAGTATATCTTTAATTTCTCTGGTGTCTATTGTGAAGCTTTTATCATTGTATTGATGGGTATAAACAATCTCATTGTCCTGACATTGATTAATAATGGCTGTCATTGTTTTTCCCATATCACCTATAGGAACTCTATCTATATGACTATGTCTAAAACTGAAGTATACTTTTGTTCCAATATTTTTTTGTGATGATATTTTAAAATCCCCATCACAGCTTAAGGCTGAAGCTTTTATAAGTGACAGCCCTAAACCAACTTTACGAGTAGTTCTAGTTGTAACAAAGGGATCATCTACCTTCTTTAAAAATTCTTTATCCATTCCGCTTCCATTATCCTCTATCTCAATAGTTAATATATCTTTTAATACGTTTTCTACAACAGTAATGATTATTAACTTAGCTTTAGCCCTTATTGAATTCTCTACCAAATCCAAAATATGAAGTGACAACTCTTTCATTGTATATCCTCCGATGTAGATAAATAGTCTATTACAGAATTAATAGTTTTTTCCTTTGGGTATATAAAAAAATCTCTTTCGTTTATATCTTTTAAATAATGAGCATCAGAATTTCTCATAATTTTATAGTCTTTTAATTTAAATTTGCTGCAAATAGATTTAATAAGTTCTTGATTAGAAATTTCAACTGATTTAATGTCTAAATCTATAGGAATAAAGCCTAAAGATGATAATATACTAAATGAGCTTCTATCTATATGGGCAGGAATCATTATACCTCCCTTTTCTTTAACAAGTCTATATACTTCATTGATTGTATAAGAGGTACTACTAATTAGTAACTTTTCAACTTTCCCAAGATAATTGTCGTCTTTATCCATAATAATTTGAGGACCAAAAACCTTTTCATTATTGTATACCTTGGGAAGAGAATCATAAATTAATTCAGAAAATTCCAGACCCTTATAAACATCTCTAAAATAACACAAAACATGAACTTCTTCTTTAGTTGTAACCTCCATACCGGGTATAACTATTAAATTATTAGCCTTTGCAAGCTCTATAACTGCTTTACAATTTAACATGCTGTTATGATCCGTTACGGAAATAACATCCAGTTCCTTTAAACAACACATATTGACTATGTTATTAGGTGTCATTTCGTCACCACCACAGGGAGACAACACAGAATGTATGTGTAGATCCGCAGCAAGCTTCATTCTAAACACCCAATTCACTTAATTTTGAAGCAAGTTCATAAGCACTTAACTTTGATTTGAATAACGGAACATTAACTTCATCTGCTTTTACTATGGTATCTTCATCAATCTCCATATCTTCAGCTATAATTATCGCAGATAACTCCATTAGACTAGCTACAGCTATTACGTTTACATGTGTCTGAATTGTAATCCAAATGTCAAGAGATCTAGACTTAGCCATTACCAGACTTAATAAATCACATATAAAAACTCCCTCTGCTTTGTTATCTTCTTTAGTTTTATCATAACCTGCAATTATTTCTAAGTTTAATTTTTCTATAATTTTAGATATTTGCATTAATATTCCTCCATAATTAATTATCTTTATTAAGGTTTTCTCTCATTCTTAAGACGCAGTCATCTATTTTGCCGTATCCTCTTACAATGTCCTCAGCCAATGAAGTACATGTAGGAGAACCACAAGAACCACAATCCAGTCCCGGTAACATCTTGGCTATATATTTTATACGCTCGATTTTTTCCATAGCACGCTGCATGTTTTTATCTAATATCATAATATCTTTTGTATATATCTTTTCAGTCCATCCAATAAAACCTTGTTCATAAAGCCCTTTAACATATTCTTTAGTAATATCTTTAGATTTTGTCTTATTCTTTGATAATTTTCTAATCCTACTTTTTGCTATAAAAGGATTTTCAACATTTAACGGACCTCCAACACAGCCCCCTGTACAGGCTAGTCCCTCAAAAAAATTTAAATTACTCAGCTTACCTAATTCTATCTCCTCAAGAACGTTTATAACATTCTCTATACCATCTACTGCTATATAGTTTTCTACTCCTATTGCATAGCTTTGACCCCCAACTCTTGCCCAACCGATACCTTCAGTTGAACCTCTGGTAAAGGCTTTAGTTACTTTTGCCTTTTTAGCATTAGTTACAATATTGCCATATAAACTGTCAATAGAAATAGCTCCATTCAAATGAGATTCTTTAATACCTATAGGCCTTCTTATACTTGTGACCTTCGCAGGACATGGAGTTAAATAAAAAACTCCTGTTTTTTCAAAAGATAAGTTGTAATTTTCCATTAATTCCTTTCTTGCTACTCTTGCAGAAATCTCCATAGGAGATTCTACCCTTGCTATATTATCAATTAAGGATGGAAACCTTACCTGAATTAATCTTACTATAGCCGGACATAAAGATGATATTATTGGTCTAGGTAATTTTATATCTTTAACCATATCTTTTAATACTTCGGTTATAATGTCCGCAGCCCTCGCCTCATCAAAGACATAATCAAACCCTAAATCCTTTATTGCCTGAAAAACCTTTTCCATATCAGTATCAATACTAAATTGTCCATATAATGACATTGACGGAATAGCAATATTATATTCAAAGTTTTTTAACATATTCAAATCATCAGTTATGGATTTTTGAGCATGATAAGGACAGACTCTAATACATTCACCACAATCAATACATCTATTCTTAATTATTATAGCTTTTTTATTTTTCACTCTTATAGCCTCAATTGGACATCTTCTCAGACAGTTTGTACACCCGTTACATTTTTCCTCATCTAAAACTAATGAATGAAAATATTTGCTCATCTTAATCACCCACTAATAGTTAATATTCTTTTAGTTTAAAGATATTTTCATATCTACCTTTGTTCCTTTATTTTTTTTAGAACATATTTCAAAAACATCTGAACATCTTTTCATATTAGGCAGACCCATACCTGCTCCAAACCCTAATTCTCTTATATTATTAGGAGCCGTTGAAAAGCCTTCTTCCATAGCTAACTTAATATTTTCAATTCCCGGACCATAATCTAAAGCTGATATATTAATATTACTTTCAGTTATTGTTACAATAATTCTTCCACCTAAAGAGTGGATAGCAATATTCATTTCTGCCTCATAGGTAGCTATCGCAACCTTTCTTACTATATTTGAATTTATTCCTAATTGCTTAAGGACTTTTTTTATTTCACTAGACGCCTGACCTGCTTTTGAAAAATCATACCTTATTACTTCATATTCCAGATTTATTACACCACTCTTATCATCCATTAACTTGTACTCCTTTAATATCTAGTCCCTGTAATCCTTTCTCATAGAGTTTTCCACATGCATTATACAGAATATAATCTGTAGTCATTACAGTAATATTACGTTCTTTAGCCATATCTATAACTTGACTGTTAGGCTTTTTTCCTCTTACAAAAATGATAGCAAAAACGTCGATCATTTCTGCCGTTCTTATAACTTGTGGATTTGTTAATCCTGTAAGCAAAACAGTATCCTCCTTAACAAATGCTAGTACATCACTCATTAAGTCGCATCCAAAGGCTGCATAAACTTCTTTATCTAAAAATTCTTCTCCTGTTAATACTTGAGCATTTAGTGTTTCCTTGATAGCTGATAATTTCATCTGTCTACCCCCTGTTTTACTGATTTTGAGTTATAGTCTTCATATAGTTAAATAAGATATTGTTAAATTGTTCATAAGAATCTATAATAGATTTAGTATTATTATCTGATAACCTATTAACCAGTTGCTGTCTGGCAATGTGCTGACTTTCAAGACTAGAAATTAAGTTTTCTAAACTTTTACTATTAACCTTATCCTTTATTGATTTTAACTTTGTGTCAATTACAGTATTATTGCTAATAGTTTTTTCCTTTAACTCTTTTATATCATAATTGTTTATAGCTACTGTCCATAAACCTGCTTCTTGACTATATGAATTTTCCATTGTTTTTATAAGGTCAACGATTTCATCTTCATATTCTTGGTCTACAGCAAGGTATTCTATTACAGCTCCTCCTATATAAAATTCTTTTAAGAAGGCATCTTTATAGGTATTCTTTAACTTATCTTTATATCTCTCGGCTTCTGTTCTAGAGAAAAACGTTCCTGCAAAAACTTTAAAGCTGTCGCTATCTACTACATAAGCATTAATGTCTTTTTCTTTTAACTGATTTACTAAAGATTGAGCGTTTTCTTTACTGCTAAAGCTTCCTAACTGCACATTAAATAAACTCATTCCATCTAATCTTAAAGTAATAATAGGATCAGTAATATCTGAGTCTTGATCATTATTATTGTCATCACCTTGCCCAGAGTCATCTTCATTATTTTGTTTATCTTGATTAATATTATCTGGGTTATCATCAGATACAATATAAGGTAATATTAAATATCTAAAAAGTCCTATTGTTATTAATATCGCAACTATAGGTGCTATGATAAAAAATATAATTACATTACGCCATTTACCTAAGTTTTTTGTATTTCTATTTCGTCTTTTTTGCCTCATATTATACCTCCTTTACTCTTAATTATACCATATACTAAAACATCATTTAGATGGTTTTTTTTTACTTAATAACTTTTAAACCCTAACTAACGTATTTACTGATTTTATTTCTACCTCTTCTTTTTGAACCTGTATACATAGCTCTATCAGCATACGCCAGTAATGTAGTTCCTGAGTCTGCCTGCTTTGGAAACTCAGAAACGCCTCCACTTATTGTAACACTTATTGTTTGTCCATCAATAGTTTCAAATTTAGTCTGTTCAATTCCTAATCTAATTCTTTCAGCTATAATATATGCAGTATTTTCATCAGTCTGTGGTAATATAATAGTAAACTCTTCTCCACCATATCTTGAAGTAATATCTGTTTTCCTTACATTTCGCCTTATTATTTGACTAACATCCTTTAATATCTTATCACCAGTTTGATGTCCGTAAGTGTCATTAATCTTTTTAAAGTGGTCAATATCTAAAATTATTAAGCTGGTCGTCCTACATGGTATGCACTTATTTCTATCACATGTTAAGCATCCACCTGTTATAGCTTCTAAAGATGAAAAGAAATAGCTTTGATTATACAAACCGGTTAGTGCATCTTTAATTGCTCTATTCTTAGTTTCTTTATATAGTTTTGCATTTTCTATAGCTATAGCTGCTTGACTAGCTAAAATACTCAATACAGTAAGATGTTCTTCTAAAAATGCGTTAGATTTATTACTTGATAAAAGAATACAACCTATTAATTGATTTTTAACTAAAAGAGGCTGATATATAGATGATATTATTTCATTTGAAATTTCACTTAAATCCAAATAATATTTTGATCCCTTAGTTTCACATGCAATAAAGCTTTCCTTGTATTTAGATATTCTATCGATATTTTCTATAATGTACTTTTGTATATCACAATCGTCGATTTCTAATGACTTAAAGGTTTTAGAGTCCATTATCTCTACATTGTTTATATCCTCGTCAAAACGTAATAGCAAACAATAATCATATTTCACTAAATCGTATATACCTTGTAAAATATTAGACGTAACTTCTCCCAGTTCAAGTTCCGAACTTACAGATACTGCAATCTCATGTACTATTTTAAGCTGATTATTTAAAAATACAAGATTTCGCACCAACTTAAAAAGCATATTAGCAAAAATAATTAGTAATGATAAAACAACTATAGCAATATAATTATATGTGTAATAGAAATCAATTAGTATCACAGTTAAAGGTACTGTTATAATATTGCTGTAAAAATCCCAGACTAATCCTTCAGTCCATCCTTCGGGCATCTTATTATCAATTACTCTAAACTGTATAAATATAAATATCCAGTTTAATAAAAATACACTCACACTAAATATAATTATAAAGATAGCATTGTAAACACTGCTTAACTCTGTATAATGATTATATCCTAAGATTTTTACAGCATAATGAAGTAAGGTAAATATTAATATAAACATACCTGCATTAGACAGTGCAACAATCTTTCTAGACTTGTCTTTAAAGACCTCATAAACATAAAAGATAATTATGATAAGCCATAAAGTAGGAACTAAGCCTAGTATGAAGTATGATAAAATAATGCTTACTATATAAAATGTTAGATTAAATTGTCCTATACGCAATTGAATTTTCCTTAGTAATATTCCTTGTATTAATAATATTAGAAACAATGAAATGTTTATGTAAATGTATTCTTTATTAAACAAAGTTAGTATTAATGTTAATATTAAACTAAATAACCCTAGTGTAATATCAAATATGTTTTCTCTGTTTTGATTCATAAAAATTTCTCCTTTGCAAAAACTACTCGTTTATATAAGATATTCGATTGTCCAAATAAAATTCCTTTTAATTTTATTTGTAAGTTTTTGAAAAAATTCAAAAGAATTATTGTATTAATATTAGTTATATATTATTATAAATTTAAGAGGGGGAGTTTTATGGTTAAAACACTTTGCTGGATTTTAGTATCTTGTATTGTTATGTATGTAATAGGAGCTTTAAGTATACTTTTTTTCCCAAATTTTATAGTTCAATATTTTTTAATCACAGTTTTTCTTATCGGAATATTAAGTGCTGTGTTATTAATCGTAACACTCATAATTCAAAGAATTAAAGATAAAGAGGAGGAGAAAGATGATCTTAGTAAATACTAATAATATTGTTGGAAAAGAAATAGTTCAAACCCTTGGACTAGTTAAAGGAAGTACCATAAGAGCTAAGCACATCGGTAAAGATATAGCAGCAGCCTTTAGACAACTAGTAGGGGGAGAGCTGAAAGAGTACGGTGAAATGATTGAAGAAGCTAGAAAAATTGCTACTGCGAAAATGGTTGAAGATGCTAAAAAATTAGGTGCTGATGCAATAATAAATTTAAGATTTTCTACCTCAGCAGTTATGCAGGGAGCAGCCGAGATTCTTGTTTATGGAACAGCGGTAAAAATTAGATAAACTAATAACTTTAAAATGAACATTTTTCTTATGGAGATAGAGAAAATCTATCTTCTTTTTTCTTGTAATGAAATTTCATTTCTTTTCCCATAAATTGGAGTGTTAAATCTTTAATTTTATTTGATAATATATTAGTAGACATAATACCTTACTTGGATACTTATATATATTAGTAAAGACCATGTAATAATAAGGAGGATTAGTATGCTGACTGTTCAAGACATTAAAAAAAGAAAATTTTCAAAAAAGCTTAGAGGATATGATGTAGAAGAAGTGAACAAGTTTGTTGAAGATATACTGGTTTTTATTACTTACTTAAAAAAGGAACTAAATAAGAATGAAACAAAAATCAGCTTAAAAGAAAATGAGCTTAAAAAATCAGAAGAAAGTATAACAGAGTTAACAAACAAAGCTTACGAAATTGAAAATGCTATTAATAAACAGGATGAAGTAAATACAAGCCTCAATGAAGAAAAAAGTATTATGTTTAAGAAACTTGAAAAATACAGCACACAGATGGAAATTTTAAAAAGAGAAAATTCTGATTTAGAAGCTGTAAATAAAAGACTAGAAGATGAGCTTAAAACTTTAAATGAAGAAAGTAATTCATTAAAAGAATCTATTAAAAATTTACAAGTTGATGTAGAAGAATACTCTTTGGAAAATAAAGAATATGAGCAAAAAATAAAAGTATGTATAGAAAGGGAAGATTCTATAAAAGAAGTGATGTTTCTAGCTAAAAAAACAGGTGATGAAATTATTGAAAAAGCAGAAATTGAAGCTAAAAATATAGTAATAAATGCAGAAGCACACGAAGCTCTTTTACTCAAAAAAATAAAAACATTAGAAAATATAGTTATGAATATGAAAAAGGATTTCTCAGAAATAGTTAACTACCACGCAACTGTTTTTGAAAGTGAAATAAGTAAAATAAAATCAGTTACTGATGAATGAAGATAAGACCAGACAAAAAATAATAACTTGTCTGGTCTTATTAATCCTAAATTCTTATTTGTTAAAACTAAGCTATACTAAAATTAAGTACCACTTTTAGAAGTTTTTCGCTTAATCATTGATTCAATTAACCTTATTGTATCAAAATTTTCAATTTTTAATTCTTCATCTTCAAATGTAATACCATAATGCTCCTCTATTTTTATAATCAAGTACATAAAGAAACCAGAGTGTATTTTTCCTTCCGAAAATAAAGCTTCGTCTATTGAGGTAATTTTAACAAGATTATTTTCCTCTATAAGCTTCCAAACTAATTTATCTTTCATTATTCCCACCTAAATAATTTTATTGATAATGTCAAACACAATAACATAACTCCAACAATCACCAGAATGTTTATCCAGGCAGAAGTAATATCATCTCCTGTCCATACCTGTTTCATTGCATCTACAACATGAGTAACAGGAAGAAACTGTGATATTCTCTGCATAAAATCAGGCATAATCTCAATAGGAATAGTTGCACCAGTTAAAAACAGCATTGGAAAATAAACCAAGTTTGCAATTGCATTAGCTGCTTTCATATTTGGTGAAATACTTGCAATTAGAAAACCTATGGAAAAAACACTTAATGTAGATAAAAGAAATATAATAATTATTTCAAATATATTGCCCATGAATTTAAGATCGAATACAAACTTTGCTACAACAATTAATGCAGCCATCCCAACAATAGTCATAAAAGTATTTACAAATATTTGTGAAGTGATAACGTAAACCGGACTAATAGGTGTAGCTTTATATCTCTTAAGTATCTTTTTTTCTCTATATTCACAAAGTGTAAGCGGCAAACTCATAAGTCCCGTAACAGAGATTATCATACCTGAATAAGCTGGTACTGATATATCAACCATTCCAAAACCACCATAAAGCTCATTAGGTGTATTCCCATATATACCTCCAAACAAAATAATCATAAAGGTTGGAAATGCTAAAAGGAAAAACATACTCATAAAATTACGAGAAAAAAGCTTAAATTCAAAAGTTGTAAGCTTGTGCATTGTTTTTAATTTCATTTTAATCCTCCTACCGCTTTTCTAGAATTTTCACCTTCTGGAGTATAACCTGCTAAATCTAAAAAAACATCTTCTAAGTTAGGTTTTTTTACACTTAACTCAGTATATATTATGTTGTTTTCAGTTAAATACGTAATTACACGATTCACATAATCATTTCCAGTACCAAACAGGGTAACTACGTCACGCTCTTTCTTAACAGATATTACATAATCAAGCTTTTCTAAACTATTAATATTAATTTGATCAGTTTTAAAAGATATTTTTTGTTTTAAGTCGTACTTTTCTATGATACTGCTGATAGTTCCAATGTTTAATATACGACCTTTATTCATAATAGCAACCCTGTCGCAAATTGCTTCTACTTCATCCATAAAGTGTGAAACAATAACTATTGTAAGTCCTTTATCTCTCAATTTTAATATCATATCCCACATTTGGTGACGTGCCTTTGGATCTAAACCAGTTGTAAGTTCATCTAAGAAAACTACTTTAGGATTTGAAATTAACGATAATACAATAGCTAGTTTTTGTTTTTGTCCTCCTGACAATTTAGAAACAAATGCTTTTCTTTTATCTTGTAAACCTAATGAGTTAAGTAATTCATCATATGGTATAGGATTACTGTAAAAAGAAGAAAATAACTCACATATTTCAAATACCCTTGCACGATCCTGATATGAGGTATCCTGTAATTGAACTCCAATTATCTCGTGTAATTCTTTTCTATTCTTCCAAGGATCATAACCCATAACACTAATTGTACCGCTTGAAGGTTTACGAAGTCCCTCTATACATTCAATAGTAGATGTCTTACCTGCACCATTAGGACCTACAATACCAAATATTTCTTGTTCTTCAACTGAGAATGAAACATTATCCACTGCACAAAAACCTTTATAATTGACAATAAGCGAATCAACTTTAATCATTGTAAAAAAATTCTCCTTTACTAGTTTTATATTTGGATTTTATACTAAAATAACAATTTAAAAATTACTTCCATTTGTATAAAAACCTGCAAAAGAAGCGTGCATAATAATGGAAGGAATTATACTTCCACTAGCCAAAAACATAATACTTCCTATAATAGAAATAGATATACTTGAAAAGCCAAGTATTAGTGCTTGTGTCTTTGTATCGGTAAGCAGAACTTGGTTTAAAATAAAAGCTAAAGTAACTAAGCTTACGGCTAAAAGAACATTCATATTGTTTGAAATTAATCCTTGAAGTAAAACTCCACGAAAAAAAACTTCTTCAAAACCTGCACTTAAAATAGGAAGCAGCCATGCTATCTTTTTGGGAATTTGAAAAATACCTTCTATCCACTTAACTTTTGCCATTTCTCCTGCAATATCCATATTAGGTGCTATTTTTAAAAAAGCTACAACAAATACAGATACTAATGACATGGCTCCTACAATACCAAGTAATGTGATTACAATTAGTATAGCACCTTGATTTAAGTTAAACAAGTCAATAATTTTAATTTTTGCTGTTTGTGCTACAATAACAGAGCTTATTAAAGGTAAAGCACAATATAAAAATGTAGCAAAAACTGAATAAGAATAAGATGGTCGTATTCCAAATACTGAAGACATAGCAAGTGAAATTTTATTTTTTATATATGTGCTTCTATAAGACAGTTTAAATATAAAAATCCATACAAATAAACTACAATAACCAACTATAGCAACAATGACAGCATTATTCACCTAATCTGTACCTCCCCATTATTAAAATAATAATGTTCTGTAATGAATGTGCAGTAATAGAAATAATTATGTTACGCCCACTAAGCAGAAATATAACCGCAAGAAAGATACCGCTTACAGTTTTCTGCAAAAATGTTGTAAAGCCATAGTATAGATGATTAAAGCCATAAACAACAGAACTAAGAATTATAAAAACAATAATATCCCAGCCGAGATTGTCTAATATTACAACACTCCAAAGATGTCTAAATATGAATTCTTCAGTTATTGCATATAAAATAGTTAAAAAAGCTCCAATACCTGAAATTTTTGTCCAATTTGAATTTACTGAAATACCTTTAATCTTTATTTTGGATGCTTTAAGCATCACTCCACCAACAATAAATTCGACTGCAATTAATAATGGTGCAGTTGCAATTCCTATAATATACCAGGTGGTTTTTGATGCAGTAACTATATTATGACTCACAGGCATCAATATAAAGCTGAACAGCAACAATAAAGCACTTATAATAACACAGTTCATCAAATATATAACATTCTGACTTTTACTATTGTATCTTTTAAAAAAACTCAACATAATCTGTGGAACTGACACCGGGTACACTGTAGCTAACAGAACAAGAATACTATGGTAATGGATGTGGATATTCATTTACTACACCACCATATTTTTTGATTCTCGGATGATTTTCAAATGGAAAACCCGGTAAACACATAGCACATAATTCCGGTATAAACGTTCTTACAACGCTCCACCCTTTATCTATAATCTCAGGAGGAGTAATATCTAAATATACAGCATATTCACTTACGTTAGATATTTCCCTTATTAAATGAGAAATTTGAGCATCAATATCATCTTCCCATCGAGACTCTATTTCTGATAATTTAATTGTTTCTCCTGTGAGCTTATCTAATAAAGTATTAATTTCTTCTTCTTTATCAGGTACACCATAAAACAAAACATTCGTATCTAAATCGGCAAATACTGATTTAGTATTGGAATATTCTATTTTTTCAGGATCAAAAAGTGCATTGAACATGTGCATGAATATAATAGCAGTTGCTTCCATTGTACCTCTTAACACCCCGTTTTTAGCATTTAAATCTCCTTGTGTACCAACTATTAAATATGGAAGTTTTTTGTCTTTTCTCTTTAGTATGACAATATAAACGGGTAAATCCATATCAGGAAGTGTTACTAACAGTGGTATAACTTCATAAGGGGAATTTTTCCCTAGTCCGCAAGATTCAAAGCATTTTAAAACATTTGGGTCATCAACAATTACTCTTTTTGCTTTCTGCATTGTATACCAGGAAATAACAAACGCATCAATTTGAACATATTCAACTAAAGCATTAAGTAAAGCCTTCTTTAATGACCGATGTGAAGCTGTTCCTGTTGAAAACGCAGGTGTAAAAAATTTTTCACCTTTTTGCTCATTTTTAACAAACCCAATGGACAGCATCTGCATAGGCACCCATACATCTTGTTTTGGGTTAACCAAAGACGGACACTTAATCCAGCCTATTATATCATCTTCTGTAGCCGGATTAGATGAATAAACAGGCATAATATCTGATAATACCTTTTGCTGTTGACTTGAAAAAATATTGAGATATTCTAAAGGCATTACTTTTCCTAGTTTTGTCATATCTTTGTAGCTTTTATATACAACTCTGTCTCTAAAAATCTTTTCTGTACCTACAGGTGCATAACGTTCAACACTTTCACCAATTAATTTAATTAATGCTTCCTCATTATATATTCCATATCCACTAAGATGATATTCCACATGCTTATGAGGGTCGTTATATGTTATTTTATGATAATTAGGCATACGACCAGTTATTGATTTTAAACAAGGCTCCGGGGGCATATGAACCATGGGTGCTAAAATACCGTGCATTATACCAGTTTGACTTCCACCAATATACTTATACTGATTTATTATATGATCGTATGATGGATAAAATCTCACCATTATTTCTCACTCCATATCTATATAATTTATTTGATTTTTAATGCATTTGTAATCATTTCATCTACTAATGCACGTGAAGATATATTCTTTTCTTCAAGCCTTACCTTAGCAACAGCTCCACATGCAGGACAGAAAGGTACTCTCAAGATGTCCTGTGCTTGTATCTCAAATGTCGGAAGATAAATCGTTAACAACCGTCCCGTAAATTTTGATGAACCCGTCTTTCTAATCAAATAAGCCTCAGATACTGCCAGATTAACTAATACATTTAGCAGTGGAACAATTCCTTTATTACCACGTGAGCTATATTTAGAAATATTTTTTTCAATTTTTACAAAGTTATGATACTGAACATGATCTTCTAACCTAGAAAGTGCTCTTAGTTCAAAACATTCAAGGCAGCCAGTAGTATAAGGATTGGTAGCTAATATACAAATTACAGGTCCGTCAATAAAGGCAAGTACTACCGGGATTTCTAATTCTACAGAAATTCTGTTTAGATTTCTCATCAATATAATTGAAAGATTTTTCATACATCCAATGATTGCATCATACTGTTTAAACATTTCTTCAAAATGACTCATCTGCTGTACACTTGACAGACCATCCATGTTTGTAGTAAGGTCAGCATTTTTTATTTCCTGAATAGTTTCCGTTTTCATTATGTCAAGTGTAAAATTCATTTCACCTGCAAGGCTTTTTGCAGTTTCTGTAGAATATTCATCATCTGAAAAAAACAGAATTTTCTTCTTAGCCGCGTCTTCTTCTGAATCTAAATCTTCATGCTTTAAATAACCTAATAGAGCAAGTGTAATTTCTTCATCAATACTTTTATTTTGACAGGTTGTGATATAGTTTGTTGCACGTAATTCGTTTAACAAGCCTTCTACCATTTCTTTCTCATATGGTTCAAGAAGATACTCGTTAATCATTTCTTCATTATATCCTTCTTCACTCTGTAAGAATTCAACAACCTTTCGCATAAATGAAATCAAATTTTCTGATAAAACAGAGAGGTCTAACTCTGCTTCTTCATAATTGAACATCCCCATACGTAAGCGAATTTCACTCTCACCATTATCAAACACCCTTACATTATCACGAAAAACTAAGTTATTGACATTACTATTCACTAGACAACTCCTCCTTTGCCGAATATAGTAAAATGAACTACCTGTTTACTGATTCCGTCAAGTCCAAAACTTTTTTCAATAAATTGTTTATTGTATCCACCAATATCACACGCACCGTATCCAAGTGCTGTTGTGGTTAGTTGAGCATTTTGTGCAATTTCACCGGCTTCGATAAAGGCATATGCAGTACCAGCGTCACCATATTTATGTGAATTTGTATATAACTCATATACATACACCATACAAAAAGCACATGTTTCCACTTTTATATCTCCAAAACCAGCGAGACCTTTTAAATCTTCTTCGCTATAGCCCTTTTCTACTAATCTAAGTGAATGATGATGAGGGCAATATTCATAGATTCCTTTATCTAAATCTTCAATATTCCAAGCAACTATATATAGTTTTACCGGATAAAAACCTCCCCCAGATGGAGTGGCACGGAGCATAATACGTTCAGCATCAACTTCTTTATCTTTTAAGGTAAGATGACCTGTTATACCCTGAGAATAATATAAAATAGTTGCAAAATCTTTTAACGGAATTGAGCCGCTAAATATTCTTACACTTCTTCTAGCTTGTAAAACTGCACTAAATGAAGCCCTTATTTTTTTTGCCTGCGGAAGTTTAATGGTTTCAACTGCCTTTTCTTTTTTACCCCGCATTGCAAAAGAAAGCAGTGCATCTCTAGCACGAAAACGGCTGATACCTATTCTAAAATCAAGTCTTGCACTATATGTACGAAAATTAAGTAAATACTCTTCACCAATAAAGCGATTTACTCTAGAATAATAAATACCCTTTAATGTAACTTCCGGAGTACGAACGACTGTAGTGTCAGCATATGTTGAAATTAAGGAATATTGCGAACTCATGTTTATAGTTTCACGATAATATCCATGTTCCTCTAAATACTTTTTTCCTTTATTATCCAAACAAAGTACCTCCTTCTATATTTAATTTTTATATATATGGTATTAACTAAACTATAAATCTGTACAAATAAGTCTAATAAAAGGTTTTATAATTTATTTTTAAATGAGCAGGTCAGAATCTTAGTTTCAGAATTCCGACCTGCTGCTTCTGCATTAAAGTATATGTATTGCAAAATTCAGAATTTGAAAAAATACTGCAAGTTTTACTCTATTGATTTACTAAAATATAAACATTAAAAAATATACTTTTTAAGAACTAGCAACATGTGCAGCTAGTGCAGCAGCATGATGATCCAGTACACGTTGTAGATGCTCCAGGGCTAACCTGCACAGTACCCATAACTATACTTGTTGCACAATTATAACTTTTATGTTTTAGCACTGATTTCACCCCCTTATCACTTTAAATCTCCAACGTGCTAGCATTGCTAGCAGCATGTGCAGCTTGAGCAGCAGCATGATGATCCAGTACACGTTGTAGATGCTCCAGGACTAACCTGCACAGTACCCATAACTATACTTGTTGCACAATTATAACTTTTGTGTTTTAACAATGTGTTCACCCCCTTAGAGTAATAAATTAAGCAGTGTGTATAAATTGATTGTTTAATAGTACTTGGCTTGAGATAAACAAAGCTTATTTATTACTAGATATTATGATAGGATTTCTTCTTGTAAATGTATAGTTTAGTGATAGTAGCAGACAAACTTATAATGAAAGGAAGAATCCCTATACATCAATAATTATTAGTAAACATTTTTAATCTGCTTACTTTAAATAAGTTAAATAAAACGTTTATATGCAGATTCTAATAACATGTGAGTTGTTATGATATAGATAAGTTTCATGCTTTGTATAATATTAAACTGAGGGTAATCTGAAGGTTGTTTTAATGATTTTATCAACGATAAAACTGCATTATAATCAAAAATGCCATATTTATTAAATGTATTTTTTGATAGATATGATTCAAATTTTTCTGTGTTTTTTAAGAAAAGTTCTGCACCGGATGTAGAGTATTGATATTTTTTTCTTTTCAAGATTGAGTGAGGGACTATGTCTTCAAAAGTTTCTTTTAAAATATGCTTTTCGTTGTATCCACATAATTTGAGATTGTCTGGAATAGAGTACGCAAGTGTTATCAAGCGACGGTCAAGAAATGGATACCTTCCTTCAATTGAGTTTGCCATAAGTACTCTGTCACCTTGTGTTGATAACAGATAACCAGCTAAAAGTATCTGCATTTGAACAGCCTGACATTTCTTTAATATCGACAGATTGCTTGATTCCTCGCTGAATTGTTGATAGATTTCATCATTAATATTCTTAAGGTCAATATATGACTTGTTCTCACGATTAAAATAATCAATAATAGAAAAACTTTCAGATATACGTGATTTCATAGAATACATAAAATCATTACTTCCATTTAAAAATTTAGAATAATATTTTTTATAACCTTCTAGTATGTAACTATTATTGAAATTACTAAATGGTACGACATTTCTAACTTCGTTTAACCGAATATTAGATGCTGGATTAAGTGAACAATATTTTCTAAAAAGTGTTTCTTTATATAAGTCATATCCATAAAACAGCTCGTCTGCTCCTTCGCCGCTTAAAACAAACTTGATACCATTTTCACGAGCTGCTCTGGAAAGCATATACATTGGAATAGCACCCAACTTATAAAGCGGTACTTCACAATGCTTTATGACGTTTGGAAGTTCTGAAATAATATCATCATCACTTATCGTTAGTTTTATATGTTCTCCTTTATTACCTTTGATGGCTAATGACTGATATGCAGATTCATCTATTTTATAATCTCGAAATCCCAGAGAAAACGTAGAAAATTCATTATAGCCACATTCATTCAAAAGCTTCAACAAAATTGTAGAGTCTAACCCGCCGCTTAAATAAATCCCCCATTTTATATTAGAATCACACATAAGCCTGTCCGAAACAGACTTAATAAGAGTTGTACGTATTTGAGATTTAAGTTGAGTAATACTATCGTAATTGAATTTTTTGTTATAATCAGAAAAACGATGATAGTTTTTAATTTGTATACTATTTGTGTTATCTATAATTGCATACCCGGATGGTGGAATCTGATAAATATTTTCAAAAACTGTTCTACCTTGAACCGGTGACCAGTAAACAAACTGTTCATAGAGTCCACTTATACTGGGACGTAAATCAACTGTATCTGCATTAACAATTGCTTTAATCTCTGACCCAAAATAAACTATGTCATTTTCTACACAGTAATAAAGCGGACAAATACCTACTCTATCTCTTGCAATAAACACTTTACTGTTAGCTTTATCATAAATGGCAAATGCAAATTGACCATCAATTTTATGTAGAAGCTTAGTTCCAAATTCCTCATACAAATGCACTATAATCTCAGAGTCACAAGATGAGCAAAAGACATGCCCCTTTGCAATCAAATCGTTCATTAGCTCGGTATAATTATAAATTTCTCCATTAAATACTGCAACTATAGATTTATCCTCATTAAAAAGAGGTTGTCCTCCGTTTTTGCTGTCAACAATACTTAATCTTGCTGAACCCAAATGAACCATTTGACTATGATAGTAACCTTCTGAATCCGGCCCTCTGTGAACTATTGAACCAACCATTCTTTCTATAACATGGCTAGGCAGATTATTTCCCAGTGAAATCATTCCTGCAATGCCACACATTGTATCTTCCCCCAATCCACATGAATAATTGTGTCCTAACAAGAAAATTAATTGTTTATCAGCTCTATTATATAGTAGTTTTACATACATTTTTTACTTACAATGTTATTATATCACCATAATATACATTAATCAACATATTATCTAATGTTTTTTTTATATAAATAAATTAACCTTTTGAGATAATTATTACATAATAAAATTAATAAACTATTTTAATAACTTGAACTAAATATATACTATTTTAGTTCTATTGGTTTGCCAAATGGCCTTTTTACTAGAAAAATCAATGCTATGATTATAGTAACATATTCTGTCAGAGCTATAGGTATCCATAATCCAATCTCTCCAAATATTACGGGTAATACCAATAAGCTGACTAATATAACTATCACACTTCTTGAAAGTGCTATTATTATAGAAATTAACGGTTGATTAATAGCTGTGTAATAAGTTGTTAATACTATATTTACTCCAAGTACTACAAAACTTAAAGAATAAAATTTTAGAATGTACTGAGTAAGCTCTATTGTTTGTTTATGTGCCACAAATAATGAAGCGACTTCTCTTCCAAAAAATCCCGTTAATATAGCCAACAATACTCCAATAGCAACACCAGTATTAATAGCTATTCTCCTTAAAGATTTAACACGGTTAAATTGATTTGCTCCAAAGTTAAAGCTGATAGGAGATTGTATACCGTCTGATATGCCATAAAAGAGTACAGTTGCAAGATTAAAAATTTGTAACGCAATACCATATGCAGACACCCCAATTTCTCCTAAATATTTTAAAATAATTATATTATAAACAAATCCCGTTATAGAAACAGCTATCATACTTAGCATTTCACTCGACCCGTTATAAAGCATTTCTGCTATATCTTTTTTTCTAAACTCTGGCTTTCTTAAACTCCAGTTTTTTGATTTTATTATTAATACTAAAAATATTATACTTGGAACAATCTGTCCTATTCCTGTAGCAATAGCAGCCCCCTTTATCCCTAGGTCTAAAACTACAATTAAAAGATAATCGAGTATAATATTTGTAATAGTACCTATTGCCATAATAATTACTACTGTAATTGGTTTACCTTCTAATTTTATAAAAGGACTGAGTGTCATAGGCAGTAAAAAACCTAATACAAAGAAGCTAACAAAATACATATATTCACTTGCATATAAAGCAACATTACCAGATATGTTTAATAATTTTGGTATAGTTTCATGAAGAAAGAATAATAAAAGGGTTATAACAATACCAATAATAAAAATTAATGATAATGTTAGATTAAAGAAATTATTACTTTTTTCATAATCATTATTACCTTTATATATACCTGCTAATGTCGAACCACCTATTCCTATCATAGGAGCGATACTTGCGATAATCATAATTATTGGTGCAATCAATGTTATTGCAGCAATACCTTCAGGTCCTACAAAATGCCCAATAAAAATAGTATCTATTAGCATAGCCGCATTTGTTGTTATCATGGCTATAATAGAAGGAATAACGTATGCTAAAAAAATTTTTTTAGCACTTGTTGTTTTTAAATTTATTTCATTATTTTTCATTTATTCATCTCCTAGTTATTGTAATTGTCTAAGTTGCTGTTCGTTAATTTCTTTATCGTTTAAATAGCATTAAAAACTTTTACATGATAAAATATTTCTCTATTAACATCCCCTTCTATTTCAACTTGACATTTTTCAAGTACTATTTTAAGATAAAGTATAGTGTTACCGTATAGTCAAGAGTTATTTATAATTCTTTCTAAATTATTTTTACAAAAGAGGTTATATTATGAACAAAAATTTTCAATCATATTTTACAACAGGAGAATTTTGTAAATTAACTAAAACAACAAAACATACTCTCTTTCATTATGATAAAATAGGGTTGTTTTCTCCTAGTAAAGTAAACGATAAAGGCTATAGATATTATTCATCCCACCAAATTGAATTGTTCTATACTATTGAATTACTAAAAAAGATAGGATTATCATTATCGGAGATTAAAGTATATTTAAAAAACCGAAATCCAGAAAATATTCTATCACTTTTAACAGAAATAGAAGATAAAATTAATGAAGAAATGAAAAGATTACACCAAGTAGAAAAATTTATAAAGACTAAAAAGGAGTCCCTTCAAAGTGCTTTAAACATAGATAAAAATGAAATAAAAGTTGCTTATTGCAATAGAAAATATTTTCTATTATCTGATAAAATACCTAATAAAGCAACAGAAAAACAAGATGTAACTATCTTGCAAAATCTCATTATATACTGTAAAGATAATAACATTACGACCTTTAATCCAATAGGAGGAATCGGTAATGTTGATGAAAATATATTTGAATCTCTGTCTTATTATTATGTGACTATAGAACAGCCAATAAAAAGTGACAGATTATATGAAAAGCCTGCTGGGAATTACCTTATTGCTTATTATAAAGGATCTGATGATTTAAATGATACTTATAAAAGAATAATGGATTATATAAACAAGCACAATCTTAAAACAGAACAATTTGTTTACGGTGATACTGTTATTGATGATTTTTATATTGAAAAATGGGAAGATTACTTAATTGAAATATCTATAAGGGTTATATAATCTAACCCTTTATAAACCTTGTTTAAATATCTTATGAAATCAATGGATATGTATAATGCTCGTAATATTAGCTGTAAACGTATTAAACATGTGTTTAATAAAGTAAGACTCAGTTTGGGTGAAGTTTTAACTTCATCTAAACTGAGTCTTGATTTATTAGGGAATAGTTTGTATACAGACGGAAATTTTAATAAAATTTGATGTTCTTCTTCATTTTATAATGAATCATTGTTATTTGAGTTCTTGCTCTCTTTAATCCACCGAATAAAGTCTACTATTTATTAAGGATTTTGTACTGTCACAACAGTTCTTCTATTGTTCTTTTTGATGAATTCAATTTCGACCTTTCCATCTGCGATAAAACCACGTGTACCGTCCGGTTTAATTTTAAATCCCCAGCCCATGAAGTCGCGAAATGGTATGATTGTGCAAGATCGAATTGACTTTATATCGTCAATTTTTGTCTTGCTCTTAAATAACCCCATAACTACTTTGATGTAGTTTTGATTAACTTCAGCAGTTATATAAACAAGAAGCAATTATGCCATAGTATTGCAGTAGCTCAAAATTAAACCTATCTCGTACAATACCTATAATAAAAATTGTTGTAAGTACAACCAGCCAAAAAATTGCATCAATCTTGTATAGTATCCAAATATGGTTTTTTTCTTTAATTACTTTAGTTTTATCAAACGGTTGAGATGGAATAATCAACTCTGCAGCTTCAAGCAATCGAAAGAGCTGTCTCTCCACCTGTTTTCTAACTGCCTTGTTTACTTCCTGTTTTGAAGGACTTTCAGGATAGAAAATATATTTTTAGATTATCTGGTTAAATAATTTTATAGATTACTTTAATGGCTATATTTTAATTAAAGCAGACTTTATAGGCTTGTGAATGGAGTGTAGTTGATTTACAACATATAATTCCCCTTGACAATCTCTGTCTATTGAGATAGACTAGATATGCAGTCTACTGCAATAGACAATATATTGGAGGCTTGCTAATGTTAAAATTACATGAAAGTGAATATAAACTTATATCTATAGTATGGGATAATGAACCTATTACATCTAAAGAACTAACAATAATTAGCGAAGAAAAATTAGGTTGGAAAAGAACAACTACGTATACAGTTTTAAAGAAACTTATAACAAAGAATTTTCTAAAAAATGAAAGTACCGTAGTCACATCTTTAATTAAGAGAAAAGATGTACAAAAATATGAATGTGAAGAAATAATAAATAATAGGTTTAATGGTTCTCTCACTGGATTTATTACATCATTTGTAAATGGAAAAAAACTTTCAAAAGAAGAAGTTGCGCATCTTCAAAACCTTATTAATGAACATAAGGAGGAAAGCTAAATGGAGTTTTTATCTAATATATTTTTACAAGTATGGGATAGATCATATCAAACCATCTTGGTAATAATTGTTATATTATTATTAAGAACACTTTTTAATAAAGTAGATAAGCGAATCACTGTACTATTTTGGTTTATTCCTTTTTTCAGACTAGGATTTCCAATAAGATTAAAGTCATATTTTAGTTTACTTCCTAAAACTAAGACATTTACTTATAGTGAAATTGTAAATTCTACAGAAGGAATAACTGTTGCACCGCAATATTCAACTAGCACATTTTCATATATTGCAACAAGTGATACTGGAAAACAAATATCAAACAATGCACTAGATGTAATTGGTCTACTTATAAATATATTTAGTGTTATTTGGATTATTGGATTAGCCATATTACTACTTTATAATATTATATCTATAATTAATCTTAAAAAACGTTTGTCTACAGCAACTAAGATAGATACAAACATTTTTGAAAGTAATATGATAAATTCTCCCTTTACTATCGGTTTTATTAAGCCTAAAATATACATACCTACTAATATTACTGAAAAAGAAAGAGAAATTATACTAAGTCATGAGTTAACTCACATTAAAAATTATGATTATATTATAAAGCCTTTTGTATATGTCACTACATTACTTCACTGGTTTAATCCACTTGTATGGTTATCATACATTCTATACTCAAAAGATATGGAAATGGCTTGTGATATAAGAGTACTCGAAAATGCTAATAAGGATATAAAAAAAGATTACTCTCAAACACTTCTTAATTTTGCAAGTAAAGATAAATATTTAAATAAAATACCTTTGGCATTTTCAGAAAATAGTATTAAAACAAGAATTAAAAATGTATTATCATATAAAAAAACACCTATATGGATTACAATAATATGTTTAATTATAATTTTAGTTGTTAGTACCTCACTTATTTCAGATAAAACAGATACATCATTTAAAGAAAGGTTTTTAAGTAGTGATCATATACTCAAAAATAAATTCAACCCTGTATATGATGAAGAATTTATAGACTTTATAATTGAAAAATATAAAAATAATACAAAAAATATGCCATCTAAATTGAATAATGGAGTAGTTTTTCTAACTCCTAATTTAGTCACAAACACACTTAATAAATATAGTGATGAAATGAGTATTATAGATATGAGTGATATTCATAAAGATAATCAAGAATTAAGAGTATCTTATCGTATATATTTAGATGATTATGGTAGCAATTTAACTTTTGTGGAAGAAAATTATATGATAATTGAATATATTTCAGATGATTTAACAGGTAAATCTCAGGAATTAATGATTCCTAAAGATATGTATGATGAATTGCTTTTTACAATGATGGTAAGAAGTTATTTTGAGCCTAGTGAAATTGCAAATCTTATGCTAGATGGTATTTTAACTAATCAGGTAAGTGTAAATGAAGTACCTATAAATACAACTAATTATATTAGTTTTGATTTTGGTGGTGAAGGCTATTATATTTATGAAAAAGGTGGAAAATACTACTGTGAATTACCTTATGTGTTTATAAAAGAGTTATCTAAACCAACATATGAAACTGGGTTAAATTATATAAACGAGATACATCAGTTACATAAAAATGGTAATGGCGAAAGTATTGAGTATATAATAGAAAATAATTTAAAGAAAATAATGTCATACCCTAAAACATCGTCTAATCCATATGATTATATTAAAAACGGTGACGAATATGAATATTTATTAAAGCAGAGTTATATATATGGTGATGCTTTTGTAGAGTATTTGATTAATGAACTAGAAACTGCAGATGTTGATGGTCTTAGAGAAGAAATAATAAAGATTTTATGTGCTGAAATATTAGCTGAAAGAAACAATGTAAAAAAATATGACCAACTACTTCCAAGTGAATTTATAGAGCAGCTTGATATTGTTGAGATGAAAAAACCTCCTAAATTTATAATGAAAGCTGATAATGAAATTTTACAAATGGCATACGATGCACTTTCTACGCAAATTCCATATAAAAATGAGGTGGAAATCTATTGTCCACTAATATTTGATAGTTTCGAGCATGAAGGAAAATTTAAAATTATATCACTTACTTATAGCAATAATTTTAAATATTTAGGTGATAGATTAGTAGAAAGTGGAGGAAGTCATATTCCTATGGCAATAATATATGATATAGATGATAATGGTAGATATTTATTTGAAAAGATAATAAATGCTAAAGATGGTTCATATTATTTTTCTTCGATAGAAGAATTTTGTTATCCAAAAACTAATTTAGCAAAAGAAGTAGGAGATACACAAAGGCATATTAAAAAACAAGAAAAAAATATGATAGATAATATTAAGTATTATAATGATTATTATAATTTAGGTATTAAATATATAGAAAAATTTAATGGTGATAAAGAGTATTTATATAAGTAGCAGAAAAACAGCTTCGGCTGCTTCAGACTTTAGACAAAGCCTGTTCATTTGAGTATACTTTGGTCTATAGTCTGAAGCACCATTTAAAAAAGTGCTTTTTCAAAAAAATAGCGGGGATAGATTACTTCTTTCATTGGGAGTCCCTTTTAAACTCACTTTTAATACCGATTTAAGAAAGCTATTAAAGCCATTTAAATTGCTGCCGTAAGTTGCTAAGGCTTGCGGCTCTATCCACATTGTGTGCATTGCTTTCTAATAATTCGATTTCTTCCCATATATCAATTAATACACGTCGTAAATGATAAAATTCCATCAACTGTTCATTCACCTTATAATCGGGATGTGTTTTCCGGTAGCAACTCAATAATAACTCCCATTGAGGTTTTTGATAAAAAGCAAATAAATCTGCTTCAACAGGTGCTAACAATAAATTATCGAAATCCAATAGGTGTACTCTGTCACTAATGATAATATTCCCTCCGTGTATATCTGTATGACATAACCTATAGTTAATATTTTCTTTATCAATATTTTTCTGTATATTCATTAATCCTTCCAATTGGTTCACAATTAGGTTTAGATAATCTGATAATACTTCTTTTAAGTCTTCACTACAACTACTATATTGCTTTGTTATAAAGTTCAATAAATTATCATAAAAGAATATGTTGAAGTCTTCTGTAATAGCTGTTAAATCAAAAGAGATTGTATTACCATAGGTATGCAGCTTTGCTATTATATTACTTAATATATTAAAGTGGGTATTTGATATTTTTTCATCTCTGAGTGTTTTGCCATGTATATATTTGTAAAGTATATATATGTTTTTTTCATCTTCATAAATACATTGATTGTCTACTGTGTTTATCAGCTCTACAATATTATTTGTTAATGATGAATATGAATTTAACCAACTCAGTATTTGTGAGGATACATGTAAAGATTTATACATGTTTTGAGTTGAAGGTCTCATTTTATCATATACTTTCAAAAAATATTCTTTCTGATTATTGCCTTGTATTTTATATGCAAAGGCACTCCATCCCCCTTTAATTTGTTGGATCTTATAAGTGTCTATATTATACACATGTCTTAACACATCTTCATACATAACTGTATCCTCCTTTATTATAAAAATAGTTAATAAAAGTAAATATTTTTGCAAAAAGTGACTAGCACAAAATTGCTGCAATTACTCAAATTTTAGATTTGATGTAAGTGTAGTACTCAGAAGCTTTATTTTTCTGAGCTTCATTTTGCAATTTTGGCTATCTACTTGCACTCTGTGTAAGTGACTAGCACAAAATCATAGATTTTGGCTATCTACTTTCACGTTGTATAAGTGACTAGCACAAAATCATAGATTTTGGCTATCTACTTAACTCGTCTTATCCGAATACTATAGAATTTTTACTCATAGCTTTAGAATCGGAACTATTACAATTGTAAGCTATCGGATAAAACAAATCTCAACAAAAAACAGGCTGTCCAAAGGCAGCCCATCGTTTCTAATTGATTCGTCTTAGTATTTTAATATTAAAAGTAGTTGCAACTATACTCATAATTACAAATACCATTACATAAGGTATAAACTCTTCTATACTAATTATAACGCCATACATGTTTTGAAAGATAGTTTGTGATAACACTATTATTCCTATTGCTGAATTTATAGTTAATAAAACTACAGATAAAATATAGCCTAATTGCTTTCTCTTATAAACTAATATTGCTGCCAAGAAGCAAGCTGGAGCAATTATCCCAATGTCTATCACAAAAGTTGGCTCTGTTGTATTCATACCTATTATACTTGGTGGCATACGTGATGCTATTGAAGTAACAATTTCAATAAGCCACACGAATACAGACATTCCTGCCAATACTAAATAAATTACTAAACCTTTATGTGGTAAAGCACTAATCATTTCTTCGTCATATTTTCCTTTATCAATTTCAACAATACTTATGATTAATTTAAATAGTGATGCAGAAAATAGAATTATGTATACCAAGAATAATATATTATACGAAACTCCAAATGATATTGATGCTGAATAATATAGAAAACATCCTACTAAACCTAAATGTAATAATTTAATTTTTTTATTGTCTTTTTTTAAGAGTAAAGTCGTAATTAAAAATATCGGTACAACTACAAATAAAATTATTGCATCAGTTCCTTTATTAATCGGAGCTTTAAACAAACTTTCTGTAGCGTATAGTCCGTTTCCAAAAAGTTCTACTGTTTCTCCATTTACATTTTCTAGAAAGTAAGTACTTCCACCATCATCCCAAAACAAGCCGCCAGAAGCTGATATAATAGCACATATTAAAATGACAATTGATAATATTATATTCCTGTTCATTTAACCACTCCTCTTAAATAATTATACTACATTTTTCTTCAAGTTAAAATAAGATGTTTTAATAGTGATATTTTTAATATTATTTCATACATAAAACAAAACAACCTCCGATTGAAGGTCGTTTGTTAAATTTGTATAATAATCACTTCTCGTTATAATTATACTGCAATGTAATTATTTATCAAATTAAAAATGCACCAATTTGAATCCAAAATTAATAGCTTGGGTGCAAGTTTTAATGTTTCTTTCTAATTGGGTACATATTTCGCCTGTGTGAGCTTGTTTTAGATAATACCTATTGTACCTTAAAAACTAAAAAAGCCCTTTATTAAAAGCTTTCTTGCAAAAGTTATGTTTTATTAACTTTTATATATTAATATGGTGCGAGTGATGGGACTCGAACCCATACGCCATTTAGCACACGACCCTCAATCGTGCCTGTCTGCCAGTTCCAGCACACTCGCATAAAATACTCAGAATATTAGTCCTGAGTATTTTTTTTGTTACTTATAAAGTATACATAAGGTAGTAGTATAATGTCAAGTAGCATTTTTTGATAATTTTATTTGAATTTTATTTTCTTAGTTCTTCAGGAATAAACCATTCACTTATATTGTAATAAATATTAAAAGACTGAGGATTAATGTCCCCTTTAACTCTGTTTTGGACTAACAAAGCAGCATCTTTAAAATACAAGCTCACAAAAGGTAAATCTTCAACTATTAATACTTGCATTTGCTCGATTAATTCTTTTTTTCTATCTAATGAGTTTGCTGTAAAACTCTCATATATTAAGTTATCCATTTCTTCATTTTGATAAGAAGATATATTTGTTCCTGTTTCAATTGCCATTGAGTGAAATAAAAATGCTAAATCAGGTATATATGACAGCTTATACTCAAGTAATGCCATATCATAATCCCTCTCGGATATTTTTCTGATAACTTCTTGCCATTGATTTTCCGTATCTTCCTCAGTTATACTGTCTATATCTTTAGTATTCTCATTCTCTAATACCGTTTGTATAATTACTTCTATTCCTAATTTCTTAAGATCATTAGTTATCATATCAGCAGTATTTTTTCTAATCTGCTTATATGAGTTTGTTAAAAGTCTTATAGTTAGGTCATTACCATTTTCATCTTCCAGTATTCCATCATTATCAGTGTCTATCCAACCTGCTTGACTTAGAATTTCTTTGGCTTTTTGCATATTATAATTGTATGTGTTAGCTGCATCTGATAATAACCAAGAATTAGGAGGTATAGGAACATTAACAACTACTGCATGACCTAAATATAACTTTTCAACCATGTTCTCTCTATTTAATCCGTAAGCTATAGCCTTCCTTAATTCATTACCTTTTTCCCCGGCAAATAGTTCATTTTCAAAGTTAAATCCTAAAAAAACATAATTTTGAGAGGTAAAGGAATAAATTTCTTTTTCACCTTCCTGTTTGTATTTTTGCCAGTCTACACCTAATGCTAATGCTATATCTGTTTGGTTTGCTTCAAATGAAGTTATAGCAACCTCATTATCTTTAAGTACCTTTCCAGTTATATTTTCTATATAGGGCTTACCATTCCACCAATTAGAATTAACCTTAAGATTTAAGGCTTTAAGTTCCTCATAATTATCAAATTTATATGGACCTGTTCCAATTGGATTATAGTTTTCTATTGTCAATGCTCTTTCATATGCTGCCTGATTTACAACATTATCTTGAACGAATTGATGCTTAGGAATTATAGGAAATATTAAGCTTTCTAAAGCATTGCTGTAACTTCTGTCAAAGTAAATTTCTATATCATATTCACCTATAACCTTTACATTTAAAATATGTTGAATATCTCTAGGCTGAGCAGGCTTATAAACACTTGTTAAAAGCTCTCTGTAAGAAGTTATACCTGCTCCATGCCTTAATGTATTTATTGTAAATTCAACATCTTCAGCAGTAAACTGTTTACCATCATGCCATAAAACATTCTCTTTTAGCTTAATCTTTATTATACGACCGTCTTCATTTATTTCATATGTTTTTGCTAATACGGGCTTTATTTTTAAATTTTCGTCAAAGTCAAATAGTCCCTCAAACATTAATTTATTAAAGTGAAATAAATTTAAATCCTTATTTAATAAAGGATTAAGAGTTTTTACATAGCTTATTGGTACTGTCAATGTGCCCCCGTAAACCGGCTCATATATTTTATCGTTTTCATTATTGTTACCATTTTGTTGTGGTATACCATTATTATCACCTTCACCGTTACAAGCTATTAGCCCTAAAGAAAGTACTATAATCAGGATTATTATACCTATATATCTTATTTTCAAGTTTATTCCTCCTTCGTACATTTTACATATTTATTTTTTTAACATAGAAGAATTTAAAAGTTATTCTCTTCATACAGCATATTATAGAATCTATAATTACTTTGTACTCTTTTAACGTAGTTTCTGGTTTCTTTAAACGGTATATTAAAAAGGTTAATACCATCGTGACTATACTCCACATTTTTTAGCCATTTCCTTACATTTCCACTACCTCCATTGTATGCAGCTAAAACGACTTCAATGTTATTGTCAAATTGTTTTTTTAAATTGTTTATATACCAACATCCCATCATTATATTAATTTCTGCATTATAAAGCATGTCATTATGATAATTATCTATTTTTATCTGCTCTGCTATCCATACACCAGTACTTGGAGTTATCTGCATAAGACCTCTGGCTCCCTTATGAGATTCTGCATACCTGTGATAATTACTTTCTGCTCTTATTATCGAGGCTATTAAAAAAGGATCAACATTATAAATATCTGAATATCTACTAATATGTTCCTTATAATATAAGGGATATAGTTTTGTAGCAACCCATCTTGCACTAAACAGTGATATTATGATTATAGCAATTATAATCAAAAATATAAACATTTTCTTATATCTAAATATAATAACCCGCAACAATATCCCTCCAAAGTTAAGTGTTTTTTTGTATAATTATATCTAACGTCTTTTTTAAAGCACTAATATCATTTGTATTATCAATTATGACATCTGCATATTTCCTTTTTTCATCTATAGGAATCTGAGTTCTAATCTTAACACTTGCTTTATCAAAGTCAATATTATCTCTTTTTATAAGTCGTTTAATCTGAATTTCTTGACTCGTATAAACTAACCATATTTCATCAATTAATAAATCTTTAAGTTTCTCTTTTTGCTCTATTAATAAAGGTATGTCTAAAAAGATTACATTATTATTCTTTGAATATTTATTAATCTGTCTAAGTATCTCTTTAGTAACTCTAGGATGAACAATACTATTTAACTTATTCCTTGATTCTGAATCATGAAATATTATATCTCCTAACTTACTTCTGTTTATAGTCAAATCTTCATTAAGTATCTGCCTTCCAAAAGCAGAAACTATATCATTATATGCTGATTTTCCAATTTCCACTACTTCTCTAGCTATAATGTCAGCATCAATGACTTTAAATCCTTTACATTTTAATATAGCAGAAACTGTACTCTTCCCCGTAGCAATACCACCAGTTAAACCTATGATTTTTGTTTTATTACTTGGTGTCATACCAGCTCTCTCCTGTTTCCATATCGACCTTTAACGGAACGTTAAGTGTAACTGAATTTTGCATTAAATCTTCTAAAAGCTTCTTAACCTCTCTTAGCTCATCTTTGTGTGCTTCAATAATTAACTCATCATGTACCTGTAATATTAGTTTTGATTTCATTTGTCTATCTTTAAGCTCGTTATAAACTTTAACCATTGCTATTTTAATAATATCTGCTGCACTTCCTTGGATTGGAGTATTCATTGCTGTTCTCTCCCCAAAAGATTTAATATTAAAATTTCTTGAATTAAGCTCCGGAAGATACCTTCTCCTATTGAATATAGTTTCTACATAACCTTGTTTTCTTCCAATCTCTACAATATTATCCATGTAATCTTTAACCTTCTTGTAATTAGATAAATAATTATCAATATATTTTTTGGCTTCACTTTTGAAAATATTCAAGTCTCTGGAAAGACCATAATCACTAATTCCATATACAATTCCAAAGTTAACAGCTTTTGCCCTGCTTCTCATCAATGGTGTAACTTCTTCTTTGTGAACACCAAAGACTTCTGAAGCCGTTTTGGTGTGAATATCTTCACCAGTATGAAATGCTTCTTTTAGCTTTGGATCATCTGAAATATGTGCTAATACTCTAAGCTCAATTTGTGAATAATCAGCATCTACTAAAGTATAATCATCATTACTGGCAATAAATACTTTTCTAATCTTTCTACCTTCTTCAGTTTTTATGGGTATGTTTTGAAGATTAGGTTCCGTACTGCTAATTCTACCTGTAGTAGTTATAGTTTGATTAAAGCTAGAATGTACTTTATGAGTTTTAGAGTTTATCAAAGCTAGAAGCCCCTCTATATAGGTACTCTTAATTTTTGTTATGTGTCTATATTCTAATATTTTATCAGCTATCGGATGTTTTTTCTTAAGAGTTTCTAGAACTTCAGCATTTGTTGAATATCCCGTTTTCGTTTTTTTAACAACGGGTAATCCTAAGTTTTCAAAAAGTATAGTACCCAACTGTTTAGGAGAATTAATATTGAACTCTTCTCCTGCTAACTGATATATTAAATGAGTAAGACCTTCTATTTTCTTATCAAATTCTTCACCTAAACTCATCAAACCTTCTTTATCAACGGTAAATCCTTGGTATTCCATATTTGCTAATACTTCAATTAATGGAATCTCAACATTATAATATAGATTATCCATATTCTGATCATGAATTATTTCCTTTAAATCTTTTTCAATCGCAAATACAGTATTGACTAGCTTAACAAAATAATTCATCCTATCTGTTACCATTATTTCTCCAAAACATTTCTTTTTCTTCCCAGTACCTAATATCTCATCTTCACCTTCTATAGCTATGTTTAAGTAGTCTGAAGCTAGTTGTTTAATACTATATTGATTTTGAGAAGGCTCAATAATGTATTGAGCAATAGCACTGTCAAAATTAATTCCAGAGATTTTAATTCCATATCTTAATAATACTAAAATATCTTCTTTTAATATATGTCCAATTTTCTTAATATTTTTATCTTCAAAAATTGCCCCAAATTTATCCAATATTAATTCTATATTACTATCATCATCCATGTTAAAAGAATCAATATAATATGTCTTTTCTAGTTCTAATTTAACTACCAAACCTATTATATCATTATGCATAGGATAATTTCCATTAATCATGATTTTAAAGTAAAACTTATCACTATTTTTTATTTTATCTACCAATTTTGACACTTTCTCTAATGTGTTAATTTTTTCAACTGTACAATCTATTATTTTAGGATTATGACAATTTAATCCATCATCTTCTGATTTGTCAATCTTATTAATATCAATCTTATTTAAAAGACTATTAAACTCTAGTTCTACAAAAAGCTTATATAGCTCATTATATTGAGGTTCTTCAGTCTTAAGATTATTAAAATCAAAATCTAAAGGAATATCAGTTATAATTTTAGCTAGTCTTTTACTCATTAGTGCCTGCTGTTTATTCTCAACCAGCTTTTCCTTTAACTTTGAACCCCCAATATTATCTATATTTTCATAAATACCCTCTATCGATTTATAATCCTTTAAAAGTTTAATTCCCGTCTTTTCACCTATACCCGGAACTCCGGGAATGTTATCAGACTTATCTCCCATCAATCCCTTAAGATCAATAAACTGCTCAGAAGTAAGTTCATATCTCTCTATCATTGCCTTTTCATCATAGATTTCTAGATTTGTTATACCTTTTTTAGTTATTAAAACTTTAGTTTTATCATTGACAAGTTGAAGAAAATCTCTATCTCCGGTTACAATAATGACATTAAAATCATTTTCTTCTCCAGCCTTTGCTAAAGTTCCAACCAAATCATCTGCCTCAAATCCATCTAACTCTAACCTATAAACATTAAGCTTGTCTAATACATCTTTTAAAATATCAAACTGCATTGCTAATTCATTAGGTGTTTTTTTCCTTCCTGCCTTGTAATCTTTATATTCCTTATGTCTAAACGTAACTCCCTTCTTATCAAAAGCCACACCTATATAATCAGGCTGATAATTACCTAAAATTTTGTATAACATTGTTACAAATCCATATACTCCATTGGTATGTAAACCTTTTCTGGTAGTAAGAGGTGGTAAAGCATAAAAAGCTCTATGTAATAAACTATTACCATCAATTAAAATCAGTTTTTTATTTGACAATATAATCAACTCCTCAAAAGTGCTTTTTTAATATTATTAACCTTATACACAAAGTAAATCCCTTATTTTAGTATATAGTAAATCGTAATAACAGTAAATGATAAAACTAAAAGAGAGCATTAATTTTTTAATGCTCTCTTTTACTTAGTATTCTTCTAATAAGCATAAATACTAATATTATACATATAACTACTATAATAATTGCAGGTATTATCGTTATAACAAATATAAATGCTCTTTCTAAAAAGTTTATAATGGAATTAATAGTAGATATAAATCCTTCTTTAGCTTTAGATAAAATTCCTGCATCAAGTTTTTGAATGGCTTCAGTATTACTTTCAGTCTCAATTAAATTAACGATAATTGTGGAGTAGTTTACTAAATTGTCCCAACCTCTAATTGTACCTTTATTTCTATCTATTTCTGTTCTTACTCTATTAAGCTCATTTTCTACTCTAAGTATCTCTTCTACATTTTTTGCCTCTTTAAGAATTTCTCTCAATCTTTTTTCTTGAACCTCAAGATTTTTAATTATGTTTTCTGTATCATAATAACTTTGCGTTATATTTCTAGAACTGGTTTGCTCATTAGATATCAGTCCCTCATTATTTAATAATTTTAAAGCTTCATCAAAATTCTGCTGTGGAATCCTAATCTTAAGCGTGCCGCGTTTTAATTGGTCTTTTCTATCGAAATCTTCTGGTTTTACATTAGGATTATAATACCAGGTTTCGGAGTTTTCAATATAACCATTACGCTCATTTACAAAGGTAACTATATTATTTAAAGAGTTATCGTATTTTTTTATCTCTAGTGTAAGGTATGCTTCTTTAATTATTTTTACTCCAGTATTTTCTCTATTGTTCGATTCGTCTAAAGATTCAATTGAACCACTAAATAAATCACTCTCTTGCGGAGCTTTATCATCTTTACTTTCCTCTAAATCTTTATTAAATCTTATACCTACGCTCTCTTTATCACTTTCCGTATAATTACGTACAGTTGAAGAGTCACCTGCTTTAGGCATTTCATACTTACCGTCTTCATCATAAGCTTCATACGGTGAAGAATTATCTTCCATAATTTGCTGTTTAACTCTAAATAAATCAGTATTATTTATTATAAATCCAAAAGAAACTACTAATAATAAAAAACAAGCCGCAACTGAAGTTAACAGTTTAAAATTTAACTTCTTCTTATTTTCTTTTATTTCTAATTCAAGCTTACTTCTTAAAGAAGATTTATAGTTTTCCGGTAAATCTTTATCTTCAACTTCAGATGTAAGCTGTAAAATCTTTATCATTTCTTCATAACTTTTTTTGCATTCATTACATTTATTTAAGTGTAGATCAAACTCATTTCTTTCGTTATGTTCTAATTCATTATCTATATAAAGAGATAATTTTTCATTAAATTCTCTGCAATCCATTATACATCCCTCCTTTCTTTATTATTTAGACGATTGAATTATTATTTTGTTCCATCTCCCTTAATATAATATGTTTTAGACTATTTCTAGCTCTACTAATCCGTGATTTTACAGTTCCTAAAGAACAATCCAAAATATCTGAAATTTCTTTATAACTAAATCCTTCAATATCTCTAAGGATGATTATTATTCTGTACTGATTATCTAACTTACCTATGGACTTATATATTAATTCTTTGGTCATTTTTTTATTAAACAACTCTTCTGTTGTATTTCCTTCGTCTTCAAACTGTCTCTTAATACTTCCTTCTTCTGTTTTTATAGGATTATCTATAGAATATACCTCATTTTTATTTTTTCTTAAGTAGTCTATACAAGTATTGCTAACAACTCTATATAACCATGTTGAAAAAGATGATTGAAATTTAAAAGATTTTATAGATTTAAAAATCTTGATAAATGCTTCTTGAGAAATATCCATAGCATCATCAGGATTTTTCAAAATCCTTAAAGCTATATTGTAAGCTCTTTTTTGATGTGATTCAATGAGTTCTTCAAAAGCATCTATGTCCCCTTTAATACATTTTTTAATAAGTATTTTTTCAGTATCAACCACTTTATATCCACCCCTTTCCTTAAATCTATTTTAGAAAATAGCTATAACCTAATTTTAGACGATAAAATCATCAATTTTGTTCCAAATATTAATATTTTTTTATATTTATCTCTCTTAAATGAAATATAGCTTCCTACTTTATAGGAAGCTATACAATTTATTATATCCTTTATTATTTTAATATTCCTCATATTTTTAAAAAATCCTTTTTTCTATATAAATTTTTGTGTCATAGGAATCTCTTTTCTTTACTTTGTATCCTTTCATTTTTAATACTTCCGATAATTTAACATAATACTTACCGGAACGATTAAAAGTTTTTAATCTACCAATAGCTAAAACATGTTCATGAACTATGTCTAAATCATTAATTAATAATTCTGTTGAAAAGATGCTTAAGGGTACTAAAATTTCATTATTTTCTCTTAATCCGTTAAAAATATTATCATTATATATTACAATCGGGTCACTATTTAGCTCTATGAATTTCCCGCCAGTATGTAGATTAGTCTTTACACCTAATACGTTATTAACATTTTCTATGGATATATATGGTTCATCATTATGATACAATACCTTTAGTTCTCTACCCTGATAGATAAACTTAATCTTTTCTTTAGTAATTTTCATGTCAATATTTAGAGGCTCTATTATATCATATAAAGGAATAATAGGATATTCTTTCAATGCAATGCCTTGACCTCTAATCAGACTTCCATTTAAGAGAATATAATTATCTAAATCATATTTTAATGACAAATCTACTTCATCAAAAGTATGACTACCTCCAAATACTCTCTCTAAATCCCTAATAGCTATGTAGTTCTTACCATCTTTAGACACTTGATGAATTTTATCTTCTCTAAATTCACAATACTCTTCTCCATATATACTATTCATGCTTATATTAAAAAATCGTTCAAATTTGGTCTTATTTATATAGAAGCCTTGGTTATATTTTATAACGTCATTAGTTACATAGGTACCGTTAATAAAATAAGCGTAACCATTTGAAATATAGGTTATTTCCTTTCTGGCTCTGTTTTTTAAATATGTTAAATCTTCTTTTGAAATACTTTCGTATAATCCAGCTTCTTTTAACTTGTTATCAATCTTTAAGCCTATGTCTGTCTCGTAATTATAATAATCTGGATACACTATCATAATTGGATTTTCTCCATCAACATCTTTTAGAATCTTTAGTAATTCGTATGTAACCTTTACAGGTACATTGTAGCTTACAGTGTTATACAATTCCTGAACGTCCATCTCAAACATTCTCACACATCCCGCAGAAGCAAATGTTCCAATGGAAGAAGGATTACTATTTCCATGTATTCCATAATGGGGTTTAAAACCTATCCATCTACTTCCTAAAGGATTATAAGGACTTCCTCCGGGTATATCAAGCTTTGCATAATACGGATCTATTACCTTATTAATGACCTTGTACTCGCCTATAGGAGTCTGAGTGGCGGACGTTCCAACCGCGACAGGATATTCTTTTATAACTTCATTGTTTTCTGTTAAAAATAGTCTTCTTGATGGTATATCTATGATAATTTCTTTATCATTAGATAAATTGTCAGCAAAAACTATACTGCAGTTTAAAGTAAAAATGATAGTTAATATACTGACAAGTATAACTTTAATTACTTTCATTCCAGTCCTCCCTTTAGATAGCATATATTTTAGCTATGTCTATATATAATCTATTTGCAAGAGAACTAATTTATTCAAATTTTTACAAACTTGAATAAGCTGAAAATGTTAATTTTTTGTTGTAAATTCAATAATCCAAAAGGATATTTTTGTAAATTTCTTATTGATTTTTTGTTGAATTTATGGTAAAATGGTTTTTAACTAATAAAACAATATTGTCGGTGTGTTGGAACTGGCAGACGAGACGGATTCAAAATCCGTTGTCCGTTAGGGCGTGTGGGTTCGAGTCCCACCACCGGCACCATAAAAAGAGAGTAACTTTGATACAATCGTATCAAAGTTATTTTTTTGCCCTAAAGTGGCAAAATGGCTTGAAATTAGGAGATTTAAGAGATGTTTGATATAAAAATTAGGCTCTTAGGAAGTGAGAAAATCACATCTTCAGAGCCTTTTTTGTTTTAAGGGATTACACCTTTTAATTAAAGGTAGTAGGTATGTGCATTTTTGGGGTGTGAGTAATTAGGAATAATTAAATTGTGAACATAGCTTTCGTGCTAATTTCTTATATAACACTATTAACTTTATACTTTATGTTTGCGAGTTGACTATATATAAATTTTGTGATACAATTATGATACAACTAATGTTTAGGAGAAAACACATGATAAAAGTTTTAATTATTGAAGATCATATTGCAGTTTCCGATTTAATAAAGATTAATCTCAGCCGATTGGGATATGAATGTATAACAGCGGATAATGGAAAAATAGCTGCGGACTTATTGGAAGATAATATTTACGATTTGATTTTGCTTGACATCATGTTACCGGAAATAGACGGGTATGAACTTATGGAATATATTGCACCAATGGACATTCCCGTTATTTTTATAACCGCAAAGGGCAACTTGAAAGACAAGGTAAAAGGCTTACATTTAGGTGCAGATGATTATATCGTAAAGCCATTTGAGATAGAAGAACTGATTGCAAGGGTTGAATCGGTATTGAGACGTGTGGGAAAAGGCAAAACAAGATTTCAAATAGATGATGTGGAAATTGACACCATTACACGAACCGTAAAAAAAGACGGTAAGAATATAACGCTTACCGTAAAGGAATTTGACCTTTTAATCGTACTGATACAAAATAAGAACATTGTGCTATATCGTGAAAGGCTTTATGAAAAAGTATGGCGGGAAGATTGGAACGGAGATACAAGAACGATTGATTTGCACATACAAAGGCTACGAAAAAAACTTGATTGGTCTGATAAAATAAAGACTGTTTTTAAATTAGGGTATCGTTTGGAGGTATAAAATTGAAGCTATCATTAAAGTTGTTGATTTTAATATCCATTGTCATTACCCTGCTTTTCAGTATAGGCAGTAACATTATTATACATAGGAGTTTCGATTTTGCTTTAGAGCAAATTATAATGAAATATCAGCGTGAACATATAAATTTTCGGATATTTTTTGAAACCCTAAATAATTATAATGTGCAAATTGAAAGCGATGCAGATGAATCACCTGTGTTGAACAGTGGTGAAGTTATCGGCTCTATCATTACATTTGGGGTTTACCAACAAAACTCTGAAGAAATATTTTCATCATTAGAGGCTGATGATGAAATTTTATTTATCAACCAACTTATAGCAAAAAAAGAGGGATACCTTATTAAAAATAATAACACTCGCAGCCTTTTAGGTATCGTAACGCAAGCACACTTAAATGGTGAAGATGTATATATAATAACGGTGAATGATATAAGTGAAATTTATGTTGAAAGAACGGAACAATATCAGCAGATGATTTTAATTACACTTATGCTTATTGCCGTTACTATTATATCGGTATCAATAATACTTAGGAAAATAACAGCACCTCTGAATGTGTTGACAACTGCAAGCCAAGAAATCGCAGGGGGAGCATACAACAAGCGGACAGAAATAAACTCTAAAGATGAAATCGGTATACTATCCGACAATTTTGATAAAATGGCACAAGCGGTAGAGGAAAAAATACAATCATTGGAGCAAGAAATCTGTGCAAGGGAGGATTTTGTTTCCAACTTCTCGCATGAACTGAAAACCCCTATGACATCAATCATGGGATATGCCGATATGCTCAGAAGCTATGAAAGCGATCCGGAAACGCAAATAAAAGCGGCAAACTATATCTATGAAGAGAGCAAGCAACTAAACATTTTATCGTTGAAGCTCATGGAGTTAATGTCTTTATCGGAGGGACACATTGAACAAATCTCAGTAGATGCACAAAGTTTAAAAATAAATACCTCCGACGACATTGTAAAACAACAATTTGAATCTGCTACCATTATAGCCGACAAATTGCTGATACAAAAGGTGCTTTCCAATCTCATAAACAATTCTAAAAATGCGGGCGCAAATGAAATAGCTGTAAGTGGTGAAATAAAAGACGGCAACTACATTATTTCCGTTACTGATAATGGATGCGGAATATCAGAAGAGGAAATACAGAAAATAACACAGCCTTTTTATCAAACAGATAAGGTGCGTTCCAAGAAAAGTAGTGGCTTTGGATTAGGGCTTGCACTGTGCGAGAAGATTTTATTCGCACATGGTACAAAACTCAAAATAGAGAGCATTCCTAACAGATATACTTGTATGAAATTTGAATTGAAACTTAATATATAATAATTTCTCAAAATCGGCATTTATGATACAACTTTGAAACAAGTGGTTGCTATACTTGATAGGGTATGGTAGACACTTGTTTTTTTAATGAAATAACTTAGGAGTATTTTTATGGCGATTTTAACATTCAACAATGTATCAAAAGTATATGATAACGGCTTTCATGCTGTAGATAATTTTAATCTGTCGGTACAGGACGGTGAGTTTATCGTAATTGTGGGATCATCGGGGTGCGGAAAGACAACTCTGCTCAGATTGATTGCTGGATTTGAAACGATTACAGACGGTGAAATCTACATCAGAGATAAACTTGCAAACAACATACAAGCAAAAGAACGAGATATAGCAATGATATTTCAAAGTCATGCACTGTTTCCGCATTTGAGTGTTTATGAAAATATAAGTTTTCCCCTCAAAATCAAAAAAGCGGATAAAACTAAAATCAAAGAAAAGGTTACTGCGGTATCCAAACTACTCAAAATCAGCAGTCACCTTGATAAAAAACCTAATTCTTTATCCGGTGGCGAAAGACAACATGTAGCACTCTGCAGAGCCATTGTAAGAGAGCCAAAGATTTTTCTTATGGATGAACCGCTTTCAAGTTTAGATGCTACCCTCAGAACGCAAATGCGTATGGAAATAAAGAAGTTGCACTTGAACTTAGGCACAACATTTATCTATGTTACGCACGACCAAACCGAAGCCATAACAATGGGCGATAGAATTGTGGTTATGAAAGACGGCAAGATTCAACAAGTAGGAACACCCGAAGAAATTTATGAGAAACCGAATAATATATTCATTGCAAAGTTTATAGGAAACCATGCAATGAATATCTTTAATGGAAGTATATTATCTGAGGGCGAAACTTTGTATTTTAAAACTGATGATGAAATCATATCATACTTCAATTTATCAGCAGAGGTACAAAATATCTTGAAAAGCGGAAACTATATAGGCAAAAAAGTCCAATTAGGAGTAAGATCCGAAAAAATATCACTGGGTAATAATTTGAACAGTACATATACAGCCTATATCACAATGATAGAAAAGATAGGCTCTGACAGATATGTTTATTTTTCCGCTTTCAATGCAAGCTACTGTGCCAAACTGAGCAATGATACAAGCAATTACAAAATAGGCGATACCGTTACATTTGCAATCAGCGAAGATGACATCTATTTATTTGATGCCGAAACAGAGAATACAATAATTTAATTATGAGGTGGAATATGAAAATAAAAAGAACTTGTGTGATTATATTAGTTTTTATAACGCTTTTTACCCTATGTAGCTGTACTTCACCGCAAGATGAGGTGCAAGATAACAACAGAAACAATGGTGAGTTAAGCGGTACATTAAGAGTTACAACATATTTTGGAGGGTATATCAGTATCCTTGCAGATGAATTTATGGATTTACACCCCAATGTTAAAATTGAGATTGTTGCCTCGCCCGCAGATGAATATGAAACATTAGCTGATTACGCAAACAGAATTGCTGTGGAAATCATGAGTGGTGAGTCTTATGACTTAGTGGATTTAGGTGGTTTAGATTTAGAACGCTATGCGAAAAATGGCATACTATATGATTTATACTCTCTAATGGACAGTGATCTGAGTTTTAATAAAGATGATTACTATGTAAATGTATTTGAGGCAATGGAATATGAAAATGACTTATATGCACTGCCATTTGCATTTTACTATGACCTTGTAAATTTAAGCAAGCCCTTGGCTCAGTCTATAGAACTTGATTATGAGAACCTTGATAGCATTAACTATATACGAATGCTTGAAATTTATGAAAATGCTAAAAAAGTACACGCAAACTCCGAAAACTTCTTTTTAATGCCCGGTGCTGTAAAGGAAATCTTCTTTGAAACGGAAGTAGTAGATTATTATGATGTAGAAAAAGGCACAGTAAATATAAACAGCGATGAATTTATAGAATTTCTAAACCTTACCAATACCATACCCACACCATATTCACCGGATAACCCCGGTGCATGGCAAATGACAAGGGTGTCCTATGGTGATGATGATTTTTTGAAATCAGATTTTATGTTTACGAAATACCAATCAAATGCGATAGATTTATATAATATAATGATTGATTATGATAATATGTCACCCACTCCTATTCCGTTACACACCTCCGCAGGGAACGCACCGTTTAGAACGCACCAAGCGGCTTATGGTATACTCACAAATAGCGAAAGCAAAGAACTCGCATGGGAGTTTTTAAAATATTGCATATCGGAAAAGCCGATCCCCGAATTTGAAAGCGAGGAAGAACAGTACATCTATTTTATGATGTATGAAGGTTGGATGCCTATTAACATTCAAAACTTCTACGAGTATTTTCGATTTAACTTTGAAAGAGAAATCGACATTATGAGAACAAATGAAATGGATATAGAATGGAAATCGGAGAACTCAAATGAACTGATAGATGAAACGCTTGATACAATTCACGGTTTTAACGGGAGCGTAAATCTATATACCTCAAACTTTGAATTGCATGAGCTTGTACGAACAGACTTAGAAACTTTCTATTATTTTGATTTGGCAACAGCGAAAGAAGTTGCGGACATTATTCACAATAAAGTGTTTACCTATATTATGGAATAAGGCAGGTGATTAAGATTAAAAAAGAAAAGTTTTCGCTTTTATTATTTGCGGTACCGAGTTTAGTGGGAGTTTTCCTCTTTTACATAGCACCGTTTGTATTATCGTCATATTACGCTGTTACGGATCACGCAAGGGATTTTGTGGGTTTAGATAATTTCATAGACACCGCCCAAAATCCTATGTTCTTGCGAGGTATTGAGAATCAACTGACCTTTATAGGGATTGCTATACCTCTGACAATGTGTATAGCTTTAGCACTTGCCTTTTTTATACGAAAAACAGGCAAATTCAAAAACCTTTTTATGCTTGTGATTTTTATTCCGTTTCTTATCCCATCGGGAACTTGTGTATGGTTTTGGAAGTGTATATTTGATGTAAACGGAATTTTCAACAAAACAATGCACCTATTAGGTTTTGAAATAGCAAACCTATACAACACTGAATTTACCATGATAATAGCCGTACTTATCTTCCTGTGGAAAAACGTGGGTATTACAGCCATACTGCTTTATGTGGGGCTTAATATGATACCCAAAGAATATTACGAACTTGCCGACACAGAAGGAACTACACGCTTTCAAAAATTTCACAAGATAACACTTGTATACCTTTTCCCTACGTTATTTATCGGAGTGGCACTTTTGATCATAAATTCTTTTAAGATTTTCAAAGAGGTGTATTTACTTTTCGGCAATTATCCGGACGAGAGCATTTATTTACTTGGGCATTATATGAACAATCAATTTATGAGTATGAATTTGCAAAAACTCACATCGGCATCTTTTCTTATGTTTTTTGTAATTGCACCTTTGATTTATTTTATGTTCCGCAAACAGAACCGTTATTCCGGTTTATACAGCAGTGCGAATTTCAATATTGACAGCACACTAAAGCAAAACAGCAAAACAAAATATGTGATACTCGGATTCGGTGCAATCATTGGCTTTATCTTTCTCATCCCTACCATATTTACCGTGTCCAATTCCTTTATGAGCAGTTTTGAGATAGTAAACAGATATACGACAGATGTTACGGCACATAACATAGCGGACTTATCATACAACACCATGCACTTTATGCGTATCGGCATTATTCCCGATGATTTTACTCTATCCGGATATTTTAGTTTCTTTGCAGATACCGATTATATGCGAATGTATCTAAACTCAATCATCATAGTCGTGCCGATATTGATAGGACAGCTTATCATATCGCCTATGACCGCATACGCATTTGAGCAAAGCAAAGCGAAGTACAAAGAAGTATTGTTTTTCATCTATGTTCTAATTATGCTCATGCCAATGCAAGTGCTTTTAGTTCCGAATTATTTAGCACTTGATACACTCGGATTGCTTGACAGCTATATGGCAATTATCCTCCCCGCAATTTTTAACCCCATAGGAGTATTCGTTGTAAGGATAGGGTTAAAGGGATTTCCAAAGGAGTGTATAGAAGCCGCACAAAATTGCGGAGCAAGCCATTTCAAAATATTTAAAAGCATCGTCTTACCTAATATCAAAGCACCTATTTTAGTTATGGTATTATTGTTGTTTTCGGAATATTGGAATGTAATCGACCAAGCAATTATCTTTAACCAAAGACCCCTTTCCGAACCTTTGTCCTTGTACTTATCACAAATAGCGACCGAAAATTTAGGATTGTTTTTTTCCGCTTCATGTTTGTATATAATACCAATTTTATTAATGTTTATCTTTCCATGGAAAAAAGCAGTAGGACATACTCTATAATAATGTGGATATTTTGAAATATTAAATAGCCGAAAGGCTTATGGCGGCTATCAAAAGGTAGCCGCCTTTATCGTTTGGAGGAGATTATAATGTTGTTAAAAATAAATATACAAAATAATTTTTATACCAAGTATCCTGCTTGACAGATATAATTTTCTGTTATTTTTTTGCTGTTCGCTTATAAAATTAAATAACTATGCCCGATTGAGTGTTTTATATATTCAGTCGGGCATTTTTGCGTTTAAAAACAAAATTTTTAGATGCCGCTCCCCTCCTTTTGGATTTGGAATCAATTTTCAAATTCAAATAGGAGGAAAACAAAATAAAGGAACGATATATCTATATTTCACGAATTAAGAAACACATAAAAGTGAGCGAGGAAGTTTACAAAGAATACTACCGTCCCATTTGGAGAGTTTTTCGTAAAGCACATGATCATGGAGAGTGCTCTTGTCTCGGAAAAGATTGGTGGAAGTGCGAGGGCGATTGTCTCACTTGTGAATTTCATCTTGGAAGTAGCGTGCGGTCATTGGATAGTTTAATTACCGATGAAACCACTCTGTTAGATGTTATTTATGATGAATCACCTAACATACATACTGTTTTGGAAGAAAGAGATTTGTTAATTGCTTTGTTTCAGAAGTTAGAAACACTTGACCCGGAAGGTAAAAGAATTTGTGAACTTGTTATGCAGGGAAAATCAGAACGAGTGATTGCAGAGGAACTTAATATCCCAAGAAACACCTATGTATACAGGAAAAACAAGTTGTTTTCTATACTCCGTGAATCTCTAAAAAAATATTTATAAAAATTTTCATGTTTTTTCAGCCAAACAACATTCTCACCTCCAGTAGTAAGTAGAGGGGATAAAAAAGACAGTTCCCTTGGAGGAGGTGAGAAAAAATGTATCAAAGCAAAGATGATGAACTGATTGGTGTTTTGACAGCTATATCAGTTGTATCCAAAAGGCTGGCAAGCAACTTATCAAAACTTGCTGTAGAGAGCAAACCGGAGGAAGGAGAAAATTATGAGCAAAATGAACGAAATACAAATGACAATACAGAGCCTAAGAGAATGTGCTGCTGTTATCGCAGACACTGCTGATTATTTAGCACAAGCCTTTAGTTGCGAAACGGAAGTTAAAGAAGAACCAAAGCAGGAAAAATCATTAAAACTTGAAGATGTAAGAGCCGTGCTGGCGGATAAGTCACGCTCAGGCAAAACTGCAAAAGTCAAAGCACTTATTGCTACATTCGGTGCAGACAAGCTATCGGACATAGATCCAAATAGCTATGTGGAACTGATGAAGAAAGCCGAGGTGCTGTGATGGGAAAGCACGCACTTCTCTCTCCATCAGCGAGCCATAGGTGGATGTCCTGTACTCCATCAGCAAGATTAACAGAGTTTGTAGTTGATGAAACATCTACCTTTGCCGCAGAGGGAACTCTTGCTCATGCTATAGCTGAAGAAAAGTTAAATCACAAACTTGGCTATGGAGAGATAACTACAGAGTGCCAAGACGAAGAAATGAATGATTATACCGATGATTATGTCAGCTTTGTGATTGAGCAAGCACAGTTACTTACTAATCCAATCATTTATGTAGAACAGCGAGTAGATTGTTCAAAGTATGTACCGGAGTGTTTTGGCACTTGCGATGCACTCATTATATCAGATGAAGTTTTACATTTATGCGATTTAAAGTACGGAATGGGTGTAAAAGTTGAGGCTGAAGAAAATGACCAACTTAAAATATATGCACTTGGTGCTATATCAATGTTTGGTAGCTTGTATGATTTTAAGAAAATCAAAATGAGTATCTTTCAGCCACGAATCGGTAACTGCTCCACATGGGAAATTTCGATAGAGGATTTACTTGAATGGGCAGAAAACACTCTTATTCCTGTGATACACTTGCAAGAGAAGTGATCCGTGGAGATTGGGGTAACGGGCAAGAACGAAAGGATAGGTTGACAGCGGCAGGATACGATTATTACGCTATTCAAGATAGAGTAAATGAACTCATCTAACTAAGATTTATGGCTATGGGAGAAGAAATTCTTCTGTAGCCATTATTTTTTTTTGCTTTTTTTCGGCCAAACAGCACTTTGACCTCCAGTAGTAAGTAGAAGGAGATTTTTTAATACGGAGGTCATTATGAACGAAACTACTAAACAAGAAATAATATCCATGAGAAAACAAGGCATGGGCTATATGAAAATAGGGCAACTCTTAGGAATTTCACATAACACGGTGCGTTCGTTTTGTAGCAGAAATAGAATCGGACTGAGTTCAAATACTGTGAACTGTAAAGAATGTGGAAAAGTTATAAAGGTTGCCCCAAAACATAAATCAAAAAAGTTTTGCTCTGATAGTTGTAGGATTAAGTGGTGGAACAGTAATCAAGATAAAGTAAACAAAAAGGCTGTCTATGAATTTGCCTGTGCTTATTGTGGTGTTGAATTTACTGCTTACGGTAATAACAAGCGTAAGTACTGTTCTCACGCTTGCTATATCAAGGCTCGATATAGAGGCGGAGGTGCTTGTGATGAATAGCACCTACAGAAATAATCTTGAAAGCTATCAACTTGCCATGTTACAGGCAAGGAAACTGCTCTTTACAGAGGTTTTAACCCCTGTTGACTATGCTAAAATTGATACAATTATGGCTAAAAAATATAACTTATCTTCGTGTAGTATATATCGCCCTAACCCCTTGATAAATAGCCGCTTTAGCGGTAATATGTCACACTACGAGGAGGTGGAACATGGCTAAAAAAATAACAATTATGCCACAAAAAGTGCCATTAGAACAAAAGAAAAAAGTTGCTGCTTACGCAAGAGTATCAAGCGGAAAAGATGCAATGTTACAGTCATTATCGGCACAGATAAGTTACTACAGCAACATGATACAAAGTCGTAATGACTGGTTATACGCAGGTGTTTATGCTGACGAAGCGAAAACAGGCACAAAGGAGAACAGACCGGAATTTCAAAGAATGCTTACAGACTGCAAAGACGGAAAAATCAATATGATAATCACAAAATCCATATCACGGTTTGCAAGAAACACAGTAACACTGCTTGAAACGGTTAGAGAATTAAAAGATATAGGTGTTGCAGTGTTCTTTGAGGAGCAGAACATCAACACTTTAAATGCAGACGGAGAACTAATGCTTACAATACTGGCATCGTATGCTCAGGAAGAAAGCTTATCCGTCAGTGAAAATCAAAAATGGCGAGTGAAAAGGAACTTTGAAGAAGGCAAACCTTGGAATGGCACAATTCTCGGTTACAGAATAAAAAACGGTCAGTATGTAATTCATGAAAAGGAAGCTGAAATTGTTAGAAATATTTTTGACCTCTATTTATCCGGTCTCGGCTTCGAAGCAATTACAAGAAAGTTGAATGAAGATGATATGATGACGAGATACAATAAAAAATGGAGCAAGTTAGGAGTTTCAGGCATTCTTGGTAATCAAACCTATACAGGAAACTTGTTACTTCAACAAACCTTTTCAGAGAACCATATCACAAAACGGACTATTCCAAATAACGGAGAATTGCCAAAGTATTATGCTGAAGGTTCACATGAGGCAATAATAGATATGGAAACATTCAAGGCAGTTCAATTTGAAAGAGAAAGACGAAAGAAGCATTTTAATATGCAGTGTCAACCAAGAAACACCTACCCTTTTACAGGACTTATTACTTGTGAGAATTGCGGTAAAAGTTATCGAAGAAAAACTACAGCCACAGGGATTGTTTGGATTTGCAGTACCTACAATACCAAAGGAAAATCAGCTTGCTCATCAAAACAAGTGCCGGAAATTACACTTGAAGAAACTGTAGCTACTGTAACTGAAATATCTTTTATTAAAAAAATTATAGTATCAAACGGCAATCTGCTGACATTTATTCTCAAAGACGGAACTGAGGTTATAAAAGAGTGGAAAGACCGCTCACGAAGTGAAAGTTGGACGGAAGAGATGAAAAATGCAGCAAGGCAAAAATCACTTGAGAGGAGGGATGACAATGGCTAAGGTTACAATGATACCTGCAAGTATTAACCCATTAACACAGCTACCTTCCATCACAACACAGAAACGCAAGGTTGCAGGATATGCAAGAGTTTCAACCGACAGTGATGAGCAGTTTACAAGCTATGAAGCACAGGTTGATTACTACACCAACTATATCAAAGCAAAACCGGAATGGGAATTTGTAGGCCTATATTCTGACGAAGGCATTTCAGCAACCAATACGAAGAAACGTGATGGTTTTAATCTTATGATCAGTGATGCACTTGCAGGAAAGATAGATTTAATCGTCACCAAGAGTGTATCAAGGTTTGCAAGAAATACGGTAGACAGCCTTACAACGATTAGAAAATTAAAGGAACATAAAGTTGAGTGCTATTTTGAAAAGGAATCGATTTTTACATTCGATGGCAAGGAAGAACTACTACTAACCATAATGTCATCATTGGCACAGGAAGAAAGCCGCTCTATTTCCGAAAATGTAACATGGGGACAAAGAAAAAGATTTGCTGACGGGAAAGTTCATATGCCATACAAAAGATTTCTCGGATATAAAAAAGGCGAAGATGGAAAGCCTACTGTTATTGAAGCGGAAGCAGACATCGTAAGGCTTATTTACAGGCTTTTTCTTGAGGGCAAGACAGTCGGCGGTATTGGCGCTTATTTAGAAAGCCTCGGCATTCCCTCTCCGGGAGGAAGTGAAAAATGGGGTTCTACTACAGTTCAGAGCATTCTTACAAATGAAAAGTACAAAGGTGATGCTCTACTTCAAAAGACATTCACGGTAGACTTTCTGCAAAAGAAGATGAAAGCTAACGAGGGAGAAGTTCCACAGTATTATGTTGAAAGCAGCCATCCTCCGATTATAGAGCCTGAAGAATGGAATTATGTACAGATGGAAATGGCACGAAGAAAGGCACTCGGCAGAGCCTACAGTGGCAAAAGTGTACTCTCCACCAAACTGATATGTGATGACTGTGGTAACTTCTACGGCTCTAAGGTCTGGCATTCCACAAGCAAGTACAAACGCACCATTTGGCAGTGCAATCAAAAATTCAAGCAAAAATGTGATACACCTACTTTTACCACCGAAGAAATAAAAGAGTTGTTTATACGAGCCTATAATCAGCTGATGGCAAAGAAAAATAATGTCATTGAGGACTTGAAGTTAATGAAAAAATGCTTATCAGATTTGACTGAGATTGATAAAAAGATAGAAAAACAGAAAGAGGAAGTTTTAATTATTACAGAACTTGTTAAAAATCTAATTCATGAAAATGCCAGCACCTCGCTACCTCAAGATGAATATTTGAAGAAATATGAAGGCTTAAATCAGAGGTATGAAAGTGCAACTAAAATCCTTGAAGAGTTACAAGCTGAAAAACAAAGAAGGCTTGAACAAGATAATGCCATCTCCCTTTACATCAAAACCTTAAAGAAAAATCCCACTCTCCTTGAAGAATGGGACGATACCATTTGAATGGTGATGGTGGAGAAAGCTGCTATTCATAAAGATAAGAGGATTACATTTAAGTTCTATAACGGAGCGGAAATAACGGTCGAGGAGTAAAATCCTCGGCTTTTTTTATACCTCTGCTGATGACACAAATTTAAAGCCACTTTATGAATAATTAAAAAGTGAACACACTAAGCACTTTTTAATTATTGGTAGCAAGGGGTGTGCATTTGTATTAAAATTACCCTTTCCTTTCATTGAAAAAACTAGGTTTGAGACCTAGTCTTTTTGTTTTTTGTATTAATTTTTCTAATTCTTCTAACATTCTTCTAAAAAATTTATTGAAAAATAAAAATATGAATGTTGATTTTACTGGTTTTGATGAGTGTATTTTTGTGATTTTCATGGATTAATAATCCAGTGGTAACAAAGACTTGTTGATTTGAATCTCTACTTTAAAATCAAGTAAAATACCTAGGTTAAAACCTAATTCATTATTAATTTTACTATCTTTATGTTTTTGTAATAAGTATTAAATACAATTGCCTTTGTATAGTCTTTTATTACTTTTTATTTGCTATAAAGAAAAGTATAATTGATACCACACCCAATAATCCAAATGATAAAATGTCCCACACATCTATTATTGGGTGATTTGTAAATTTTGCTACAACAAAATTAATAAGCAAACCAACAGGGATTGCTAAAAGAATAGAAATTGCCACCATACTCAGTTTTTCTGCTTTCTTAGTTGATAGCAAAAAGTATATTCCCCACATATAGATAATGGAAATTAATGATACAAAAATTCCAAGTGTTAACATGAATTTTGAATCACCTATAATCTTATCTAAAATAAACAGGAACGGAATAATAAAAATACTCAACGAAACAAGCGACATACACACTTTATTTTTTTGAAATTGAAAAACAGGAATAATAATCAGCCATACAAATGAAATAGATGTAGTCGAATATAACGACCATGTAAAACTACCTGAAATTGCAATATCACATATCATACAAATAAATATACCAAGAAAACAAATTAGTGAAATTATAATTTTTGCTATTCGCATTTTATTCAATGTTAATTTATTTGCATATTGCAAAGTTGTTTCGACAATTTCATTTGCCTCTAAAGATAAATCAATGCTTCTTTTCCCATTCAGTAATTCGTTTGTAGTAACTCCCAAAACCTCAGCAAGTGGAGATAATATTGATATATCCGGATACCCTAATCCCCTTTCCCATTTAGAAACTGCTTTATCTGTAATGTTCAATTTTTCAGCTAATTGCTTTTGTGTCATATTTTTTGATTTCCGTAGTTCACAAATGAAATTAGCCATCCTTTCATTATTCATATTAAACACCATCCTTTCCTATACAATTTTATTGGACAATTCATATTAAAGCAACAGATTATCAGTAGAATATGTTTAAGTAAACTATTAGTAGAGTCCTATAACGATAATATTGTACACTGAATGTTTTAACCTCAAAGGAATAACATAACATAAATGAATCAATTTTTTATAACCAAGACATTTGTATAGCAGTGTTAGTATTAAAGAACAAGGTATCCCGAAACTATCAAAAAATTATGAAAACTATTAGTTAATAATACTAATAAAAAAGGGGATTTTTAGAACCCCCAAAATATAAGTTATTGAAAATTTAATTTTTTACATATCCAATTCTTTTGATTTTTTTTCATAGAATCGAATGTCTTTATATTTAATATCTCTTAAATCAACACTATCATTTTTTAGCAGGTATTTTTCAAAAAACATTAAATTGTATTTGGTAACAATTTCACGAAATTCATACATTTCTCTTTTTCCAATTTTACTACCAATATGAGCTTGTTTTGAAGAGAATACTACATCAGTAAAACCCCAATGTTCAGTTCCACTTACTATAACTCTATAGGCATCTTGTGAGTTATAAATATAGGCTGACCTTGAAGCCCAGTCTATTATTTCAGAACCTAATATCATAAAAGGTGTTTTAATATCCTTATATAAGTAATCTCCATAATCTCCACCATCGATATTAATACCTGCAACGAATCTATCATCACTTAGACAAGTTTGAGTAGCTGTAGCACCACCATAAGAATGTCCTGTTATTCCTAGACCTAAACTAAGGTTCAATTTGCCTTTAAAAATGGAATTAATCGTACCGTTATTTAAATTTTCTAATTGGTTTGCTATAAAAATTGTATCTTGTACCCAAATATGTAGATTGTTTGTAAGGAACTCATTGTTTTCTTGAAATAGGTATTCTGCTACTTCCATAGCTTCTACATCTGTACATACTTCCTTTTTTGACTGCCTTAACAATTTCATTAAAAATGAATTGTACTCTTTTGAGAAAGCACCTTTACCCATGAATTTTTCTATTCTAGATTTTGGTATCTCAATTATTCGACCATCAGTATATTTTACTGCAGTAGATTCATAAGGGTGACCAATAGAAATGACTATATATCCATAACTTGCTAAGTCAGAACATAATACTGTATTTTGCATTTCATAGGATGCATAACCATGGTTGAAAATAATGACAGGGTAATTATCTTTATTATTGGAAATTTTAACATCTTCATAAACATGCGTCTTTAATTTAGACATATTTTTATTCCATAAGCCTGAAGTTAATTTAGACATCATTTTTAATGCTTCAGGTGTAGAATATGATGCACTAGATTTACCTTCATCGCTATCTGCCGGATAAAAAATTGTAACAGGTATTTCTCTATATGAGTCTTTCGTTTTATCAAATATCTCTTTTCTGTCTAGATCTGTGAATTCAAGATGTGTAATACCTACAGTATAATTTCCCATAGGTTTGGGTAATTCTTTTAAGTTTTTAGAGTTAAGATATAAATAAATACCTGCAAGCAATAATACTAATGACAATAGAATAACACCAATTATCTTTCCAATTAAAATAATAATTCTTTTCTTATTCATAAAATTCCTCCGTATTATAATATCCTAGCTTGATAAAACTAATGTATTCTTCCATTTCATACAACATGGAATCAATATCCATAATGTCAGAATGCATTGCACTTTCATATTTCTCATAAATCTGCACAATTGCAAAATTAGCTAAATTGATTAATTTGCTCTCATCGACATCTTCTCGGAATAGACTTCTATCAACGTTCTTGCTATACAGCTTCACTTCTAACTCTTCATTGTTAGATTCATATCCTAATGATTTTAGACTGCATTTAATTTCCTTTAATCCTATATTCTCAATAAACCTGTAGATGTAAGGAAATTCTTTTAAGTACTGAACTTTCATTCTCATAGAGAGCATCAGTCGATTAAGCAGATCTCTTTCCTCCCAAATCTCACGATTTTCATACACCTTATAATTTAGCTTCAGAGCAAGTTCAAGTATATATTTGTGCAATTCTTCTTTGCTCTCAAAATGATGATAAAACATTCCTTTTGATGAACCGGAATTTTTCAAAATCGCATTTAGAGAGGCTTTCTCGACACCATATTTGCCGAACTCGTAAAGAGCGGAATTAATTAAACTTTTCAGTTTATCGTTGGTTAAATCAATGCTTTTGTGTTTTTTATCCATTTTAATCCTCCAAATCATCACAGACCACTTTGGTTTGTTTGTATTATAAACTAAATTTTATTGCTTGTCAATATAAATCAGACCAATTTGGTCTGTTTGAGTGTAAAATTTATATTACTACATCTCACAATCCTTAAAAAAGTCAAGATTTTTATTACTAGCAATAGTATAATAAATTATAGGGGTTGATGAGTGCTATGGCTATGAACTATTATAAAGAACTGAATACAATCGTCATTCATATAGAAAGTAATTTAAAAAGCAAAATATCTTATATGGACTTGGCACAAACTGTGGGCTTTTCAGCACCTCATGTCAGAGAGATATTCAGAATAAGCTTTAAAAAGCCCTTGGCAAGATATATTCTTGAAAGAAAGATATCTCATATTGCATACGAATTATCCCAAAGCAATAAACCGTTAATTGTTTTGGCTTTAGAATATGGTTTTGAAACATATGAGACTTTCACACGTGCATTTAAACGAATAACGGGAATGACCCCCAGTCAGTTTCGTAAAGGTTTTTGCTTAGTAACGATTGCACATATATCATCCGGAGTATATGGACCGCTTATATATTATAAAACTAAGAAAGGGGATGAAAAAATGCCTGCTATGAAAAACATATTTAGTGATTGCGTGCTTTCTAATGTTCCTGTTGTAAAGTTTGAAGGTGGTGTGAGGTCTACATTTCCGACTTGTTTACAGACTTGTTTAGAATATTTGGGACAAGAAATTGATTACGACTACCTTATGACTGTCAGTGGTACAGCCTTTAGACTTCGCTGGAATACCAAGTGTATCGACGGTGGAAACATAGGTATTGGAAACATATTTGATGATCCGTACAAACCCTATGATTTATGTTTTAAAGCTTGTGGACGAACATATAATATAATTAAGAAAGAAGATAACACTACAAAAGAAGATTTCATTCAATTTATTATGAAGGAAATCCAAGAAGGAAAGCCTTGCATAGCTTTGGGAATTGTAGGGCCGCCAGAAGCATGCGTTATTACGGGATACCGTGATAATGGGGAAAAATTACTTGGTTATAGTCTGTTTCAAAATGATCCCCCGTTTTGCACCAATACTGTCAATGAAGATTCAGGATATTTTGTTTGCAGTGATTGGTGGGAAAGCGGAGAACCCGGCGACATAAAACCTGTTTTCTCTATCGGTCAATATAATGATTATACTATAGACATTTATGAAATTATCAAACAGGCAATTGAAGTTATGGGTAATCAAAACGTCAGACAATATGCGAGCGGACAAAACGCTTACCGTGAAATCATTAATATTTTATTAGATGACGAAAAATGGTCGAACTCAATACTTGAAGCTCATTTGTTCGAGCAGGTTGTAGTTTATGGTGATGTAATGGTGATGCTTTGCAACAGAGCTTCAGCTGCGACTTTTTTTACAAACTTTTCAACTCCTAATATTCAAAGTAAAAAGCTGTTTGATGAAATTTCAAAAAAGCTAAAGCAGATTGCGGAACTTCCTGAAAAAATGTGCAATGTTCTTCCTATGGGATGGAATATGAATAAAGAAATGATAAATTGTATTTGTAAGCCTGAAATAAGGAAGAAAATAGCAAACTATTTTCTTGAAGCTAAAAATTTAGAAGGTGAGATTATTGATTTATTTACTGAAGCATTGACTTTAAATATATGATATGATTATAAATTACGGCTCAGAAACTTTATGTTTCTGAGCTTTATTTTGCAATTTTGGTTATCTTCCTACACTCTGTAACTATTTTCATGTTCTATATATTAGTTTATACAAAACGAGTGCTTTGTGTAGTTGTTAATAGCACTTTATTTCATTGTAACTCTTGTATTAGATATATAATCATGAAAACCTTTTACACCTTTATTTCCCATAAGTATGACAATATATAAAAGCATGATAAAATTAGGAATATAAATAAGAAAACTATTTTTGAGTTCTTCCACACTCCACCAAGGCTCTGGAATTAAAATAATTATATGGGTTAACTCCCAAGGTAATAATCTTATAAATGTTCTTGTAAATGCTTGCTTAATACTTATTTTACACCCTTCTTCATTGCTTACAACCAGTTTGAGTATTCTTTTTCCAATAGTTTGTTGTTTTAAAAGTTCACATAAAATAAAATAACTCCAAACGGGTATGGATATTGTGAATATTACCCATAGTTCAATTTCTATTCCGGTATTTAACCTTGAGAAAGGAAAACCCGAAGTTAGAATATAAATAATCCATTGAGGCGTAGTGAGACAAACTGCGAGAATTAGAAAATCCAACCAATAAGCAAAAAGTCTTTTCAATGCTAAAATCATTATTAAACTCCCCGTTTAATCTTATTTTCCCTAACTAATACTACTAATATATTATCAATAAAAAATTTATGTATTTCCTATTATCCTTACACATTATATTATTTATTCTGCTTTCATAATTCTTTTTATTCAATGTTCCATTTAACAAAATAGATATTTATAAACCTAATAAGTCTATTTTATATTATAAAAATTAATAAATCAAACAGATATTATATAAAAACTATACTGTAACGCTTTTTATTTACTACAAGGCAGATAAAATTTTTTATAAGCTCGTTTCTTTTCTTAATCTGTGTAATGCCCAAGAAAAACTAATAAAGCACATGACTGCAAGCAAAAGAAATACAAAGATAATGTCAAGAGTAATAATATTTCCCTGTAAAATCAAGGCTCGTAAAGCATTGATTACATGAGTGAATGGGTTTAGATTAACCACAATTGCCAATCCCCCGGATAGCATGTCTAATGGAAATAATGCCGTACTAAGAAAAAAAACCGGCAGAACAATTGCATTCATCACAGTTTCATAGACAACTTCATTTGGCAGACAAAGGCTGATTGCATAGGTCAATCCTGCAATAAAAAACGCCGTCATAAATACAAGCAAAACTATTAAAAGCATCCCTAAAAACCCTGAAGCAATTTTAACTGAAAAGAACAGGCTAACAATGAATATAATCGCAACTTCAAGAAACGTACATAAAACCGCTTCTAATACTTGACCGAGTACAATCGAGCTTCTTTGAACGGGAGCTATCAATACGCGGTAAAAGCTTCCATCTGTTTTCATAAGATAATTCATAATACCACTGCTACTGCAAGCTCCAAAGCTTACCAATACAATAAGTCCGGGAAGAATAAACGCAGTATAGTTTGTAATTCCAATACCCTGCATGGACTGTCCGGCAACGGCACTATATAAAACCAGCCAAAGCATTGGCTGTAAAATAGTAATCACAACTGTGAAAGCATTGTGAAAACGCCACTTTACATTACGCCAGAATATAGTAAAAACACTCATCAATAGACCTCCTTTCCATTTTCACCTGTTAAACGAATAAAGACATCTTCTAAGGTAGGCTGCATGATTTCTATTCCTAAAAAAGGAATCTTGTAATCTAACAGCCAGCGGTTTGCTTTTTCTAAATCTGAATGATTATTTTTTAAATTCGTGATAATCTTATCATGACGTAAATCTATCTCTTTAAGGGCAATAACACTTTTTAACTGTTGAAAACAGCTTTTTGCTTCTTCTTTTGTCGCAAAGCTGATTTTCATCATATCCTGTCGTAAATATTCACGGAGAGCATGGGGCATACCCTGAATGACCTCTTTACCTTTTTTCATAATGCAGATAGTATCGCTCAGCTGGTCAGCTTCTTCTAAGTAGTGAGTTGTCAAAAAGATAGTAGTTCCAAAATCATTTCTGATTTTTTTCATCATATTCCACATCGCTATGCGGGATTGAATATCCATACCAACAGTCGGCTCATCTAAAAACAATACTTTAGGATTTGACATCATACTAAGAGCAATATCAAGCCGCCTTTTTATTCCGCCAGAATAAGACGAAACAGAATATTTCAAATATCGTTCCAATCCAAAAACTTTAATCAACGTTTCCATACGTTTTTTCGCTTCTGATTTTGATACTTTATAAAGCTTACTCTGAAACATCATATTTTCTGTAAGAGATAAGTGTATATCAATAGATGTCCGCTGTGCAACGCAGGAAATTTGAGCACGAATTGCAGCTGATTCACGGTAAATATCTTTACCAAACATGGTTACGCTGCCAGACGTTGGACGAAGATAGGTGGTCAGCACATTAATAAGAGTTGACTTTCCTGCACCGTTCTGCCCTAATAAAGAAAAAATTTCTCCGTCATTTACTCTCAGAGAAAGACCGTCCAAAGCCTGTACGCCATTTTTATATTTTTTAACTAAATTTTCAACACGTATAGCAGCCATCTTATTCTTCCTTAATCGGGAAAAAAATTTCTGTGATATATTTATCCTGATTTCCTTTGAAAAACATTCCCGGTCCTTTAATGAAAATCTCACGGTACGGCGGCTGCAATTGCAGATTATATTCCGAAGCATATTTGTCTATTGCTTCATAAGCTTTATACATGGTTTCATAAGAACCGATATGAGTAACACAAACCGCCTTGATACGCGTCATTTCTTTTACTTCAATTCCATTCCCTGCAGGAGTTTCCACAGTCGGTACACATAAATCCATTTTGCCCATTTTCGTTTTCGGGTTCATCTCATAATAGCAAAAAAATGGTGCACCGTTTGTTTTGCCTCTGATAGATTTAAAAACATTTGGAAAGACCTTGTTTGCTTCGGTAGCAATTCCCTCATACCTTAAAAAAGCAACACGAATTGGTTCAATATCTCTTATTTCAATTTGATATTCCATAAATTCAACTCTCCTTTTCTTTTTTTACCGCAATCCATACTTCAAAATGACCTTCTTGAGATTTTTCTTTACTGATTGGATAAACTTCAATATCCGGCAGCTCTGCATAGACATACCCCGAGAATGGAAGCCATTCTGTAAGAAAACGTTTGAAAATGCTTTGTATAGACTCTTTGAAGCGTCCATCACCCTTGAAAATTACCCATGTAGCTCCGGGGATTTCATATTCAAACATTTCCGCAGGAACAGGTCTGTCTGTTGAGGCCGCAATGTAATAATAAATCTCACTGGAACTTTGATATGCAGTAATCCCCAACACCCCATACGGAGATTGATTTGAAAGCTTGCAAATTTCCTCGAACCGGCTGCTTTGTAATACTCTATTCCAAAAAGGCGGGACGAGTTTTTTATTTTCTTCCATATCTTCCGTTAAGGGAATACGAATACCTACAATCCTCATGGGTTCTTTTTTTTCAATCCGATACGGCATAGCATTACCTCCTGTAACTTTTATTGAAAATTTGATAGGAGGATACGCATTGAGTACACTCCCCTGTGACTTTGCAGCAGTAGGAGGAATTCCATGAACATTCTGAAATGCTCGGTTAAATGATGTGGGTGAAGTATAGCCATATTTCAACGCAACATCTAATACTTTAATATCTGTAGACTGCAATTCAAATCCCGCCTGTGTCATTCTCCTGCGACGGATGTAATCAGATAACGAAGTACCTGCCACATAAGAAAACATACGTTGAAAGTAATAAGTTGAACAACATGCAATTTTAGCGGCTTCTTCATAAGAAATTTCGCCGTCTAAGTTGCTTTCAATGTAATCAATAGTATTGCTTAATCTCTTAAACCACTCCATTTATTCACCTCCTTGTAAAAATCATATTATATAAAGTAAATCTATTCCTCTCTTTTGATGTCCTCTTTTGTAAACTTAATTTTAAAGTAATAAAATTTTTATATCAACAATATTTAATAACCTTATCAAGAGTTATGTTTTTTAAATAGTTTTTTAACACTTTTCTAACATTCTCTTTAATTAAGTATAACTTTCTTATATTTACTAAAACTAATAGTAATTTATAAAAAAACTATTATATATAATACAAAAAAAATTTAAAGCCCCAATTTTGGGGCTTTAAATGCTACTGTTAAAACTATATATATAATTAAATTGTATTCTAATTATAGTTTTGTAACATTCGTAGCTTGAGGACCTTTATCTCCTTCAACAATGTCAAATTCAACTTCTTGTCCTTCATCTAAAGTCTTGAAACCTTCTGACTCGATAGCTGAATAATGTACGAATACATCATCTCCATCTTCTGTAGAAATAAATCCATACCCTTTAGTAGCATTGAACCATTTAACTGTACCTTTTGCCATGTAAAACATTCCTCCTAAAAATAAATAAATTTCAACTGTAGATTGCACTATGTACTACTACAATCGTAATTAGTTTAACACAATGGACTTACTTTTGTCAAATAATATTTCCAAATATAATTTTTTTATACATTTTTTATTTAAAACTTAAATTTGATAAGAAAGAGTATAACAGAACTACTCATTTATATATAAAATCTTTATTTTTTAAGAACAAAATTTATCCGTTCACTATTTACATTCGGTAAATCAAAAGTAAATCCTTCATATTCTATTATGTGTGAAAATGATGAAGTTTCAAAAACTCTTTTAATTTCATCTAATCTATATGCTCTTTGAATGTGTTTTTCATCAAAGCGTTTATAAAATTCATTTTGTCTTATAAAGAACGTCAAATAAAATTCACAAATAGATTGTTTATCATCAAAATAATTTTCCCATACATAATAGATTTCATCTTTATCCTCAACAAATGTATTATTCCCTATAATATTTTTTAATTTATAATATGAGTTAATATCAAAAATAAAAATACCATTGTCATTTAAGTGATTATATACATTGTTAAATACTTTAACTAAATCTTGAGTTTTAGTTATGTAGTTTATACTATCACATAAGCACAATATTACATCATATTTTTTATTAAGATTAAAATTTATCATATCTTGATTCAGCAATTTAACATTCGGATATGTCCTTAGCTTATTATAGGCAATTGAAAGCATTTGTTCAGACATATCAAAACATGTTACAAGATACCCTTCTTCTGCTAGATATTTTGTAAAGCTGCCTGTTCCACAAGCCATCTCTAAAATACTATTAGGACTTAAGTCATATTTTTTAAAAATACTCTCAATATAACTAAACCAATTATCATAATTTACATTATCCATTAATCTATCATAATACTGTGCAAATTCACAATATGAACTCATAAATTATTCTCCATTTGTATACTGTTAAATATCTTATTAAGTACAGTACCTGCTTTTCCCCTAATAACTATATCTGCATATGAATCATAATGAGTTTTATCTAAATTAATAATTATAACTTTCGGAGATATTTGAGGTAAATAATTTACCGGTGAAACAGTTAAGCTAGAACCAATAACTATTAATAATTCACATTCATTAACTATTTCCCAAGCTTTATCAAATTCTTTTGGAAGCTGGTCTCCAAATAATACCACATCAGGTCTTAAACTTGATCCACACTGTTCACATTTTGGCGGTATTTCATTATTTTGAATCTTTTTAGTTAAATACTTTAACTCAACTTTATAATTACAATCTGTACAGCTACCTGTTCTCGTGTTTCCATGAACCTCTAAAACATTTTTTGAACCAGCTCTTATATGTAGATTATCAATATTTTGAGTGATTATACCATTTATGTAACCCTTTTCTTCTAATTTTGCTAAAACAACATGACCTTCATTGGGCTGAAAATCTGACATCTGGGTTAAAATACAATATCCAGTTTTGTAAAACTTGGTCGGATTATTATATAAGACATTTCTAGATAGTGCCTCCATAGGATCAATTTTTTCCCATAATCCTGAATTTGGAGTCCTAAAGTCAGGAATACCACTTTCTGTTGACATACCTGCACCAGTTAACACCCAAGTATTGCTGGAATTATTTATCATCTGGGCAGCTATTTTAATATTGTCTTTAAGCATTTAATCACCTCTTTATATAAATGTATAATTTAAGCTATCAGGTCGGATGTATATAGTATATCAAAAAAATCTTAAAATTAAAGTAAACTTTATTTACACAAAAAAATATTAGCTATAATAAAAAGAACGAAGATTATGTCTTCGCTCTAATAAGTACTATTATATTAATCTGAAATCTTATTATTTTCTTCTTTTTTAGCTTTAGCCTTTGCTTTTTTTCTTACAGTCATTATTCCTCCTATTCTGCCTGTTTCCTTAGCAGTCAGACCTCCCCAGCCCTTTTCTTTTATCTTATCCATTAACCCTAGTTCTTTAGCAATTTCATATTTCATTTTATCTTCTGAAGTTTCTTTTTTCTTTTTTCTTTCATTCATTTATACCCCTCCTTGCTTTCTATTATGTGAACTTGGAGAGATATTATTCCTTAATATTTTAAGAATTTGTAAATAAATAACCTAAAATATTACTAGAATGAAATATATTTTAAATGTATGTAAAATATCAGTTTTTCTATTGATTTATTTAAATGATGATGTTAGACTTAATGGTGTTAAAACACTATAAAAATTACTTTTCACTCCCCCTTTTTGTGCAAGTATTTTTATAGATTAAGAGAAAATTTAGAAAACGACCTACTCCCCCCAGTAGGTCGTTCTTTTTGTCTACTTTGTAATAAAATTATAACTTACCCATACATAAAATACAAATATTATTACAACTGGTAATAATGTTAATACCTTAAGACTTATATTAGTATTTTTCTCTTCATTTAACTGTACTATTGTACTATTTTCATCAACATTTGATTTAGGTAAAGCCTTAATTAAGAAATAAACAGCAAAACCGCATCCAATCACTATGCTTGCTACACCTATAAACGCCACAGTGTATGATATGATCTGTGTATGAAACGGCATATTATTTAATTGATCTAAAGCTTCCATAGACTGATCAGGATTTAAACCTTGAATTCTGCTTAAACCCATACTTAAAAATAATGCAAAGGCATTATTAGTAGCATGAGAAAGGATTGCAGAATATATAGAATTGGTTTTTATTAAGAGAATGGCAAATATTCCTCCTAAGAAAATTGGTCCTAATAAGTTCTGTGGGTTAAAATGGAAAACTCCAAAAAGTATTGATGTAATTATTATTGCTTTTCTCGTTCCAATTTTTTCATATGCCTTCATCATAAAACCTCTAAACATAACTTCCTCACAAATGCCGGCTGATATTGAAACAACAAATAATGCTACCAATAAGTCTAAAGCACCTTGAGGAACAGGAATAGGAGTCGGTCTTATTGAACCGAATCTGCTGATAATTAAAACCCCTATATAGTTAAAAAACACTGCTATAGGATAACAAAATATTGTTATAATAGGAACCATAACAGCTTGTTTAATAGAAATTGGGTTTAATCTAAGCACTCTTTTTAAACTACTGCCTCCAACAATTAAATTTCTTATAACTATTATCAAAACTGTTGGTAACAGAATGATTAAATACTCGGTTATAATAAGTCCTTTAAATAAATCCCATTGCTGAGCTTTACTTCCTAAAGATATTAATAAAAATGCAATCATAAAATAAAACAAGTTAGCTTCCAGTATTTTTGGATCGTTTATTCTTTTATTCATATAATATTCCCCCTTCATTAAAAGATATTTAGCCTTTTACAAATTTTAATATATATTCTTAATCCATTTAATAGTATTTCCTCATTAAAAGTGAATTTAGAGTTATGTAAGGGATAGCAGTGACCAAGTTCTTTGTTACCAGCTCCCAACATAAAGAAAAGTCCCGGAACAACCTGTTGATAATATGAGAAATCTTCTGATGCCATCATTGGTTTAATATTTATTAATTCATCTTTTTCTAATACATCTTTTAATAATTCGTATAATCCCATATCATTAATAACGGGCGGGTACATATCGTTAAATTTTAAATCTATGCTAACTCCATACATTTTCTCAAAACCTTTATTAATCTCATCCATTCTAGACTTTATTTTATCATATACTTCCTGAGAAAAAGCTCTAATAGTACCTTCTATTTTCACTTTTCGTGCAATGACATTTCTAGCTTCTCCTCCATGAATTTTGCCAACAGTCAATACTGCTCCTTCTACTGGTTCAATATTTCTACTCACTATGCTTTGATAATTATTAATGAGCTGACTAGCTACATAAATCCCATCAATAGCAGTGTGAGGCATAGCTCCATGTCCACTTTTTGCATTTAAGTCTATTTCAAATTCGCCTGTCTGTGCCATGATAGAACCAGCTCTAGCACCTATCTTACCTTCTTCAATATCAGGCATTATATGTAATCCGAATATATTTTCAATATTATATTTTTCAAATATCCCTTCTTTAATTATTATTTCAGCTCCACCCGGACCTTCTTCAGCAGGCTGAAAAATCAGAACAACATCTCTATTTAAATTTTCAGTTTTTGATAATAACATAGCTAATCCTAATACTATTGCCATGTGACCATCGTGCCCGCAGGCATGCATTTTTCCTTCATGTTCAGAGGAAAATGAAAGCCCTGTTTCTTCATTTACACAAATAGCATCCATATCAGCTCTAAATGCTATTGCACCTTTTTGTGAAGTTCCTTTCTTATATCCAATCACACCTGTTTTAGCCACTGATTCAACCTCAAATCCAAGCTCCTTTAAGTTTTTCTTGATAAACTCAGAAGTTTTTATCTCATTAAATCCGATTTCAGGAATAGAGTGAAGATATCTTCTAATATTGACCATATCTTTATAGATTTCTTTTAATATTTTATCCATAATTAATCACCTCATTTAAATGATATTTTAATTTTATCCTTTTTATTTATTAATTTCAAATAAAAACTTATATATTTACTATCATCACTATCTTTATTTAATGCTATTGTATGTCTATATACAAAATTTATATAATTATTTAAATTTATTAATTAACATCCATGCAATAAAAATATACCTATCGAATATATTAACATTAGCTGTATTTTTTTATTATTTTACTAATATATATATTTATAGAGTATTTTAGAGGAGGGTTGACATGAACAAAATAAATCTGGCTATAGTTGGAGCAACAGGAATGGTAGGAAAAACATTTATTAAAGTATTAGAGGAAAAACATTTTCCCATAAACAATTTATATCTTTTTGCATCTTCCAAGTCTAAAGGTAAAAAAATAATTTTCAACGAACAAGAATATATAGTACAAGAGCTAACAAGCAATTCATTTAATACAGAAATTGATATAGCTTTATTTTCGGCAGGCAGCGCTATTAGTAAAAAATATGCTCCTATAGCAAGAGATAACGGAGTTATAGTGATTGACAATAGCAGTGCATGGAGGATGGAGAAATATGTTCCGTTAATAGTGCCTGAAGTAAATCCACAGGACATTATGTGTCATAAAGGTATTATTGCAAATCCAAATTGTTCAACAATTCAATGTGTTGTAGCTTTAAAACCACTCCATGATTTATTCAAAATTAAAAGAATTATATATTCAACTTATCAATCAGTATCGGGATCAGGCATAGGAGGAATTAAGGACTTAGAAAACGGGTTAAATTCACTTAGACCAGAAAAATATCCTCATCCAATAGCATTTAACTGTTTACCTCACATAGATGTCTTCTTAGAAGACAGCTATACTAAAGAAGAAGTAAAGATGATTGAAGAAACAAAAAAAATCCTTAATGATTATGATTTGAAAATAACTGCTACCGCTGTAAGAGTTCCAGTGAAATACGGACATAGCGTATCAATAAATATTGAGTTTGAAAAACCCTTTGAAATAACTCAGATATATCAAGCCTTTAATGATGCAAAAGGAGTAATAGTTCAAGATGATATTTCCAGAAACATTTATCCAACACCATTAAGCACAGAAAGTACTGATGAGGTTTATGTAGGAAGGATTAGAAGAGATTTTAGCGTTAAAAACGGTCTAAATCTTTGGGTAGTTGCAGATAACATTAGAAAAGGTGCAGCTACAAATACTGTTCAAATTGCACAACTTCTTCTTAAGGATTGAATTAAGTTATAAAGTTAGTTTTTTATTCATCTAATTAATTTATAGGAGGTTTTTATATGACTTTGTTTAATGGTTCAGGAGTAGCAATAATAACACCATTTAAAGATAATGAAATTGATTTTGAAAAACTAGGTGAATTAATAGATTGGCAAATAACGCAAGGAACAGATGCAATCATAATCTGCGGGACAACAGGTGAGAATTCGACGATGTCTAGCTTTGAACATAAAGAAGCAATCAGCTTCGCTGTTAAAAATGTAAACAAAAGAGTTCCGGTAATTGCAGGTACGGGTTCTAATAATACTCAACATGCACTGGAAATGAGTATCTATGCACAAAAAGTAGGAGCAGATGGATTACTGATTGTTACACCCTATTATAACAAGACAACTCAGCAGGGACTTATAAAACATTACAAGACAATTGCTGATAGAGTTAATATACCTATAATTGTTTATAATGTACCTGCAAGAACAGGCTTAAATATTCTGCCTAATACATTATTAAAGCTATCAGAGCATAAAAATATAATTGGTGTAAAGGAAGCAAGTGGAGATATTAGTCAAGTTACAGAAATAGCTAGATTAGTTCCACAGGATTTTGATATTTATTCAGGAAATGATGATATGATTATTCCATTAATGTCTGTAGGAGGAAAAGGTGTAATTTCCGTAATAGCAAATATTATTCCTAAGGACGTACATGATATGACGATTTCATACCTTGAAGGAAATATTGAGAAAGCCAAAAAACTGCAATTGAAAATGAAAGGACTTGTAAATGCTTTATTTATTGAAACTAATCCTATACCAATTAAAACTGCAATGAACTTGCTTAATATGAATGTAGGTAAACTTAGATTACCTTTAATAAACATGTCTAAAGAAAATCTAAATATTTTGATGCAAGAAATGGAAGCTTATGGTCTCTCACCTAGGAGCTTATAAAATGATTAAAGTTATTATAAACGGCTGCAACGGTCATATGGGTCAAGTTTTAGTACAGGAAATTAAGAAAGATAGAGAAATGACAATTACAGCAGGTATTGACAGATACACTAATAATAATGATGATTTTACTGTATTAACACAATTTAACAATTTGAAAGAAAAAGCTGACATAATCATAGATTTTTCCCACCCTAGCTCACTACCTGACCTTTTAGATTATTCAATAAGGAATCATGTACCTTTAGTAATAGCAACTACAGGTTTTACTGCTCATGAAATAGAAATGATAAAAACAGCCTCAGAAATGATTCCAATTTTTTACTCTGCTAATATGTCTTTAGGTATAAACGTATTGTTAAATCTAGTAAAAAAGACTTCTAAAACCCTTAACGATAACTTTGATATTGAAATAATTGAAAAACACCACAATAAAAAAATTGACGCTCCCAGCGGTACTGCTTTTATACTTGCCGAAGGAATAAACGAGGAATTAAATAATTCAAAGTCATTTAAATTTGGAAGAAAAACTAATAAAAATAGAAGAGATAAAATGGAAATTGGAATTCATGCAGTAAGGGGAGGTACAATTGTTGGTGAACATCAAGTTATATTTGCGGGAGTAGATGAAATTATAGAACTTACCCACAAGGCATCTTCTAAGAAAATATTTGCAGTTGGTGCAATTAAAGCTGCTAAATTCCTTCTTTCAAAGAACAATGGACTTTATGGGATGACTGATTTATTAGATTAAAAGAATTAAAAGGAGATGAAGAACTAATGAATAACATATCAAAATCAAAAAAAATACCTAATCATCATCTAAATTTAAATGATCCTTACGAACTGGCCAGATTTATTAAAAATACACATAAAACAACACCAATAAAAGCATATCTTAAGGGAAATTTTCATAATATTAATTTTAGTTCATATGACTTAAAGGATTTTGGAGAAGGGAATTTACGCATAGTAATGGGTGAATATAATAAACTGACTTCCTTTATAAAGGATAACTCAAAAAATATAATAGATTATTATATTGAAAATGACAGAAGAAATTCAGCTATTCCACTACTAAATATTAAAGAAGTTGAAGCCAGAATAGAGCCCGGAGCAATTATAAGAGACAAAGTTACAATTGGAAAGAACGCAGTTATAATGATGGGAGCTGTGCTTAACATTGGTTCAGTCATTGGTGAAAATACAATGATAGATATGAATGCTGTTGTCGGAGCCAGAGCAATAATAGGTAAAAATTGTCATGTCGGAGCTGGAGCAGTTGTTGCAGGTGTACTAGAGCCTCCAAGTAATACTCCGGTGATCATTGAGGATGATGTATTAATAGGAGCTAATGCCGTTTTATTAGAAGGAGTTAAAGTTGAAAAGGGTGCAGTTGTTGCAGCAGGTTCAATTGTAACTAAAAATGTTCCTCAAAATACTGTAGTTGCAGGAATTCCTGCTAAAGTAATTAAGCTAAAGGATGAAAAAACTGTTGATAAAGTTAAAATATTAGAAGATTTAAGAGGTTGATGGTTTTGATATAAGTCTCATAAACATATATGGGTATCTAACCTCAAAACATAATAAAAAAATACACGGATTTTATATTTCCATTCATTGGGGTTTATAGTCATGTTCTGCAAATGTTTCTCTTAGTATTTTTTATTATAAGATTGACTTCCTATAGACATAAAAGTTCTAAATTTACTCTATTTAAGAAAAAATATATACAATGACTTCAATTATTTAAACTTGTTAACCAGCTTGTATATATTTTTTCATGTATATTTTTAGTATTGAACACGGATATTTTTGAATCACACTTTTACTATAATTAAACTAATCTTCAAAAGAGAATATGTAAGGAATATTTCTGTAATAATCACCATAATTAAGTCCATATCCAACGATAAAAAGATCCGGTATCGTATACCCGACATAATCAGGAGTTATTTGTACTTTACGCCTACTTGGTTTATTTAAAAATACACATGATTTTACTGAATTAGGATTTAACTTTTTAAGATGCTCAATTATAACCTTCATAGTCAAGCCTGAATCAATAATATCATCTACTACAAGTATATCTCTACCACTTACATCGATTTTTAAGTCATTTATGATTTTAACTTTTCCACTGCTTTCCTTTCCATCACCATAGCTAGATGTTGTCATAAACTCTATTTGGGTAGGTCGTTGGATTTCTCTAACAAGATCAGCAGTAAAAATAAAACTACCCTTTAAAAGAGAAACTACTAAAATATCTTTATCTTTATAGTCATTGGTAATTTTTTCTCCAAGCTCTTTATTTTTTAATTTTATTTCTTCTTGAGAAAAAAGAATTTTCTTCTTTTTATAGTAATTCATTATTTCCATATAAAAATCGCTCCTTTAAGATAATTAAATGAGTTTTATAGTTAAAGTTATTTTAGTAAAATCAACTGCTTTTGTCAACTTCTTCGACTTCTTCATAATTTAAATCATATAAATTATATACAAAATTATCTACTTCATAAATTAATCTGCAAAGCTCTGTTGTAAGCTCACAATTCTTCTCTATATTTAAATCTTTATTTTCATTTATAAGCTTTTTTATGGCTATAACCTTGTCTACTCTCTTTATAATATAATTTTGCAGACCTTTTTCAGGTATAATTATTGGGCTGTTTTGTATATGGAATATTTTCACTTGAGGAAATAATTTTCCTCTTTCTTCTACAATACTCCTATATAAAAAATTGTAGAGTTTTGAGTTTAACAGACCTAAAACATATTTTATATTAATCCTACTTTTATAGTCTTTTCTAATCTTTAGAGAATATAAAGTATTGAGTAGATAATAGCCTTCATCATCATATGTGCAGATAAATTTATCGGCTGTCTGCCTAACTAAAATTTTTTCCTCTTTAATAAACTCTTTCTTCATAAAGGTAGCATATTCACCATTACTTTTATTGATTATATTTTTATCATCAATGAAATATAAATTACCCCATTTATGATAATAAGAATCTATATTTTTACCTTCTAAAACCTTTTTAGCATTAGGTTTTCTACTACTGGTTGTTAAAAGCTTATTTCTAATGTTTCCTGTGGCAATTCCTGCAATTATTTCACAAACATCATTAATCTTAGTGTATCCTCTTTTAAAAACCTTTTCTCTCAGCTTAAAAGTTACTTCTGATGAATTTATATCAAATGTATTTTTAATCATATTATTAAAGTAAAACTGTGGTATTAGTTTATATTGTGACTTAGAAATAGAACTTTGTATATTTAGGCTTGTACTTAAGTTTTTACACTTTATAAAATGTTCACCTTTTACATTACTTCTTCTCAACATTATTATAGCCATATTCATATTAACACCTTGGAATATTCCATCTCCAAGATTTATTATTTCTAAAATATCTGTTTTCTTAAGTATAAGCTCTCTTGTAGTTGAAAAATTATTATTAGTAAGAAGGTTACATGGTAATATAAATGCTATAATTCCTCTTTTTTCTATTAGCTGTAATGATTTCTCAATAAATAAACTGTAAATATCAAATCTACCTACTGCTGTAATATATCGGTTTTTTAAATCCTGTTTATCAAAATATTTATTTATTCTTCTATTTTCTAAATAAGGAGGATTACCAATAATAAAGTGAAAATTTGTCTTATTTAAAAAACATCTTCCTAAATAATCTGAATTATATAGATTAAATTGTACATCAATGTTTTTCTTGACTATCTTAAAAATCTTTATATATAAAATATATTTACATAACTTTAATGCTCTACAGTCAATATCAATCCCATATAAATTTTTTTCAATAATTTTTTTAATAATATCTGCTTTACTTAAATCTGTATTATTAACATACCAATTATATAATACATCAAACACATATATAAGAAACATGCCTGCTCCACATGCAGGTTCTAAAATCTTCAAACTATCTATAGATTTCATTTTATTTATTTGTTTACCGACGGAGTTATCAACTACGTACTTAACCAACCATTCAGGTGTATAATATATACCAAATTTTTCTCGTTGTTGATTTCTAACTACACTTTCATAAACAGTTGGGATTAATATGTCTTTTTCTATTTCTTCCATAGATAAGACTTCTTTTAGATAGTTATATATATCTGTATTAATAATTTCTATCATCTTTTCATACTTAAAATCTAAAAAACTCTTTTTATCAGATTTCCATGATGGATTAATTTGTGTGAAAGAAAAAATTATTAATGAGTTATAAATCAAATTTTCAAGTTCTTTGGTGCTATAAAGATTTTTAAATTTATTAAATACTTCTTTTACTTCTAATATAACTTCTTTCATTGTCTCACCCGTTAAATTTATCATTATTGTTTTTAGAAATTAGTAATACTTTTTTTATATTTTTTAATTCATAGAGAATCTTATTTAAAGTGTATTGAATACTTATAAGAATTACAAAAAAAACCACACCAATAATCAGCTCAATATTCATTATTTCACCTCCATAGGTTTATAATAATATTATAACAAAAAACCACACTTATCTGTATATTTACAGTTAAAGTATGGTTCTTATTTTAATTATTATTCTATTATCTTAAGATAAATTTACTCCCACGCCAATTCTTTTTCATTTCTGTTATTATCATTTTCAACAAATTCAAGCTTTGAAATAGAAACTTCATATGCTACTTTATTGTAAATCGTACCATCAGATAGCTTTTTCTGATAATCTCTGCTCTGGATTCTTCCCCAGATTTTAATATGATCTCCAACTTTAAGTTTTTCACAGAATCTTGCATTTCTTCCCCAAGCTATACATGGTATATAATCAGATTTATTATAAGGTCTATTAACAGCTATTAGTAAATCAGTAATTTCTCTTCCAAAAGGTGTTGTTCTGTAAACAGGATTTTTACATATAAATCCGTCTAAATAAATTTCATTTGGTTTCTTAAGCAGCTCTTGTAGTTCCTCTTCATTATTGGGCGAATAAATATCTCGAGCAAAAACAGTTAGTAATAATTTATTATTTCCATTTACATATCTGTTATAAGATCTCAATTGTCCATCTATAACTAAATATGTACCCTGATCAAGATTAACATTAATTAAAAGCCTTTCAGATATAGTAATAGGCAGTACATCTGAATGGTCACTTAACCTAGGTGCTTCAACATTAAACGTATAAAAACCTTCACCGTACATTTCGTGACTAAACTCTTTTTGACTAATAACTTTCCCAACAATACTTACAGAGTTAGTATTAATTACATTATCAACCATGTAGTCCCCACTCCCCTTCCTATTCTTATGTTTTCTTTTTTGGACTAATCTACAATTATATTTATTCACAACATGCAATTAATATGATGAATTTTTTATAATCGTTAAGAAATTTTCAAGTCCTTTATCTTATGTAGTAATACTTAGGTATTTCCCCTCATTTTATATATTTGACTTAAACTGTTAAAATCCTCCTGTTTTTTTATCTAAGTATAAAAAAAGACTAAATAATTGTATATTCAGTCTTCTTAAACAATATTTTTTTCTCTTATCTTAAGAATATCAGAAAGTATTTCTTTACCCTTATCCATACCTTGTGCTCCTAATAATAAAATAATATCTCTATCGTTAACTATTTTAATTGCATAATCTATAGATTGTTTTAATGTGTCCTTTATTTCAAAGTTCACTTCAGCATCAGTCAATATCTTTTTATAAACAATAATTTCTTCATTAGCTACTCTATCCTTCTCAGTAACTACGTCATTGCTTAAAGAAAGTATAACTTTTTTTACTCCTAATAAAGAATACCATTCCTTTATTGCTTTTGCATTATCCTTGTTTATATCTATTCCTCTATTTCCTCTAATTGCATTTACTATGATTATATCATTGTAATCCATGCTTTGAGTTGTTTCAAAGACTGCTTCATAGCTGGCAGGATTATGACAAAAATCATCATATACTTTGTAGCTCTTATCATATATTTTATCTAATCTACGTTTTATTCCCTTAAATCCTGAAAGTGATTTATTAATTTCATCTATCTCTACATCAAAATAAAGTGATGCCGTTATAGCAGCTAAGGCATTATACACATTATGTCTGCCTGTTAAATTTAAATTAATAAGATGTTCAGAAGGTTCTATTTGTTGTCCGTATAATGTTGTTAATCCTCTTTGAATACATAAGGTAAACTGAGTTTTACTGTTAATTTGTAAACTAGATGCTGTTATACTAGATTTATTCCCTAAACCATAGGTTATTACTAAAGGTTTGTTATTATTTTGGATAAGATCAGCAGCATTTTCATCATCAATATTTAATATTGCTATCTTATTTCTGCTTAACGAATCAAATAACTTTTTCTTTGTTTTAAAATAATCATCAAAATTTTTGTGAAAATCCATATGGTCTTGAGTTATATTAGTGTGAATTGCAACATCAAAATCTAGTCCATAAATTCTCTCAAGTTTAAGAGCATGTGAAGAAACTTCCATAACCACAACCTCAATTCCCATTTTAACCATTTTATCTAATAAAGGCATTAATACCTCCGGGTCAGGTGTAGTTAATCTGGAAGGTAAATATTTTTCTTGTATCTTTACTCCTAAAGTCCCTATTAATCCAACCTTATATCCTGAATGCTTTAAAATATCACCTATTAGATAAGTAGTAGTGGTTTTGCCATTAGTTCCCGTTATTCCAATTAATTTCATCTTTTCAGACGGATAATCGTAAAATTCGTTAAGTAATTGCGACAAAGTTATTCTAGCATTTTTAACTTTTATTACCGGCACAGATTTATTCTTTGTTTCATTTTCTGTAAATACAATACAAGCACCTTTTTGTATTGCAATATCTATAAAATCATTTCCATCTAATCTGCTGCCTTTAATTGCTACAAAAGCATATCCTTTATTGATTTTTCTAGAATCACAAGTAATTCCCTTAATATTTACTCCATAAATTTTCATAAGTAACTCTCCTTTGAGAAACCTAGTATCTTACATAGTTTATAATTTGCGTATAAAAGTTTTTTTATGTAACATTATCTTTTCCTATTTATATTATATAATAATACACTTTTAAATACTTACATTAGTACTGAGGTAATTAAAGGAAAAAAGATAACATTTTTTTTATACACCAGAAAAACTTTTTAAAATTTCAAGTAAAACAAGCATATGAGCTGAACTTAAACAAATAGAACGTAATAAATAAATCCACAAAGAAAATTATGGACAAAGTTAAAAAATTATATTCAAATTTAGGTAATAGTAACTTGAAAAAAGAGAAGACTCAAAAAGCCTTCTCTTCTTTGCTATCTTGCAAAAATATGATTTCCAATCTGTTTAATCTGTGGTCTTGACCAAATCCACCTTGATGTAGCAGTTCTGGGATTGAAATAATATATGGCTCCTTCACTTGGATCCCATCCTTTAATTGCCAGATCAACTGCTCTATATGCTGTAGAATTTGGTTCAAGATTAATTTGTCCGTCATTAACAGCAGTAAATGCGTAAGGTTCATAAATGACACCATGAGGTGTATTAGGGAATTTATTACTATTTATTCTATTTAATATTACTGCTGCTACAGCAACTTGTCCTTCAAATATCTCTCCTCTAGCTTCAGCGTAGACAGCTTTTGCCATTATATATTTATCGTAAGAACCATACTTACGATTTCCACTTATATATAGTTTTTGACCAGGATAGATAGTATTACTCCAATAATTATTTTGACTCTTTATTGTATAGACTGTAGTAGAATGATTTCTAGCTATACGCCACAATGAATCTCCTTTTCTTACTGTATAAAAATATCCTGAGGCTTGTACGGTTTGAGTAAATATAGGTGAAAATATAAATACAAAAATAAGTATTGCACAAATTAATATGTTAATTTTTCCTTTATTTACTTTCCTCATATTATCCCTCCTCTAATATTAAAAACATCCAATTCCTAACATCTAATAAATATTTATAAGATTATTACGGATTTGTAGTATTATACATTATGTAAACTTATATGTCATCCCTTCAATTTTACTATCATTGTAAATTATCTTGTCTATAGAAGCTTATGCATTATGTAAACTAGCTTAGTCTCAATATTCTATTCTCTATCTATAAAAAACCAAATTTTAAATAAAAATACTGATAGAGTTATTACCTCTACCAGTATTTTTATTTTACTAAAAAACTTTTATAATTTTTATAATCAACTTTAACTTTTATCTCTTTTCATCTGCTTTCCAGTATGGTCAATATAAAAATTATCCTTATGAATCAATTCAGAAATTGGTACTATCTTATATCCTTCAGAAAGCAGTCTTTCAATAACTAATGGTAAGTACTGCGACACATATTTAGCGTTATTATGAAAAAGCACTATAGAACCGGATTTAACATTTTTAGTAACTCTATCTACAACCTGCTGTACTCCAAGTTCCTTCCAATCTAAAGAATCTACATCCCATTGAATAGTATAATAACCATTTTTTCTACATGTTTGAATAAGAAGATTATCATAGTCCCCAAATGGTGGTCTAAAGAGATTAGCATCATGTCCTGTTATAGCTTTAATCTTTTCATGAGTTTTCATCAGCTCATTAGTAATTTGCATCTCATCTAAGGCAGACATATGAGGATGATTTGATGAATGATTTCCAATGTCATGACCTCTTTTATATATTTCTTTAACTTTATCAGGATATTTGTCTACCCAAAAACCTACTAAAAAGAAAGTTGTCTTAACATTATATTTATCTAAGGTATTTAATATATCATCAGTATACTGACAACCCCATGCAGCATCAAAGCTAATTGATAGTTTTTTATCTGATGTATCTACGCAATATATAGGTAATTCACGATTATTAGAAAATACCCCAATTATTCCATCGTTATTCATCTGAGTAAAAATTATAGAACTTAATGCAAGTATAAGTACAATCGAAACCGTCCAAATTCTTTTTCTATTTAAGAGTAGAATCTTCAATTTCTGACCCCCTAAAAACTAATATTAATATAATTTATTCCTCAATAACTTTTTTATTACAAAAAAAGAGATAACCTAAGTATTCATAACAGCTAATAATCATATATTTAGATATATAAGAAACATAGAAAAAATGAATTGTACATTTTATTGGGATTAATCGGTGAGTTTTTTGGAGGAAAATTTATTTTATGAGTATTATAAATTTATTTTATGTATCTATAATAATCTTTGGTATAGCTTTATTTATTTTAGGTATCAAAGTAATGTCTTCTTCATTTAAAAAAGATTTAACATTTAAAATTAAATCTAGAATTAATAATCTAAGTTCCAATAAATTAGCAGGTGTTCTGATTGGAATAATAATGACAGGTTTACTGCAAAGCAGTAGTGCTGTAACTTTAATAATAGTAAGTCTTGTTCACGGACGTGTAATAAAACTTTATAATTCAGTACCTATAATTATGGGAGCAAATATAGGAACTACTATAACCGCTCAGTTAACAGCCTTTGGCTTAGGTAGTTCACCTTTAAATTTAAGCTTTATTATTCTAGTGCTGTTTTTACTTTTTAGAAAAAATAAAAACCATTTTATACCTAATATCCTGCTAGGGTTTTTACTAATGCTTTTAGGTTTAAGTACTATTTCTATATTTATTAATAAACTAGAAGCCGTAGGACTATTAAGGATTTTGACAATAAAGTTGTCAAACAATCCTGTATTAGGTATGTTATCAGGTATAATAATAACATCAATAATTCAAAGCAGCAGTACGGGTATAGCTATGCTTCAGATTTTATCTTCTTCAAACGTCATAACTGTATCAAACTGTATACCTATACTTCTTGGTCAAAACATTGGAACATGTGTAAATACTATAATAGGAAGCTTTGCCACTAATAAATCAGGTAAACGGGTAGCTGTTATCCATACTCTATTTAATATCTTTGGGGTGATAATGTTTATATTTTTAATTAAACCATTATATTATTTTGTTTTACAGCTTGCTCCTTATAGTCCAGCCAGACAAATAGCATATGCTCATACCATTTTTAACATATTAACTACTATTATCTTGCTTCCTTTATCTTCTGCTTTGATGAAAATTTCAAAAAAAATAATAAGGGATTGACCCTTATTATTCATAAATATATAAAAGTTTGTCCTTAACTTTTTCATCATCTAATCTATCTGCATACTTTTCAGGTATAGTGATAACATTTGGATTACCGTCACTAATGTATCTTAATCTTGTTCCTTTGTCAAATGCTTTTAACCAATTATACATACCTACTCCATCTACATTAGTCTCACTTGCTCTAACCCTATGGATGCCCAGAGGGTCAAACCTCTTATCTACAGGTGATACTGATGGATCCCAACCTACCTCTAAAATAGCTATGTTTTTGTAACTTTTATTTTCATAGCTGCCCTCAGCTAGATATTTGTAGTATTCTTTATGTGGTCTTTCACCATTACATAAAGCATAAGTATTTACTTCATATCCATCTAAGAAGCTTTCTAAAAAGTTTGCCTGACCTCCAATATATTTCTGCATAGCATTAGGATCAGTAACTCCTTTCATGCTGTTGTGGTTTAAGGTATGATTTCCTATATCATATCCATTTTCAATTAACCAATTAAGTTTATACTCAACTAATTCTTCCTGTCTAAATGGAACAGATCCATTTAGAAAAAACGTTGCTGTTATATTAAAATCAGGATATTCTTTTTTAAATTCTTCCATAATTCCTATAGCACAATCCGAGGCAATAATAAGTTCATCATTATCCATTAAAATGTTAAAATTATCTTTATGTCCATCATCGAACGTAATTACTACGGGTGTATATCCAGCCTCAACATCAATGTTATTATTAACAAAGTCCTTTAAACTAATAGCTCTATAGCCATTCTCATAAAGAGTTACTAAGTCTTTTCTTAAGTTTTCAGGTGTTCTTCTCCATTCAGCTTCAACTTGTCCAATACTATGGTACATTAAAACCATAACTTGTCCTATTTCATTAGGCTTTAAAGTTAAATCTATCTGCTCTCTTGGATCTATTTCTTGCTCTTCGTTATCTTCATTATCTTCATCATTTGTTTCATCTTTATTATTATCTTTGTCGTTCTCATTATTATCATTATTTTCTACTTTGTCACTATCATTATCATTGACATCATTTGTATCGTTATCATCTGCTTCATTAATATCTTGTCCAATTGTTGGTTGTTCAGTCCCAGATCTATTTAATAAGGATGGATAACAACTAATTAGTACAATACATATTAATACAAATAAAGCTAACGTTTTTATTATTTTCATTAAAATATCCCTCCTTTTTTATATGGTTTAATTATACTTCAATTATTCTTTCTAATCAATAAAATTTATCTGTTATTTTGTTACAGTTTTTAAATAAGATTTAAGTTTTTTAAATTTAAGTTTATTCATTTTTTGGTTTAAAATATAATTATGCCCATATATTCTATAAAGTATTTTTATCTGTTATTTTTACTAGCATATATTTTTTTAAAAAGGTTAAATTAATAGTACAACATTAAAAAAGATGTTGTAAATTGTTAATGTAGGAGGGAATTTAATGGCTAGAAATAATAGAGTAGTAGTTCCTGAAGCTCGTCAAGCATTAAATCAAATGAAAGCTGAAATAGCTAATGAATTAGGATTAACTAACTATGAATCAATGGATAAAGGAACTCTAACTTCAAGACAAAATGGTTATGTAGGCGGATACATGACTAAAAGATTAGTTGAGCAAGCTGAAAGGCAAATGTCAGGAAGGTAATTACAAATAGTTAAAATAAAAAAAGAGAAGTGGCTTGTCCCACTTCTCTTTTTTTATGTTATAATTTTAATATAAAAAAAAGAAGGTGATGGTATTGTTTTATGATAATACTACAGAGCTAGCTCAAAATAAGCTGCTTTTATTATATATTTTGGATAAAATTGATATGCCAATGGAAAATTCTCAAATAACTCAATTTATTTTAGAAAATAATTACATGAACTACTTTTATACACAACAGTATATTAGTGAACTGATTGATGCAAAGTTTATTGAAGTGCTTAATAAGAATGATAAAAAATTTTATACGCTATCTTTCGAAGGAAAAAGCGTACTTAATTATTTTAATAACAGAATACCTAATAAATTAAAGAATGAAATAGACATAAAATACAAAATTAAGAAAAAACAGCTAATAAACGATACCCAAATACTTGGAGAATATTATAAAAAAAATGAATCTGAGTATATTGTCAATTTAGAAGTTATTGAAAAAGATATAACGCTTTTTACTTTGTCACTAAATGTGGTATCCAACAAACAAGCAAAAAAAATATGCGATAAGTGGAAAAAACATCCTGACAAAATTTATCAGACTATTTTAAATATGCTTATTAATGAAGAAAATAATTAAGAAATCGAGCTGAACTCGATTTCTCTATATTAATAGTATACCATTAGGCTCTTCACCAATCTTAATTCTCTTTACTATAGTTTTTCCTAAATGGTCAAAGATAATAAGATTATCGTTTGAAATATTTGTAATAAATAGTAGTTTTCCATTATCACCTATTAAGGTGTTTGGCATTCCACCCAAATAAAATTTATCTTGAATATTTCCATACTGAATATCAATTTCATATAGAAATCCATCCTCAATATTTGTTATATACATAACTTCCTTATCTTCCACGATTATCATATCATTGATAACACCATCTATATCTATTGTTCTTTCAAACTTACCGGTATTAATATTTAACTCTAGAATTTTACTATTAATCATTCCATTATTTAGGGGACATAATATATATATACTTTCAGCTCCAATAGATAAATGCAGGGGTTTATATGGAAGTTTAATTTTATCGTTTTTTTCTATTTTTTTATCACATAAAGTAAGCACATCTATAGTATAGTCATTGCTATTAGTAACAAATATATTTTTAGTTGTATTATGAATCTTTACATCATGTGGTTTTTCTCCAACAGGTATGTTTTCTAAAAGTTCGAATGATTCTTCATCAATAATAGAAATAGAGTTTGAATCACTATTAGTAACTATAAGATAATTATCTATGCGGTCTATGTGACTGGGAAAGCTTCCTACTATTATATTATCCACTGTTCTTTTCTGATTAATATTTATTTTGTAAACACTATTGTCATAGGAGTTTGCAGAATATAAAATATCTCCTTTTTTATTATTAATAATTTGATGAGGACCTAAATATGGTTGATTTTCACTAAGAAAAAATGTTTGAAATTCAAAACCATTATTAATATCTATAATTGAAATTGAATCGCTACCTGTATTTACTACAGCCAGCTTTTCAAATCCATTAACCATATAACAACACCTCCATCATGCTCTGCTATCTACTTATATATCAGTTTATGCATAAAAAAGTATTTAAGTGAACAAAAAAAGACGCTAAGTTATTAGCATCTTTATAAAGCAAGACTTAATTTTACTGCAATTATCTAAATTTTGGATTTAATTTAAGTATAATGATGGAAAACTTTATGTTTCTAAGCTCACCTTTAAATTTTTCCTGTCTATCGGTCTTTACTCTTAACTCTAGAATCAGCAGTATTAGAATTGTAAGCTATATAGTAAAAATTTGTCTTGCTAGACTTTTAATATCTATGCTTACTTTTCTTCTTTTACACTCTTTAATAAGGTTGTCTAAAACTTTGACTTTATTCCAATAATTATAATCTTCTTCTATATCATAGCTTCTGTTAACTATTTTTATATTTTCAAAGATTTCATCTATTAATTCTTGATCAGACAATTTTTTATAAAAATTTAACTTTATTATAGACATTAATATACCTCCTATTGAATATACTATTAGTTTATTCAATAGAAAGAAAATAATAACATTTTGTAAAATTTTTTAAAATCAATTATGAATATTTATCTATAACATATTTTCTTACATCACCTATAAGATACAAAGAACCTGCAAAAACTATTAAATCCTTTCCATCAGCTACTTCTAGTGCTTTATCTACAGCATTTCTAATATCTTCTTCTACAATAAAATTTTTATTATACTTGCTGACCTTTTCTGCTATTTCTTGAGGTTTCATAGCTCTATGGATATTTGGTTCTGTAATTATTAAAACATCTCCAATACTAGATAATTCTCTTATCATTTTATCTACTTCCTTATCAGCTAAAATTCCCATTCCAAGAATTAGTCTATCAAATTCAAATAATTCTGCTATTGCTCTTTTTAATGATTTTATACCTTCTATATTATGTGCACCATCAATTAAAAAAGTTGGATTTCTGGCAAGCACCTCTAATCGACCAGGCCATACTGCATTTTTAAGACCTTTTCTAATATCTTCATCAGTTAAATTAACTAACTCCTTATCTCTCAAAGTTAAAATTGCAGTCAAAGCAGTTAAAGCATTATATACCTGATGTCTACCTACCAGCTTAATTTCTAAATTATTAAAATAATGCTTATTAAAAGTAAAATCAAAACTACTGCCATATTCATTTTCTTTTCTAAATATACTATTATTAACCGGCACAAGTATTAATTCACTTGACATTTTATTAGATACATTTTCAATTACATCCTGAGCTTCTTTTTGCTGAACTTGAGAAATAACTAAAGAATTATTCTTAATTATCCCTGCTTTCTCCCATGCAATCTTTCCTAAGGTATCTCCAAGAATATTCATGTGATCCATAGATATAGGAGTTATAACTGAAACTAATGGATTTTCAATAACATTAGTTGAATCATATCTACCTCCCAAACCTACTTCTAAAATAACATAATCTACTTGAGACTGTTTGTAATATTCAAAAGCTATAGCAGTAACTATCTCAAATTCAGTGGGATGATTAAATCCATTCTTGATCATCTCATCTACTTTTTCTTTAACTTTTTGCGTTATTTGTGCCAAAACATTCTCCGGTATGTTTTTAAAATTTATTCTTATTCGCTCAGTAAATTTCTCTAAATAAGGAGATGTAAAAAGTCCGACTTTATAATTTCCTTCTTTAAGAATACCAGCCAGAAATGATGAAGTTGAACCCTTCCCGTTAGTACCTGCAACATGTATTATTTTAAGCTCCTTTTGAGGATTATTTAACAATCTTAACAGCTCAGTAATATTATCAAGTCCAAGCTTGCTGCCAAATTTCCTAGTTCCGTGAATATATTCTAATGCTTGATTATAGTTCATTTTACAGCCTCCTATACAATTTCATACCTATAATTTTATATGTTATAGATTAATAAGACAAGAATTATTTCATATAAAGTAAAAACTCCGTGAACCATGGAGTTTTTATAAATTTATTTATTTTTTAATCCTTCTAATCTTTCCATTACATTATCCATCATTTCCTGATAGTTTTCTCTTTTTTCTTTTTCCACGTTTATAACAGCTTCTGGAGCTTTGCTTATAAAACCTTCATTAGATAGCTTTCCATTAACTCTTTTTAGTTCTTGTTCTAGTTTTTTTCTTTCTTTTTCAAGCCTTTCTATTTCTTTATCAATATCCACAAGCTCCTCTAAAGGCAGAAAAATCTCACAATTTGTAACTACAGCCGACATGGCATCTTCACCAATTCCATCTTTATTATCTCTAATCTCAATTTCTGAAGCTGATGCCAATGTAACAAAATATCCCTCACTTATTTCTAAGGTATGTTTTACGTCATCATTGGTTGTAACAAATATAATCTTAGATTTCTTTGAAGGCACGACATTCATTTCAGCTCTTATATTTCTAATATTCTTTACTGCATCCATTACAAAGTTTATAGATTTTACTGACTTTTTATACTCATTATCTAAATTGTATTTAGGCCATGATGAAATAATTAAGCTTTGATTAGTTTGAGGCAAATAATGCCATATTTCCTCGGTAATATAAGGCATGAATGGATGTAATAATTTTAAAATGTCTTTTAAAACTGTTAACAATACATATCTTGCAGTATTTTTATCATCTTCATTTTTCCCGTACAATCTAGGCTTAACCATTTCAATATACCAGTCACAATATTCATTCCAAGTAAAATCATAAATTTTTTGGGCAGCTATTCCCAATTCATACTTACCTAAATTTTCAGTGACTTCTTTAACAACATTATTTATTCTAGAGATTATCCACTTATCTTCTTCTTTTAATTTATTTGATGCTTCATTTTTACTTATAATATTATCTTCAAGATTCATTATTACAAACCTTGTAGCATTCCACAGCTTATTGGCAAAGTTTCTGCTTGCTTCAACTTTTTCTAGATGGAACCTCATGTCATTACCGGGAGTATTTCCTGTTACAAGCATAAATCTTAAAGCATCTGCTCCATATTGTTCAAAAATTTCTAACGGATCTATTCCATTACCCAAGGATTTACTCATTTTTCTTCCTTGCGAATCTCTTATTAATCCAGTCATAAAAACATCTTTAAAAGGTACTTCTCCCATATGCTCTAACCCTGAGAAAACCATTCTTACTACCCAGAAGAAAATAATGTCATATGCAGTTACCATTACATCTGTAGAGTAAAAGTATTCTAATTCAGGTGTTTTGTGAGGCCATCCAAGAGTCGAAAAGGGCCATAATGCAGAAGAAAACCAAGTATCTAATGTATCAGGGTCTTGATATATATCTGAACTTTGGCATTTAGTACAGCTTTCAGGTTCTTTTTTAGATACAATAATGTCTTCACAATTATTACAGTAATAAACCGGTAATCTATGACCCCACCAAAGCTGCCTTGATATACACCAGTCTCTAATATTCTCAAGCCAATTCATATAAACCTTACCGAACCTATCAGGAACAAATCTTACTTTCCCTTCTTTATATGCCTCAATAGCCGGCTTAGCTAACGGCTTCATATCTACAAACCATTGCTTAGATATTATCGGCTCTACTACAGTTTCACATCTTTCACAATGACCTACATTATTACTATGCTCCTTAACCTCTACCAGCAGATTTTGTTCTTCTAAGTCTTTAACTATTTGTTTTCTTGCTTCATATCTTTCCAGTCCGACATATTTTCCGCCTTTTTGGTTTATAGCAGCATCATCATTCATTACTTTCAGCATTTCAAGATTGTGTCTTAATCCCACTTCAAAATCGTTAGGATCATGCGCAGGAGTTATCTTTACAGCTCCTGTTCCAAATTCCATCTCTACATATTCGTCTTGAATAATTGGAATTTCTCTATGCATTAAAGGCAGTATTAAGTTCTTTCCTACTAAATGCTGATATCTATTATCTTCCGGGTGAACAGCCACAGCCACATCACCCAGCATAGTTTCAGGTCTTGTTGTAGCTATAACGATAAATTCGTCGCTATCTTTAACAGGATATTTTATATGCCACAGTTTTCCATTACGCTCCTCATGCTCTACTTCTGCATCTGATAAAGCAGTACCACAATCAGGACACCAGTTTATTATTCTATTTCCTCTATATATTAATCCTTTTTCATAAAGTCTTATAAACACTTCTTCTACTGCATCACTTAAGCCTTCATCCAAGGTAAATCTCTCCTTAGACCAATCACAAGAAACACCAAGCTTTTTTAATTGATTCGTTATATTTCCATGATATTTATCAGTCCAATTCCATGCCTCTTTTAGAAAACCTTCTCTGCCTAATTCTTCTTTATTTTTTCCTTCTTTAGTTATTTTGGCAACAACCTTTGCCTCTGTTGAGATACTAGCATGATCAGTTCCGGGCAGCCATAATGCTTCATATCCATCCATCCTCTTCCATCTAGTTAAAATATCTTGTATAGTATACTGAAGTGCATGACCCATATGAAGGTTTCCTGTAACGTTTGGAGGCGGCATCATAATAGTAAAAGGTTGTTTCTCTTTATTTACATCTGCTTTAAAATATCCATTTTCATACCAATATTTATAAATTCTTTCTTCAAAATCATTTGGATTGTATGTTTTTGCTAAATTTCTATCCATAAAAATCCTCCTTATTATCTAAAACACTTATTTAGTTTTTCTCTACTTACCATAAAACATTAAAAAAGCTGCAGCTATTGAAGCAAATAAACCAGATGCTTTAACTATCAGCAAAACCTTTAAGCTTTGAATCTTGCCATTTTTATAGAATCTATCTGAGCCAAAGACTACAAGACCACTTAGGATAAATACTACAGCACCTAAAATGAACATTTTATCACATCCTTAAAAAATTTAATAAAATAAAGCCCTTCATCCAATACAAGGACGAAGGGCATATTCGCGGTACCACCTTATTTTAAGACACATAATTAAACATATCTTACACTCACAAAATAACGGTTTCATCCGTTCAAACCTACTGTTATTTCAGCTTGAAAGCTCAGAAGCTACCTTCAGTAAACATTGCTATGCAAAGCATCTCAGCCTTTAGTGCTTCACTCTCTGTAAAAGGTATTTACTTAATCCTCTTCTTCACAGCCTTTAAGTATTTTATTATAATATTTTATCTTTATTTAATATTAACTATAATATGCTTAATTGTCAACTAATTTATCCCTATTTTTCTCCATACTGATAGTTCTAAATCCTATGAAATAATTTCCAAACGCCAATATTGTTAATCCAACTGTAATAGTTATTAAAATATAATTTGCAATATTGTTTATATTAAAAGCTATTCCTAATATAGCAATATAGAAGGCTAAGGTTGCGATTTTACCATATTTATTAGCCGGTATAACAGTTCTGTCAAAAAAATAGTATAAAAACAGTCCTCCAAAAATCATTAAAAGCTCCTTAGCTCCAATAACTATTATTGCCCAAATAGGAATATATCTGGCACTTGTAAAGCAAATTAATACTGTTAACTGCATAAGTTTATCAGCTAAAGGATCTAAAACAGTCCCCCATTTAGTAATCATATTATACCTTCTAGCTATATATCCATCCAAAAAATCTGTAAATCCTGCTATTAAAAAAATGTATGTAGCGTATAAAATATTATTATCTATTTGTGAGTAAAAAACAATTACAAAAACAGGGATTAATAATAACCTTATAATTGTTAATATGTTTGGTATATTCATATAACACCTCTTTACAATTTTGTAAATATAGTATTTTAGATAATGATTTTCACCAATTCATAATTTTATATCTACATATATTTCTACATAATTGCTTAAAACCCTTTATTTTTCTTCTTTTTTATTATATATTAGTTTATCATTCCTTTTTTGTGACTTTATTAATCATTATTAGATATATATATTTTTTTATTGAATATTATTGATTTTAAGCATATTGTTATAATGACCTATTTTAAATTATAGTTTGTCCTAGTTTATAATTTGCTTTATAACAATTAATTTATATATACCATTTTATGCTATAAACTAAAAATATCATAACATTATTGAAATATCAATCTTTTTTTAAGTTATCAACTTGAGCTAGAGAATTTTAAAATTAAATACTTAAACTTTAAGGATTTAATTAGTTTTATTTATAGTAAAAATACAAAAAAATTGATACATAATAATATTTATACGCTAAAAGAATATATATATAGTTTTTGTTTTATATATATATTCCAAAAACTAATGCCAAAGCTATAAGATATTATCTTTTCTTATAACCTTGGCAACTTTAACTAACTTTATATCATGTTTAATAATACTTATTAAACAATGTCATTTTCCCATTCAGAGTCTATTTCTTCATATTTTGACAAGATGTTTTTAAATATTTCTCTTATCTCGAGCAGTTTTTCTTGTGTATGAGCTTCAAATATTAAAACTAAATGCGGAAGGTTCGATGATGCTCTTACTAATCCCCATCCATCTTCAAACATTACTCTAGCACCATTAATATCTATTATATTTTCTTCACCGTATTTATCTTTTAATTCATTAGTAATTTTTTCAATTACTTCATATTTAACATGATCTGCACAATCTACCTTAATTTCCGGAGAAGTAATATATGAGGGAAACTCATTTAATAATTCAGAGATTTTTTTATCAGAGTATGATAAATATTCTATAAGCTTAGCTGCTACAAATATTGCATCATCAAACCCATAATAGTCATTTCCTCCAATAAAAATATGCCCGCTTCGCTCTCCAGCTAGTTCTGCTTTAACCTCGTGCATCTTAGCTTTTATATAAGAATGACCGGTTTTCCACATTATCGGTTCTCCACCATTATTTATAATATCTTCAGGTAATGCTTGAGTACACTTAACATCAAAAACAATTTTAGCACCTTTTTTCTTTTCTAATAACTGTCTTGCTAAAATCATTATTATCTTATCACTCCAGATATTCTCTCCGTTTTCGTCTAGAACTCCGATTCTGTCACCATCACCGTCAAACCCAATTCCTAAATCAGCATTTATGTAAGGATGAGTTACCATTTCTTTTAACTTTCTTCTGGCTTCCAAATTTGATGGATTTGGAAAATAGTGAGGATAGTCCATATCAGGATCACAATTTAATTGAAATGTTATACATCCAAGCTTTTGTAGTATTTCAAAAGCAAATACGCCCGCTGCTCCATTACCTGAATCAATAACAACTCTTGGAGCATTGTCCTTATTAATATTTATTCTACTAACTATTTCTTTGACATATTGATCTCTAATATTTATCTCCTGTAATTCACCTATTTTATCAGATTTAAAGAAATTTTCATTTACAAGAATATCAAATATCTCTTTAATATCATCAGTTTCAAGAGTTTTAGAAAATCCTTTTCCCAACTTAAAACCAGACCATCCGTCGGGATTATGACTAGCAGTTATCATAACAGCTCCTTCACAATTAAAATAGTATTGTGCATAGTAAACAAAGGGACTAACTGCTAATCCAATAAATTTGACATCAATACCACATTCTCTTAAAGCTTTAATAGTAGAATTTGCAAAATCAACGGAACATTTCCTGTTATCATAACCTACTACTGATGTATGAATATTTCTTCTTTTTAAGTAAGTTCCATATGCTTTTATAATCTTATATACACTCTCAGTATTAAGTTCATCTTCATTTACTCTTCCTCTAATATCATACTCTCTAAACATACTTTTAAAAGCAGTTTTCATTAAATTACCTCCTTTATGTATATGTATACAAATTCATTATTTAATAATTGTATACTACATGACTATTTTTTATGCTATATTATTTTTAATATATAAATATTATTACATTCTTTGATTGTAACATCTATTTTATATTATATTGTTATGTTATAGTTATTTTTGATCCCTAAAAATATCATTCCTAAGTTTTATAATAGTATTATATCAAACTATATTACTAAGTCTTTAAAACTTTTTCCGATATTCGGTTTTTCAGTTCCTAAAACATCAGCTATCGTAGCTGCTATATCTGCAAATGTTTCTCTTGTTCCTAAATTTACATTAGATTTGATTTTGTTACCATATACTATTAGCGGTACGTACTCTCTAGTATGGTCTGTTCCCTTATATGTAGGATCATTACCATGGTCAGCAGTTATTATAAGCATATCATTCTCTTTTAAACTATCCAGAATTTCCGGTATCCTTTCGTCAAATTCCTCTAAAGCTTCTCTATATCCTATAGGATTTCTTCTATGTCCATATTTTGCATCAAAATCAATTAAATTTATAAAAATTATGCCTTTAGAATCATTTTTTAGAAATTGTATAGTTTTGTCCACTCCATCCATATTATTATCCGTACGAACTTTTTTAGTTATTCCCTGGTGATTAAAAATATCAGATATTTTCCCTACAGATATAACATCATACCCTTTCTCTGATACAAAGTCTAAAATTGTTTTTTCAAAGGGTGATAAGGAATAATCTTTTCTATTTGATGTCCTAGTAAAATTTCCATATTCTCCGATAAACGGTCTAGCTATAACTCTTGCTACTTGGTCTTTACCCTTTAAAATTTCTCTGGCAATACTACACATTTTATATAATTCTTCCAGAGGTATTATATCCTCATGAGCAGCTATCTGAAAAACACTATCGGCAGATGTATAAACAATAGGACTTTTAGTTTGTATATGCTCTTTACCCAATTCTTTAATTATCTCTGTTCCAGAAGCAGGCTTATTACCTAAAATCTTTCTGCCAATACGAGCCTCAAATTCCTTTATAACATGCTGTGGAAATCCTTGAGGATACGTTTTAAACGGCTGACTTATATGTAAACCTGCAATTTCCCAATGACCAGTAGTGGTGTCCTTTCCACTTGAAAGCTCCATCATTTTACCAAAGCATCCTTCAGGATTTGATATTTTTTGTACTCCCTTTATTCCATCAATATTTCCTAACCCCAGCTGAACTAAATTTGGTAAATCAATACCTCCGGTTTCTTTTGATATATTTCCCAAGGTATCTGCACCAACATCACCAAATTTATGAGCATCGGGTAAAGCACCAATCCCCACACTATCCATTACTAATATAACTACTCTGTTAATCATTTCCAACCTCCTCAAACCTTATAAATTTCTTATCAATGTTATTATCCCACTCTTTATGCCTATTCATTATAATTTTAATTAACAATAGGCTGCAAACCATCCACTTAATATTTTATACTTTTATCGTTAGTGTGTCCATGATTCTATTATAGAATCAAAGATTAAATATGCCTTTAGATGTCTAATCAATATGTTATAATGAAACTAGAAAAATGTATGATGTAAACATAAAGTAAAGGGAGAATGTACTATGAAGGAAATTAAAATTTCAAAATCTAAGGCTAGAAAATTTCTAATCAAATACCAAAACTTAGACGGATCAAGTAAATTAGAAGGTAAAGATGGTGTATTACACTATTTTAATAAGGTTGGCTGTATTCAATACGATCCTCTAAATGTAGTGGGAAGAAACTCTGATTTAGTATTACAATCTAGAATACGAGAATATAAACCTGATATTCTTCAAGAGATGCTATATACTGACCGCAGCTTAATTGATGGCTGGGATAAGATGATGTCTATCTATAAAGCTGAAGATTGGTATAAGTTTTATCGTGTGCGAGAGCAAAGTGGTAAAGAAATAGAAAAAGTATTAAAATATAGAAACTCGTCTGAGTCCCTTAATTTCATTGATGATATATACCAATTAATTAGTGATAATGGTCCAATGCAGTCTAATAAAATAAATTTAGGCAGTGCCGGTAAAAGCATCTGGGGGCACAGAAAGGTTTCTAGTGCTGCCATGGACTATATGTTTCACACTGGTAAGCTAGGTATATATGATAAAAATAATACTCAGAAAATATATAATTTGATAGAAAATCTCCTTCCTGAGGATATTTTAAACTGTCCTGATCCATTTGAAAACGATAAAGATTTTCTAAAATGGTATGTGAAAAGAAGAATTGGAAGTATAGGGATGCTTTGGGCTAGAAGAAGTGACGGCTGGCTTGGGTATTTTCTATCAAATAAGAGCCTAAGGACTCCAGTTATAAAGGAGCTGGTTGAGGAAAACAGTCTAATCAGTATCTCTATAGAAGAATTCTCCGATACCTTTTATATCAGACAAGAGGATCTTGAAATTTTGGAATCAATTAATGATAATATTGATAAGGAAGTGAAATTCTTAGCTCCATTAGATAACCTATTATGGGATAGAAATATTATTGAACAGTTATTTGATTTTTCTTATCGCTGGGAGGTCTATGTACCGGCATCAAAGAGAAAATTTGGTTACTATGTTCTGCCTGTTCTTTTTGGAGATAAATTTATCGGTAGATTTGAGGCTGAGAACCATAGAGGCAACCAGCCCTTAGTAATCAAGAATTGGTGGTGGGAGAAAGATGTTGAAGTCACTAATGATATGAAACAAGCTATTATAAAAAGCTTACAGTCCTTCTGTAATTATCTTCAGGCCGAAAAGATTGAAGGAGATATTTTGGATTATCTTAAAGCTTAGTCAAATTCCTTTATGGTATATTGTTATCAATTCCATAAAGGTCTTTTTATTTATATATTACCTATTTTTTAGAATTACAAATGAATCAAACGCTTTAAAACTGCTATCCATTCAATATGCCTCCTCAGGGATTACAAATAGTAACAAAATTAATTTAATTACATATATATTAGTAGGTTAAAAAAAGGAGGATTTTATCCATGTTAAATGATAGTAAAATATTGGCATCAAAAAATACTGAAATTTCTTCAAAAGCAAGTCAAAGCACTTGTGTAGATGCGATTGCTTTAAATGAAGTTGTTGTTACACCATTAGTTCCTGATGTTTTATTTGTTCTGGGAACTGATCTTTACGATGTAGAATCAACCAATACTACAGAAGCTAGAGTTCAAGCTGCTGCAGCTGGTGTAGGTGCTGCTCAGACGAATGTATTTTCAGTTCAAAAAACAGGTGATGAAAGCTTAACTCAAGCATTAGTTCCTTCAGGTCAGCTTTTACTGTCTCAAGTAGTTACTGATAATACAGGAACTAAGCAAATACAACAAGGCCCTCTAGTTGCTATATTCTTTAAACAACAGATACAATGAACAAATGATACAAATTAGCTTTTAAACTCCGAATGGGAGGATTTCTTTATGTTAAGTAATAATATAAAAATCTATCAATCAAATATTGAAAACAATTGTGTAAAGGTGAACGAAGTAGGTATTAATGACCTTATAATTGTTTTACCTTTAGAAGGATTTACTATCAATATATCTACACCATTATTCGATATTGAATCAATCTCTCCTGCAGAGATATCTCTTATAGGTATTACTCCAAATGAATTTCGGTTACTAGTTTTTACACCTGAATTTCAACTTATAACAATTGTCCCAAGCTTAGTCCTTGAAGTATTTAATCCTGAAGGTGTTAGGATTATTAGAATTGTAGCTCCTCCGGAATAGAAAATTTTTATTCCGATCTTTTATTATTAATAGTTATATAGAATGTATTTAGGTAGTTAAAAACAATAATTTTACTATTAACATAAAAGTAAATAAGGTCATGCTAAACTAATTGCACAAAACATCATTTCTCTAGCATGACCTTTTTAACTATACTATATTAAAATCATCTAAATGCTTTTTAATAATCTCTTGATAATTTCTCCCGCTCTTTTAAAAACTTCTTTATCTCTTCTATCATGTGATTTATACTCTCATTCTTGTCTTTATCCTTAATTTAATCTTTATCAAGTAAATCACCAAAAACTCCTATGCTTCTACTATGTGATGTTTCAATAATAATATATTTATCTAAATTAATCATTTCCTCTTTAGAAAAAGAGCTGTCATGTTTTATACTTAAGTGAGGACTTTCATAATATTGAGATAAATAATTATTTACTTCCGATAAGTCTTTTTTAGCTATTTCTAAGTCATAAATTTCTTCTTTACTTTTTATAAAATTCGTCCCCGGAAATATAGTATAATAAATATCATCTGTCCCTGTAATATCCTTGTTTCTCCACACATAAATCTCAACCGTATTAGTTATATATACTTCAAGATCTACATCATTCCAATTTTCTCTCTCAAGTAAAGGAATAAATTCATTTCTAAATTTATCATAAGATGAAGAATAGCTCCTTATATCTTCTTTAAATATTTCTTCTAAAAGCTGTCGTTCAAAAGGCAAAGCATAAACTTCTCCATCATCATGTAAAGCAAAATTTACCTTGTCAACATTATCAATTAGACAAAAAATTATTGCAGCATTTTTTAACATTTTATCTGTTAACTTGACCTCATTATTATCTATTAAACCTTCTGATTCTAAATCGACAGTGTAGTTCACAGTTATTTCAAAGGGTTCATTATCAGTCTTTAAAGAAATTCCTGTTTTGTAATCTGCATAGTATATGTTGCTTGTTAAATTTCCTACCTTACTTGCATTACCTACGTATAGGGTTTTATTCTCATATATCTTTTTATAGTCAAGACCAACTATTTCATTATTTTCTTTTCCTGTAGGATTTGTAAGACAACCTGTCATGACTACGACTACTAATATAGCAGTAATAATACTCCAAATAATCTTGGGTTTTTTAAAATAAGCAATATACTTTATTCTTTTACTTATATCTTTTTTACCATTTTGCATGGATGTTGTACCAAATATGAATTGGTTCTTTTTTAATGCAGTTTTTAACAACACGGCAGCATAAGCTTTCCTGTCCTTATAACTTTCTAATACCCTATAGTCACATAAAATCTCCATATCTCTTTTAAATATAAAAAAGCTATACCATACTATAGGATTATACCAATAAACACAAAGTAACAACGCTCCAACTATGTTCCACAAAATATCCCTATGTTTAAGATGAATAAGCTCATGCATAAATACACTTTTAAGCTCATCTTTGGTGTAATTTTTAGGTATAATTATTTTCGGATGTACAAAACCTTTAAGTAAAGGAGTTTCTCCACCTTCTCTTACTGTAACATGAGTTGTAATTCCTAGTTGTTTTTTACATTCCTCAAATACTGAAAGAGCTTCAGTATTTTTCAAAATATTATATTTTTTAGTTTTTAAATTATGGATAATATATACACTTATTATATATAGTAATAATGATATTGAACCCGCCAGCCAAATATTAAAAATGTTATCTTCCAAATTTTTGCTAATTGAAAATTCTTTATCTATATTATTAACATTTATAGTTACCGTATCTTCGATTTCATTAATCTGCTCATTATATATTGTATTACTTCTAAAAGAATCCATTTCATCAATATTTTCTTCATGTATATACTGAACTTGAGGTACACGGTTGAAAATACTTAAATCACTCTCAGGTAATACCGGGATTAAAAGCCTGACAGCTATTATACCCCAAAGAACAAAATGCCACTTTGGAGAAATTCTATTCTTTAGTAATGTTTTCATTATGAGAACTATTAACAATGTTACTGTTGTAGTTATTGTTATATTAATGAAGTATTCCATTTTAGCACCCCTTTTCATTCATACCATCTATTATTTTTTTAAGCTCTGCAATTTCCTTATCTGTTAATTCTTCCTGCTTTGCTAATGTTGAAATCATAATAGCTAAAGAACCATCAAAAACTCTTGAGAGAAAGCTTTTTGCTTCTTCTATTTTACAATCCTTTTCCTTGACTATGCTAAAATACTTAAAGTTTGAAGACTGTGATTTATCTGCTCCTATTATTCTTTTATCTAATAGTCTTTTTACCATAGTTCTGATAGTGGTATAGCTCCACTTAGTATCATGAAGCTTCTCAACTATTTGTTTTAATGTTAAATTACTTTCATTCCATAGACATTCCATTATTCTCCATTCAGATTCGCTAATATTATATTTTCCCATATTATCACCTCCGATTACATATGTAGTTGTAATTTTAGTTTACATTTGTAGTCCATAATTGTCAAGAAAAAATTTTAAAAATAATAAATAGTCCCGATACCATCATTGGTATTGGGACTTTGATTAAATCATTTTTCTTATTATTTCGGCAATGGTGTCATAATATTGAAGTCTGTGTTTATAGAATCTTGTGTCCATAGGAATAGCTGCCACTTGCAAATATCTCCTTCTACTACTATAGATGAGCTGTCTGGTCTGTTGTTGGTTGTAGCTAGGTCATATAATGTTTTCTTTGACATTATAACTGTTACATCAGCATCTTCTGCAAGGTTATCACTTAAACATCTGAATATTCCACGTTTAACCTCAGTAGAAGCCGCTTCTTCTCTATCGGGAATTATAAAATTAATTTTGAAGTCAAAATCTCCAGCTTTCAATCCATCTATTCTTATGCTAAACAAATATAATACTTTTTCAAGAGGAATAGCATCCAAAACATCATCCGTTATTACAGTCCCCGGCATTGGAGTATTACCATATCGTAATTCTTGAGCTCCCATTAAATATTCATTTCTCCATGGTCCTGATTCTGCTATATATCCTAATTGCTCCAAAGCATCAGCACAAAGGAATTTGGCATCTTTATTGTCTGGATTTGCATAAATTACTTGCTTAGTAACTTCTGCTACCCACTGATATTCTCCTTTTAGAAAGGATTTTTTAGCTTTTTCTAAAACAACATCCTCTCCTCCCATATATTCTACATACTTTTTCGCTGATTCCTCTGGGAATAATTTGTTCAAATTTACAGGATTTCCATCATACCAGCCCATATATTTTTGATACACAGCTTTAGCATTATGATCCACTGTTCCATAAAATGGACTATTATACCATTCGTCACTTAAGCTTTCAGGAAATTTAACCATCCTGCCTACATCTTCCAATATATATCCTTTATTTATCAATCTTAAGGTTTGGTCGTTAATATATTGATATAAATCTCTTTGCTTCTCCATATATTCCAAACAATACTTGTTACCAAATCGCGGCCATGTGTGAACTCCAAATACTGTGGTCAAGGTATCGCCCCATAGGTCTATGGCTTTCTGTATGTCCTTAGCCCAAGCCACTGGATCTCTTACCTCCGCACCTCTTAAAGTATATATATTGTGAAGGGATGCACTGCAATTTTCAGCTATACATAAAGATTTTTCACTTGGAATATATATATCCATTTCTGAAGGTGCTTCAGTATCTTTTGTTAATAGAAACTGCATAGTAACTCCATCAATTTCTTTCTGTACGTATACATCATCTGAAACAGGAGATATTTCATGAACATTGTTTAAAAAAGTTATTGATCCTAAAGAAACATATTTTCCAATACCACTGTCTATTTGACCTTTTTTGTCCCGCAGCAACGCTTCTCCATACATGTATAACCCTCGGCGAGACATTGCAACTCCTGCGTTTATATTTTCTTCTATAACAGCATCTGTAAATCCTTGAGGAGCATATACTTTAATATTTTTTTCTGTATCTTCACTTAAAACTCCTTGTATTCCTCCATAATGATCTACGTGAGAATGTGTGATTATTACTGCACTAATTGTTATGTCTCCAAAATGTTCCTTTGCCAGCTTAATTGCTGCTTCTGCTGTCTCCTTTGAAGTTAAACAGTCAATTATAATCCATCCAGTATCCCCTCTAACCAAGTTCATATTTGCAAGATCAAAGCCTCTAATCTGATAAATTTTATCCGTAACTTTAAATAATCCTGAGTTTAGATTTAATTTTCCTTGTTGCCAAAGCTTTGGATGAGCTGTGTCTGGTGTTGTATCCTTTAGAAGGAAAGCATACCTCTTTAAATTCCATACCGGTATTAAAGAGTCCTCTCTTCGAATTACCGGTAATGGTACGTCAACAACTATATTATCTTTGGCTAATTTTTTCTCTTTCTTTAGCTTTTTCCAATCTATATTTTTATAAGCTTCCTTGTTTATTAATTTCGTTTTAAGTGTAGCATTTTTTCGGCGACGATTTAATTCGTATGATATATCTTTGATATCTTTAATATCTTTACCATCCATAATAGCACCTCCCGTATCATAATTCAACTTATGCTGTCCATTAGAAAATGTGCTATTTAATAAGATGAATACGTAAAAATCCCTTAAGGAAATTTAGTTCCTAAAGGGATTGTTTACAGCTTCAAAATCTATTTTAAATACTGCCTTACGATTCTATTTACAATACCACCATCAGCTTTACCTTTAACTTGAGGCATTAGCTTACCCATAACTTTACCAATATCCTTTGATGAATTAGCTCCAACTTCATCAATAACTGCCTTAACTATTTCATCAATTTCTTCTTCAGTCAATTGCTCAGGCAAATATGCAGATAATATATCTATCTCTTCTAATGTAATATCTAATAAATCTTGTCTATCCGCTTTCTTAAAATCTTCAATGGAGTCCCTCTTTTGTTTAACCTGTTTAGCAATAACTTCAATAATATCCTCATCAGTAAGCTCTATTTTTTCGTCAATTTCTCTTTGTTTTATTGCAGCTCTTAACATAGTGATGGTATTTTTTCTAGTTCTATCCTTATTTTTCATGGATGTTTTTAAATCATCCATTAATTTTTCTTTTAAGGACATAAAATTCACCTCAAACCTATCTTCTCTTATTTTTTCTTCTGGCAGCTTCTGCCTTCTTTTTACGTCTTACACTTGGCTTTTCATAATGCTCTCTCTTTCTAGCCTCTTGTAGTACCCCAGCTCTTGAGCATTTCCTTTTAAATCTTCTAAGTGCATTCTCTAAGGATTCATTATCCTTTACCTTAATTTCGGACATCCTTCTCCCTCCCCTCTTTCACTGCAACAAACCCCTTTATTATATAAATATGCAGCAAGTGGAATTTGGCACTAGACTATTATAACATTAAATATAAGTTTAATGCAATACTTTTTAACCAGGTGGCCAATACATATTTCGACCACCTAAAAGGTGGAAGTGTATATGATCTACAGTTTGTCCGCCTTGTTCTCCACAGTTATTTACAATTCTATAACCTTTTTCTTTCAAACCTTTATCCTTGGCTATACTCTTGATTACAAGAAATATATGGGATAATATATCAATATTAGTTTCATCAAAGTCATTCATAGAAGTAATATGCTTCTTAGGAATAATTAATATATGAACAGGAGATTGTGGGTTGATGTCATTAAAAGCCAATACCTTCTCATCTTCATATATTTTTGTAGATGGAATTTCATTATTTATTATTTTACAAAAAAGACAATCTGACACCCTTAACACCTCCTCATATATTATTTAATAAAACTTATTATGAAATTTTATTATATTGATTAATGTTACGGATATAGTCAAGCTTCCATATTATAAATATATTCAATATGGTTTCTTAAATTCCTCTAAATAATTACTTTCCCCACTAAACTTTCTACATCAATATTTTCAACAAGAACCATTTGAAGTGTTCCTTTTAAGTCTTTATTCGCTTTTGCTATAGTTCTGATATAGTTAGTGGTATACCCCTCCATAAAACCATGTCTATTATCTGCCTCTTGTTCAAACAAAACCTCCAAGGATTTGCCTACAAATTTCTTTAGATATTTCTTTTTTATCTCTTCTCCTAATTCTATTAGTTTTGAGCTTCTTTTAATCTTCTCGTTACCATCTACCTGATTCTTAAATTTAGATGCAGGTGTACCTGACCTAGGAGAATACTTAAAAACATGAATTCTAGAAAACTTAATTTCTTTAACAAAATTATAGGTTTGTTCAAACTCTTTTTCTGTTTCCCCAGGAAATCCAACTATTATATCAGTAGTAATGGAAGCATTAGGCATATAATTACTAATTATTTCTACTATTTTTTTATATTCTCCAGTTGTATAATTCCTATTCATTCTTTTTAAAACTGTGTCACTGCCACTTTGTAATGATAAATGAAAATGGTCGCAGACTTTAGGCAGTTCTACAATTTCTTGCATAAATTTTTCTGTTATAAGAGTTGGTTCTAAGGAACTTAATCTTATTCTTTCAATTCCAGATATATTGTTTATATTCTTTATAACATCTATAAGAGAAGTATTATTTAAATCCTTACCATAGGATGCAACATGTATACCTGTTAATACTATCTCCTTAAATCCATTATCTGCAAGTCTATTTACCTCTTTTATAATATTGTCTAATTTTCTGCTTCTTATTTGTCCTCTTGCATAAGGAATAATACAATATGAGCAATACTGATTACAGCCTTCCTGTATCTTAATATTAGCTCGTGTCTTACCCCTGACTTCTTTAATTGAAAGCTCCTCAAATTCTTTAATCTTCATAATGTCTTGTACTAAATTTATTTTTTGTCTTTCTTGTTTGACTTTTTCAACTAATTTAACTATTTTGCTTCTATCATTAGTACCTAGTATAATATCCACATCTTCTATCTTTGAAACCTCTTGAGGAGATACCTGAGAATAACATCCAACAACTGCTATAACAGCATTGGAGTTTTTGCTTCTAGACCTTCTTATGAATTGTCTTGATTTCCTATCTCCTAAATTGGTTACTGTACAAGTGTTTATAACATAAACATCAGCTTTATCAGAAGCATCTACTACAATGTAGCCTTTTTTGCAAAATAACTCAATCATTGCTTCAGTTTCATATTGATTAACCTTACAACCTAAGGTTAGAAAAGCTACAGTCTGCATTAAATCACTCCTAAGTCTCCTAACTCATATAGTGCTATTGAAATAGCTGTAAATCCTGCTGTTTCAGTTCTTAAAATTCTTGGACCTAAACTAATTATGTAAGCTCCAATTTCTTTTAACATTAACACTTCATCTTCTTCAAATCCACCTTCAGAACCAATTACTATATTAATTCTCTTTGTTTTACATTTTTTAAGAATTTCTTTTGCTCCTATTTTACATTCATCTTCATAGGGTACAATTACAAAATCTTCATCTTTAAGGAGATTTAATGATTCCTTAAAATTTAATATATTACTAACTGTAGGCACTCTGCCTCTTTTACTTTGCTTAGCAGCCTCTAAGGCTATACGGTTCCATCTTTCAAGCTTTTTCTGCTCTTTTTTTTGATTGTCAAGCTTTACAATAGTTCTTTGTGTAATTACTGGTATAATCTCCTTTACTCCAAGTTCGGTAGCTTTCTGGATTATTAAATCCATCTTTGTGCCTTTGGGTAGACTCTGATATAGTATTATATCTATAGGAGGTTCTTGTTTTGACATTTCCTTATGTATGATAGTACCATTGATTTGATTATCTTCTAAAGACTCAAGCTCTACAGTATATTCCCAGACATGACCGTCACATACAACTATTTTGTCACCTTTGTTTAACCTTAAAACGTTTTTTATATGCTTAACATCTTCTCCATCTAATGTTACCATACTATCATTTATATTTTCTTTATTAGTAAAAAATCTATTCATGATTATTACATTCCTTATATTTAGATACAATACATACCCATTCACCCATAGTTACTATGTCTATTATTTGCATACTATTTTTTGTCAATACATCTTCTACTATTTGTATTTTTTCTTTTATAATACCTGATGCAATAAATATACCATCCTTTTTTAGAACTTTATGTAAATCTTCAATAAGCTTTATTATTATTTCAGCTATAATATTAGAAATTACTATATCTGACTTTTCATCAATTACGTCAACTAAATTTCCATGTCTAACTTCAACTATATTCTGAACTTCATTTGATATAATGTTCTCATTAGATACTTTTACAGAAACCTCATCCAAATCAACAGCTATAACGTTTTTAGCCCCAAGCTTTGCTGCTCCAATAGCTAATATTCCAGTACCACACCCTACATCTATTACATTATCATCTTGTTTAACATAATTTTCTAATTGTCTAAGACACATTATAGTTGTTTCATGCGTTCCAGTACCAAATGCCATGCCCGGATCTAACTCTATTATAATTTCTTCATCATTTTTTATGTATTTTTCCCATGAAGGTTTAACTACAATTCTTTTTCCGATTTTCTTAGGTTTATAATGCTTTTTCCATGTGTAATTCCAATCTTCGTCGTTCACTTCTGATGTGGTAACTTCTCCTAATCCTTTATCAAGATCATATTGAGGTATTTTTTCAACATTTTGTCTTATTAATTCTACCTTATCTATTAAGTTTTCACCCTCAGGAAAATAACCTTTTACAATAACACCTTCAAAATTAGTTTTTAATAATTGTGGGTCTATGTAATCCCAGTCTTCCTCATTCTGAGACTTAATTAAAATATCGTTGGGATCTTCAATAACTAATCCTCCTACTCCTGCCTCATACATAATGTTGGATACAACTTCAACAGCTTCTGTAGTAGTTTTAATCTTTACCTCAATCCACTTCATTAAACCACATCCTTTTTTAATTCTCAAAATAAGTATAATTCTCAATTATTATATCCTATATATTTGCAAAAAACCAGTAGTATAAGTAATAATCACTCCAAAGCATTGGAGTGATTATTGTCTATCCACCTAAGGCATCCTTTACTTTATCAAAAAAACCTTTCTTACTTTCATTAACATTTTCATCCGATTCTTTAGCAAACTGTCTAAGAAGTTCCTGTTGTCTTTCTGTCAGCTTCTGTGGAACTACTACTTTAACTTTTACATATTGGTCTCCCCTGCCGTGACCTCTAATATTTTGGATACCTTTACTTCTTAATCTAAATACGGTTCCAGACTGTGTTCCTGCAGGAATTGAGTATTTAACCTTCCCGTCTAAAGTCGGAACTTGAACCTCAGCTCCTAATGCTGCTTGAGCAAAACTTATAGAGTATTCACATATAACATTATTCCCTTCTCTATGAAATATTTCATGGGGATTAACTTCAATATATATAAATAAGTCACCTCTAGCTCCGCCTTTTTCTCCCGGCTCACCTTCACCTCTTAAAGGAATTACTGAGCCAGTATCAACTCCGGCTGGAATCTTAATATTTAATTTCTTAACTTTTTGCTCTTTACCTATTCCATGACAATGCGTACATGGTGTGTCAATTTTTTCTCCTGTTCCATTACATTCTTCACATGTCCCTACCCTAACAAACTGACCAAAGGGAGTTTGCTGAGCATATTTTACTTCACCTGTACCACTACATTTGCCACATGTTTTCTTGCTGGTTCCGGGCTTAGCTCCGCTGCCATTACAAGTTGAACAGTTCTCAGTACGTTTTATTTTCACTTCTTTTTCAACGCCAAAAGCTGCCTCTTCAAAATCAACGGTAATTCTATATTTTAAATCATCACCTTTTTTCGGACCAGACTTTCTTCTTCCACTAGAAAAGCCTCCGCCAAACATGTCAAATATATCCTCGAATATATCACCAAAACCCTGCTCAAAGCCTCCAAATCCACCAGCCTGACCATTAACTCCTTCATGACCAAATCTATCATATCTAGCTTTTTTATTTGGGTCTTTTAATACCTCATAAGCTTCATTTACTTCCTTAAACCTCTGCTCAGCCTCTTTATTATCTGGATTTAAGTCTGGATGATATTGCTTTGCCAATTTTCTATATGACTTTTTTATATCATCCTCACTAGCATTTTTATCTAAACCTAAAACCTCATAATAATCTCTTTTACTCATGATTTTTCACCACCTTTCATGAAAAAAGCAAAGCTAAATCCAAAGGATTTAGCTTTGGTGATTCTACTCCTCGTCATCTACAACTTCATAATCAGTATCTACAACATTATCATCATTATTTTGTTGTGCATCAGCATTTGCTTGTTGTTCTTGTGCTGCCTGCTGGTACATCTTCTCTGATAATTTATGGAATTCATTTTGTAATTCTTCTGTTTTTTTCTTAATTTCATCTTCATTATCACTTTCAAGAGCCTTTTTAAGCTCTTCTAATTTAGATTGAACCTTTGATTTTTCATCATCATTAAGCTTATCCTCTAATTCTTTAATTGTCTTTTCAGTTTGATAAACAAGAGAGTCTGCGTTATTTCTTATCTCTATAGATTCTTTCTTCTTCTTGTCTTCTTCAGCGTGCATCTCAGCTTCTTTAACCTTCTTGTCTATCTCTTCATCACTTAAGTTAGTTGAAGCAGTAATTGTAATTTTCTGCTCTTTCCCGGTTCCTTTATCTTTAGCAAAAACATTTACTATACCATTAGCATCTATATCAAAAGTTACTTCTATTTGAGGTACTCCTCTAGGAGCTGGTGGAATTCCTGTGAGTTGGAATCTTCCCAGTGTTATATTTCCACTAGCCATCTGTCTTTCTCCTTGAAGTACATGTATATCTACAGCTGTTTGATTATCCGCTGCGGTTGAGAATATTTGACTCTTCTTAGTTGGTATTGTAGTATTTCTTTCAATAAGTTTAGTAAATACTCCACCAAGTGTTTCAATTCCAAGAGATAAAGGTGTAACATCTAATAATAATAAATCTTTAACCTCACCACTTAAAACTCCTGCCTGAATAGCTGCACCCAATGCAACACATTCATCTGGATTAATTCCTTTATGAGGGTCTTTACCAGTAAGTTTCTTAACTGCTTCCTGTACTGCTGGTATCCTTGTAGAACCACCAACTAAAATAATTTTTGCTATATCACCTGCACTTAATTCAGCATCTTTAAGTGCTTTTCTAGCTGGTCCCATAGTTCTTTCTACCAGATGTGAGGTCAATTCTTCAAACTTAGCCCTTGTAACATCCATATTTAAATGTTTAGGTCCCTCTTGAGTAGCAGTAATAAATGGTAAATTGATGTTTGTTGTCATAGTGCTTGATAACTCTTTCTTAGCATTTTCAGCTCCTTCTTTCAGCCTTTGAAGAGCCATCTTATCTTTTCTTAAATCAATACCATTATCACTCTTAAATTTGTCTGCCATATAATCTATTAAGGCTTGGTCAAAGTCATCTCCACCTAAGTGATTATCTCCATTTGTTGCAATAACCTCAAAAACTCCATCACCAAGGTCTAAGATAGATACGTCAAATGTACCTCCACCTAAGTCAAATACCATAATCTTGTGATGTTCTGTATCTTTGTCCAGTCCATAAGCTAATGCTGCAGCAGTTGGTTCGTTGATAATTCTTCTAACGTTTAATCCGGCAATCTTACCTGCATCCTTAGTTGCCTGTCTTTGGCTATCAGTAAAGTAAGCTGGTACTGTAATTACAGCATCAGTAACTGTTTCGCCTAAGTAGTTCTCAGCATCAGCCTTTAATTTTTGTAATATCATTGCCGAAATATCTTGAGGAGTATGGTTTTTTCCATCAATTACTTCCTTGTGATCAGTCCCCATATGTCTTTTGATAGATATAACAGTTTTATCTGGATTAGTTACTGCCTGTCTTTTAGCAGTTTCACCAACTAATCTTTCACCATCCTTAGCAAATGCAACTATAGAAGGAGTAGTTCTTTTTCCCTCTGCATTCGTTATTACTACAGGTTCTCCACCTTCCATTACTGCAACACATGAATTAGTAGTACCTAAGTCAATTCCAATAATTTTTGACATCTTTATTCCTCCCTGCTATTTATTTCTTGCATATTTTTACCATGCTTGGTCTTATAACTTTTTCTTTAAGCTTATAGCCTTTTTGAAATACTTCTACAACAGTATCTTCATCATGTTCATCAGACTGTTCTTGTGCAACGCCATGATGAAAATTAGGATCAAATTTTTCATTTAGAGCTTTTATTTCCTCTAAACCTGATTTTTTTAAGGCATCAAAAAATTGATTGTAAATCATCTCAACACCTTGGTATAAAGAGCTGCCTTTTTCTTCTTTGGTCACACAAGACATTGCTCTTTCAAAATTATCTAAAATCTCCAGCATCTGAGTAACTAATGACTCAGCAGCATAAGAATAAATAGATTCTTTTTCCTTATCTACCCTTCTCTTATAATTACTAAAGTCAGCCTTTAGCCTTAAATAAATATCATTTAATTCTTGAAGTTCTTTTTCCTTATTACAAAGCTCCTCTTGATATTCGTTACTCAAAGAATCTACATCAATATCTTCTTTCATGCTATCTTCTTTTGTTTCTGATTGGACAGCTTCCAAATTACTATCCTTCTCATCTTGTGGAATCTCATGGTTAACATTAGTTTTTTTATTTATGGTCTCCATTTTTCCCTTTAAAATATTTCGTCTTGTCATGATTTCACCTCACATTAAAGCTAAATTAATCTTAATAACTTTATTACTATATGTAAGTGTAAACAAAAGTTTACACTTAAAAAGCTATCTTCCTAAATACCTATTATAATCATCCATATCTATAATCTCACTTAGTACCACTGCCAATGACTTAACAACTGAAATTACCTTAGAATATTCCATTCGCGTTGGTCCAATAACTCCAATTTTTCCTATGGTTTTACCTTTGAAGCTGTAAGTTGCTGTTATAAGACTACAGTCTTTTATTTCATCATAACAGTTTTCTTTTCCAATTCTAATCTCTATATCATCATGCCCGGTATTAAGCAACATATCCAAAACAGAGCTTTTATTTTCAATAAAGGAAATAAAAGCTTTTGCCTTATCTATATCACTATATTCTGGAAAATCAAAAATTTTTGTAACTCCATCCGAATAGAGATTGTCAGTCTTATGACTATCTAAAGATTGATTTACTAAAGGAATTATATTCTTAATAGTTTTTCTGAATTTAAACATCTCATCTATAAGTGATTCTTCAATATCTTTATTTAGATCACTTATATAATGACCTTTGATTCTTGAGTTTAAAAAATTGGAAATTTTATTTAACTGGTCATAAGATAAATTGTTGTCTATTCTGAGTAATGTATTCTTGACTAATCCATTTTCAGTGACTATAACTACTAGCACCTTAGTTTTATCTACTGGAACAAGCTGAATATGCTTAATTTTACTTTCTTTTATTTGCGGAGCTATAGCTAAAGATGTATAATTAGTTATTTTTGATAAGATTTTAGCTGAGCTTTGTAATATCCTATCGAATTCACCTATTTCTTCAAGAAGAAAATCCTTGATAGCTTCTATACTATTAAATTTAACATTGTCATTTTTTAGAAGTTTATCAACATAAAGCCTATATGCTTTATCCGAGGGAACTCTACCAGCAGAAGTATGAGGCTGGGTTAAGTAACCTAAATCTTCTAAATCCGCCATTTCATTTCTAATGGTAGCAGAACTTACACCAAGGCTGTATTTTTTTGAAATAAGTCTAGAACCGACAGGTTCAGCACAGGTTATATAGTTGTGGATAATTGCCTGTAATATCTTGAGTTTTCTTTCATCTAACATATTATTATCACCTCAACAGTTCAAAACCATTAACCAATAATAACTATCTAACTGTTATTAGCACTCTACGATGTCGAGTGCTAACTTCTGAATTTAAAATATCATTGTTATTAAATTTTGTCAACACCTTTTTGCAAAAAAAATTATATTTTAACACTAGTCCTAAGCTTAATCCATTATAATAACTCCATAAAAACTCTATTTGATAAATCTAAGCCTTTAGTAGTAAGTTTAACGGTATGGGAGTTATTAATCAACAGACTTTTACTATGCAGCATTTTTAGTTTATCTTCAAAAACTTTATTAATATCTATTCCAAATCTGTCCTTAAAATTATTCTTTTTTATACCATCAATTAATCTTAAGCCCAATATCATATATTCTGACATTTCTGTAGCTTTATCTATTATTTCTCTGTGGGTTACGGGCAGCTTAAGATTATCTAAATCATTAAAGTAATCTTTGAAGCTACCGGTATTTCCATATCTCTGTTGATTAATGTTAGAATGGGCTGACAATCCTATACCTATATATGGCTTAACAGTCCAATAAAACATATTATGCTTACACTCATAACCTTTTTTTGCAAAGTTAGATATTTCATAATGCTTATATCTACTATCCTCTAGTAGTTCTATACCTTTATGATACATCAATCTCTCCTCATCTTCATTTGGTAGAGGTAATTGACTTCTTTTATTCATTTGATAAAAGTCGGTGCCTTCTTCTATTTTAAGACTATAGTAGGAAATATGTTCTACATCTAACGATATTACTTCATTTAATGTATTTATTACATCTTTTATACTCTGATTAGGAAGGTTAAACATTATATCAACGTTGATATTATTAAATCCATTATTTCTTAATAATCTATATGTCTCTAAGAAATCTTTTTTTGTATGAATTCTCCCAAGTTTAGATAATATAGTGTCATCTAAGGATTGTACTCCAAGACTTAACCTATTTATCCCGACATCTTTATAGACAGTAAGCTTTTCTTTGTTTAAAGTTTTAGGATTAATTTCTATAGATATTTCCATTGCGTTATGCAGTTTAAGTCGTTTATTTAAGTAATTAAAAATATCTAAAATATACTTAGCATCAATATATGACGGAGTGCCGCCGCCAATAAATATGGTTTTAACTACGTAATCTTTCAGTATATGAGAATAAATATCTATTTCTATTTTTAGATATTTCAAATACTTATCTACTATATTATCTTGATTGGAGTATGAACAAAAATCACAATAGTAACACTTACTTTCACAAAAAGGTATATGGATATATATTGCAACTTCCTTCATTTTTCATCCTCCAATTTTAAAAAAATATAGGAGGTCCTTTTACAGAACTCCATTTTAATTTTCATCATATTTAAGAACAGTTAAGAAAGCTTCCTGTGGAACTTCTACATTTCCAACCTGTCTCATTCGTTTCTTTCCTTCTTTTTGTTTTTCTAAAAGCTTTTTCTTTCTAGTAATATCTCCACCGTAACACTTAGCCAAAACATCTTTCTTAAGTGCTCTAACCGTTTCTCTAGCAATTATTTTTGATCCTATAGACGCTTGAATAGGAATTGAAAATTGATGTCTTGGTATAACATCTTTAAGTTTTTCCGTAATTACTCTTCCTCTTTCATATGCAGTTTCTTCATGAACAATCAATGAGAAGGCATCAACAAGCTCTTTGTTTATTAAAATGTCTAACTTAACAAGTTTAGACCGCTTATATCCCTTTAGCTCATAATCCATCGAAGCATATCCTCTGGTTTTAGACTTAAGAGCATCAAAAAAATCATAAATAACCTCATTCAAAGGCATTTCATAGTTTATAGATACTCTGGTTTCTTCAAGATATTTCATGTCTTTGAAAATTCCTCGTCTCTTTTGGCATAAATCCATAATAGCACCTACATATTCAGTTGGAGACATGATATTAAGATTTACTATAGGTTCTTCCATATATTCAGTCTCTGATGGTTCTGGAAGGTTTGTAGGATTTTGAATTAATATTTCTGTGCCGTCACTCTTTTTAATTTTATATATAACGCTTGGTGCGGTGGTTATTATACTTAAATCAAATTCTCTTTCCAGTCTTTCCTGTATAATTTCCATATGCAAAAGCCCTAAAAATCCACACCTAAATCCAAAGCCAAGGGCAATAGAAGTTTCAGGTTCAAATACTAAAGCTGCATCGTTAACTTGTAGCTTTTCTAACGCATCTCTTACATTATTGTATTCTTCTCCTTCAGCAGGATATATACCACAATATACCATTGAAACAACGTTTTTATACCCCGGTAATGGTTTTTCAGTAGGTTTAAGAGCATCAGTTATAGTATCGCCGACTTTTGCATCTCTAACATTTTTCATACTTGCTGTTACATATCCTACGTCTCCAGCACTTAACTGATCTATAGCCACCTTTTGCGGAGCCATAATACCAACTTCTGTTACTTCAAATTTCTTCCCGGTAGACATAAGCTGTATTTTCATTCCCTGCTTAATAGTTCCTTCCATAACTCTTATATATGCTATAACTCCCTTGTAGCTATCATAAAACGAGTCAAAGATTAAAGCCTTCAATGGGTCATCTTTACTGCCTTTTGGAGCAGGTATCTTTTGAACTATATTCTCCAATACATCATCTATATTTATTCCATCTTTAGCTGAAATTAATGGAGCATCTTCACAATCTAAACCTATTAAATCTTCAACTTCTCTTTTAACTTCATCCGGTCTGGCACTAGGTAAATCAATTTTATTAATTACGGGAACTATCTCAAGATCTTGATCAATAGCTAAATAAACATTTGCCAAGGTCTGTGCCTCAACTCCTTGAGCTGCATCAACTACTAATAATGCTCCTTCACAAGCAGCTAAACTTCTGGAAACCTCATAATTAAAATCTACATGTCCCGGAGTATCTATCAAATTAAATATATACTCATTTCCATCATTAGCTTTATATATCAGCCTAGTGGTCTGTAGCTTAATTGTTATTCCTCTTTCTCTTTCCAAATCCATATTATCTAATACTTGTTCTTTCATTTCTCTTTCAGTCAATAATCCGGTTTTCTGTATTAAACGGTCTGCTAAAGTAGATTTGCCGTGGTCAATATGTGCTATTATTGAAAAATTCCTTACTCTTTTTTGTCTGTCATTTACCATATATTTTTATCCTCCTCCATATGGAAGTAATCCTCATCAATTATAACATAATAAGTAGTGGGATAAAAGATTTATCATATAATAATGTTGAAATCTTTAATAAAAAAACTGTACAATCTGTACACTTTCATTACATAATTTACACTATTCATTGTTATCTTGATTATTGTCAAATATGTAATTTTTATTATTTCCTCTTACTACCAAAGGTAAAATGAAAATGCTTACGCACACCCTATAAGATTTAGGGCTTCTTATTGCAGAAGGTAAATGCGTTTCTGTGAAAGAATCGGATTCAGAATGTATTATTTGAAATGTTTTTATTTTGTATTTTTTCAGTTGCTGCTACAATTGTACATCTGGTATAATGGTATTATTAAGTCACTTTATAGTAAGTATATAGCATTTTCTGTTATAGGATAAAAATACTGAGTAAAGGAGTTTTCAATGAACACAGAATCAAAATACAAGAATAAATATGATACTTGTCACTTAACATATGCCTTAAATATCATAGGTGGAAAATGGCGGCTCCCAATTCTTTGGACTCTCCATAAACATGACATTTTAAGATACAATCAATTGAAGCGATCAATTGAAGGAATCACAAATATGATGTTAACACAATCCTTAAAGGATTTAGAAGCCTATGGCATTATTCATCGTAAGCAATACATGGAGATACCTCCTAGAGTTGAATACTCATTGACAAAGGATGGTAAAGATTTAATTCCAGCTTTGATAGCGTTAGCCAAATGGGGAAAACATATTAATGAAAAAAATAAGTGTGATTAAGTTTTTACTTAATATTTATCCGATAGCTTACAATTCTAATACTCCCCCTTGTAAACCTATAAAAAATATCCTTAAATATTTCTTAGAACAGTAATAAAGCCATCTAATATTTTATGAGATTCATTGAAGCCCTTACGTTTGTAAAAATTAAGAGCATCATCATTACCATCAGAAACGAAAATAAATAAATCTTTAACGTTTAATTTATTTAGCCACTCCATACCTTCATTAAATAGTCGTGTTCCAATACCAATACCTCTATACTCTTCTCTTATAAAAAATTGAGATAAACAACCCACCTGATCTTCAACTGAATTCATGTCAAAGAAGGTTGCAAAATCACTATCATAAACTTCTTTTGATGACAAATTACAGTAAACATATCCAACAACTTTGTCATTAGCTTTAGCTACCATAATAAAATTTTGATCGGCCTTTTCTAGTGAAGATAGAAATCGTGTTTGGAATGACATCGAATCAAACCTTTCTGGTGTAATTCTGGTTTTACTTTTTTGATATCCCATCAATTCATTACATAGTAATTCTACTAAATATGCATCTTCTTCCCTAATAATTTCGTACTTTATCATGTCTTTGACCTCCTTGATAAATTAGATTAATTTAATTGTATCAGTTAGTCTAAATATGACAAGTATGCAATATTTTATGATTAAGGCAGATTTTACTGAGTATTAGATCTAATCAGCAATTACTAATGTTTTGTGAACTTTGGTGAAAAAGCCGAAGCAGATTATCTCCACTTCGGCTTTACTCATGTATTCTATTCATTAAGAGCTCTATTCAATTCTTCCATAGTTTTAGAACTTGGCTCATAAGTATCTTCCAGTTCATATTTTAGACCAAGCTCAGCCCATTTATATTCTCCCATTTTATGAAAGGGAAGAAGTTCAACCTTGGAAATATTTGAATACTTAGCTTTGATAGCATTGATCTTATCAATTTCCTCAAACTTATCTGTGAAGCTTGGTACAACGACAAGACGAAGCCAAACTTCAACGCCGTGTTTATCAGCCAATTCTAAAGTTTTATAAAAATAGTCTATCTTTACGCCTGTAAGCATCTTATACATTTGCGGATCAGTTGATTTCACGTCGAGAAGCAGCAAATCTGTATACTTAAGAACAGTCTCAACAAGCTCAGGAGATGAGACTCCTGAGGTATCAAGAGCAGTGTGTAAGTCATGCTCCTTTGCTTTTTTGAATAAATCTGCCACAAACTCGGCCTGCATGAGGGGTTCACCACCAGATACTGTAAGTCCTCCACCGGTATTTCTCATAAAAACCTTGTATCTGCTGATTTTTTCAATCAGATCCTCAGAGGTTGTTTCTTGTCCTTTATCAGGTGCCCAGGTGTCAGGATTATGACAGTATTTGCATCTGAGTGGGCAGCCTTGCATAAATACGACAAATCGTATGCCCGGACCATCTACTGCACCGCAAGTCTCATATGAATGTAAAAAACCTTTCATAGATATTCACTCCTATCACATAATCGTGAGATTAGCGAGTATGGAAAGTTCTATTAATAACATCAAGCTGCTGTTCTTTCGTCAGTTTGATGAAGTTTACTGCGTATCCTGATACACGAATTGTAAGCTGTGGGTAAAGCTCTGGATGTTCCATAGCATCCACAAGTGTTTCTTTGTCAAATACATTGACATTGATATGGTGACCATCGCTTTCAAAGTATCCATCAAGAAGACCAGCCAAGTTCTGAATACGCACATCTTTATCCTTACCAAGTGCACCCGGAACCATTGAGAATGTGTATGATATACCATCTTCAGAGTGTTCGTATGGAAGCTTTGCAACTGATGCCATAGATCCGAGAGCACCGTTTTGATCACGACCATGCATTGGATTTGCACCCGGAGCAAAAGGTTCGCCAGCTTTTCTGCCGTCTGGTGTATTGCCTGTCTTCTTACCATAAACCACATTTGAAGTAATTGTTAAAATAGATAGAGTCGGAACAGAGCTTCTATATGTTTGGTGCTTTCTCAGTTTGCTCATGAAACGCTCAACAAGCTGACATGCTATATCATCAACACGATCATCATCGTTACCGAAGCATGGAAACTCACCATTGATATCATAATCTACAACAAGACCTTCTTCGTTTCTGACCGGTTTTACTTGAGCGTGCTTGATTGCTGATAAAGAGTCGGCTACAACTGATAGACCTGCAATACCGCAAGCTGACGTTCTAAGAACATCCATATCGTGAAGTGCCATCTGAAGACGTTCGTATGAATATTTATCATGCATGAAGTGGATGATATTCAATGTATTAATATACAACTGTGCCAACCAATCCATGATATGATCGAAACGAGCCATAACGTCGTCATAGTCAAGAATTTCACCTTGAACCGGAGCAAACAGCGGAGCTATTTGCTCACCTGTCTTTTCATCACGACCACCGTTTATAGCATAAAGTAGAGCTTTTGCCAGATTAGCACGTGCACCGAAGAATTGCATTTGTTTACCGATCCGCATTGCAGATACGCAACATGCAATACCGTAATCGTCACCGTAATCCATCATCATAAGATCATCATTCTCATATTGGATGGAACTTGTTTCGATTGAAACCTTACACGAAAATTCCTTGAAGCCTTTTGGCAGACGAGTGGACCAAAGCACAGTCAAGTTTGGTTCTGGAGCCGGACCTAGGTTTGTCAGCGTGTGAAGCATACGAAAGCTATTTTTTGTTACAAGGGTACGACCATCAAGACCCATACCACCGATAGATTCTGTAACCCAAGTTGGGTCGCCAGAGAACAGTTCGTTGTATGAAGGTGTTCTCAGGAAGCGTACCATTCTTAACTTGATCACAAAATCATCAATCAATTCTTGAGCTTCGGACTCAGTTATAGTGCCTTCTGATAGATCACGTTCAATGTAAATATCAAGGAATGTAGAAACACGTCCTAGAGACATTGCGGCACCATTTTGTTCCTTAATAGCGCCTAGGTATCCAAAGTAAGTCCATTGAATTGCTTCTTTTGCATTTGTAGCAGGCAAGGAAATGTCTATACCATAGGACTGTGCCATCTCTTTAAGCTCATTCAGTGCGTAAATTTGCTCACTTATTTCTTCACGTTGTCTGATAAGCCTGCTGTCCATTAAATCTAAAGTCAAACGCTTCTTTTGATTAAGTTTATCTTCGATTAAGCGGTCAACTCCGTAAAGTGCAACACGACGGTAGTCACCAATAATACGACCACGACCATAGGCATCCGGAAGACCAGTAATGATACCAGTTTTACGTGCAGCACGCATTTCATCTGTATAAGCATCAAAAACACCATCATTATGCGTCTTTCTGTACTTAAGATCAAATAATTCCTTTGTAGAAGGGTCCATTTTATAGCCGTATGATTCAAGAGCACCATTAGCAACACGGATACCTCCGAAAGGCATAAGGGCACGCTTTAATGGTTTATCTGTCTGTAGACCTACGATAATCTCTAGAGATTCATTGATATAACCTGCGTTATGAGATGTAACAGTAGAAATAATCTTAGTATCTACATCTAAAATCTCTTTCTTGTTTTCTTCCTTCATTAACTCAATTACTATGCTCCAAAGCTTTGTTGTTCTCTCTGTTGGACCAACTAGAAAACTTTCATCGCCTTCGTAAGGCATATAGTTTTTCTGTATAAAATCACGAACGTTGATGTTTTTCGACCAAGTTCCTTTCTTAAAAGATTTCCATGGCTGCATTAGATTAACCTCCTAATAAAAGCGTTCAAGTTACAAAACACAGTTTATTTTAAAAACAATGACACATGATGATATGGCTTTCAATTCACTTAATAAATTTCACCAATATTTCTCGTAAATATTCAATATAATTATATTAACATAAATGAATTGAAATAGTTATGAAAATATACCATGTATACAATAATACAGTACGCGAGAAAAACGTAAAAGTCAAGCCTTATTACAAAAATATAATGAAATTCCTACAGAAATAGTCGGAGATATTGAATATCTTGTTTTCCAAATTGAAACTTTTCTTTTGCTAAAAATAAATCTAGTGTTTTAAATATAAATTTTAAGGTATATTTAATTTAAATAATATTATTGATAAGATATTATTCTTCATCCGAAGTTTTTGTAAAATTTATTCCTTATGGTATATTTATGTAAGACTTATGTAATTTACATAGGTATACTATTACTTTACTTTATCAAATAATAATAAAAATAATTAAGTTTTGAAAGGAGAATTGATATGTTCAAAAAATTAAAGATACAAACAGCTATGGCACACTGTGACGGTCCTTGTGGTGTTTATGATCCAGCATCTGCTCGTATTGCAGCAGAAGCAGTATTATCTATGACAAAAAAAATCTTAGCTTTAACGCCTCCTGAAGATACTAAAGATGCAAAGGCAATGGCCGCATATCTGAATACTATGAGCCGTTATGTTGCTATTAAAGAAGAACAGGCACATTTAACAAAGGAAGAATTACTTGTATTGTGGACTGACTATTTTAAACCTAAACATTTAGAATCATATCCAGATCTACATGATACTTTCTGGAATGCTACAAAACTATGCTCAACTGTAAAGGTTGAAGTTAATCTAGAACATGCAAATGAACTTATGGAAGCTATAAAAAAGATTCATTATATCTTCTGGGATACTAAAAATAGAAAAGTAGAATGGGTAACTTCAAGTTAGTCTATTTCTAAATTTGTTGAATTGGGTATTGTTGTTGTTTGGTAAACGATATTTGATTAGAGTTAAGGGTAATTCAATGTTCCCGGTACTTAAGGATAATGATGTAGTATTTGTTAATCCAAACGCATACAAAGCTTCATTTCCTTCCGTCAATGATATAGTTGTAGCAAAACATCCTTATAAGGATAATACTCTTTTAATTAAAAAAATAGTCAGTATAGATGAAAATGAAAAGTTCTGTTTATTAGGAATAAATAAGAACAGCAGCACAGACAGTCGTTCCTTCGGAAGTGTTTGTAAAAAGCATATCCTAGGAAAAGTTGTAGGAGTGTCTAAATATAAATTAAAAGAAAAAAAACAATCCGATTAATAATACGATCTCCTGAAACTTTATTTATAAGTTTAGGAGATTGTATGTTTTTAATCCGCTTTTTATAAAGTCACGCGGACAACAGCACATTTGACATTAACAGACATATTTGAAATATTTCTTAATGCTATGACATCTCACAATACTTCTAAATCTTCTTCAATGTAATAAAGCCATAGCTATTTAAAAAATAGTTATGACTTTTGAGTTTACACTGGATAATTTAGATGAATTTTGAGAATTTTTTCAGATGGAATAACCTATATCATCATAACATCTAATAGCATATTCTCTTCCTTTCGGTGTTAGCTTAAGATATTCATTATTTAAGGTTATATAATTAAGATTTAGTGCCTTATATAGTATTTTTTCAAGAAATTTTTTACTCCAATTTAAATGCTGATAAATAGAATGTCTATTAGATTCTATCTCTTCCCTATCTGTATTCTCGTGATTGCATAAATGTAATAATAAGGAAGCCATTGCATATTCTATTTTACGTCTACGCCTGCTATTGATTATAGTCAACATTCCTCTTTTGGGAGCCGTTATAAAAACTATTAAGAAAGTTATTCCAATAACTGTTGCAATGGAACCTGCAATAGCTACGTCAAATATAACGGATAGCCTATAACCAATAATGGAATTAATTATCCCAATCAATGTGCTTAATATTAACATATTTCTGAGTTTATCTGTAATCATATATGCAGATACCGGGGGACCTATCATGAATGCGATAACCAATATCGATCCTACTGCTTCAAAAGCTCCCACTGCAGTAATGGATACTAAACCCATAAGAGAATAATGAATAGCTATAGGTGAAAAGCCAAGTACCGCTGCCAAGGCAGCATCAAAGGTTACCAGTTTTAATTCCTTATAGAAAAGTATAACATACAGAAGATCAATAAACAAAATTGTACCCATTACATATAGTGATTTCGCACCTATATCTCTCCCTAACACTATCAATCTATCAAAGGGAACAAATACTAATTCTCCCAATAATACAGAATCCACATCTAAATGTATATTACCAGCATACTTGGTAATAAGAATAATAGCTATACTAAATAGAAAAGGGAAGACAATCCCTATTGAACTATCCTCTGCCATGAGCCGTGTTCTCCTTAGAGCTTCAGTTAAATATACAGTCAGCAATCCTACTAATGCAGCTCCAATGATTAGTAATGGTGATGTTAAACTCTCTGTTATAAAAAAAGCTACTACTATTCCCAGCAAAATCGTATGGGATATGGCATCTGTCATCATAGCCATCTTTCTAAGAATGAGGAAAACACCTAATACTGAACAGGCTGCTGAAACGATAACTGCTATAATAACAATTTCTAATTGAGGTGTCATAGACTTTCTCCCCCTTGATTATCAATAATACTTTTTGCCTTTTTTATACCTTTATCTGTGATTGACCAAGTATCGAAATAATCTCTTTTGGCATAACCTTTCTCACACAAATAAAGTAACCTTTTAATGACATTGGCATTACCTTTATCTTTGTTATTAGTTAGATTAATTACTTCCGTTTTATGTGGATGATATACATCTTTATGATTGAGGGCTAATTCATAAAGATTAATTAATACTCTGCTGTCATTAATATTTCTCTTATTCTTACCATGTTTTATATGTCGCCAAAAAATGCCTCGATTTGAAGCAAAGAACAGAGAAAAGAAAACAATTAAGCTAATTACTACAACAATTACAGGTCCCGTTGGCATATTATCTACTAAAGAGCTGATTAGAGTTCCAAGTACACCGGAAAAAATACCAAATAAAGCAGCTAATATAACCATCATAGATAATTTATCTGTCCATTGTCTTGCAGCAACTCCAGGTGCAACTAGTAATGCACTCATTAAGATAACGCCAACTGACTGTAATCCTATAATAATAGCAACCACAGTTATACTGGAGAGTATAACATTGATCTTTACATTGGAAAAACCAATGCTTTTACCAAACTGAGGATCAAATGAAAAGAGCTTTAGTTCCTTCCAAAACAACGCCACCACCAATAAAATGATAACACCTAAGCCAATCATTATAAAAACGTCTCTTTTTAGAAGAGTTGACGCTTGACCAAAAATAAAGTGCTCTAAACCAGCTTGATTAGAATTTGGTAGTTTTTGTATATACGTAAGGAGCACCAATCCTAATCCAAAGAAAGAAGATAAGGTCAGACCTAAAGCACTATCAAACTTAATACGAGTATATTGATCAATAATTATAATCATAAATGTGCCAATAAGTCCTGATATTAAAGCTCCTAATAAAAGCATCTCTGTATTTTTAATACCTGTTATAAGAAAGACAAAAGCTATCCCGGGAAGAGCTGCATGGGATACAGCGTCACCAAGCAAGCTTTGCTTTCTAAGTACAGCAAAACTACCTAAAACACCACTAACCGCACCAAGTACAGCGGAGCCTAAAGCAACTATTTGAAGTGTATAGTCTTTGAGTAATAATTCCAATGACATCATATGATTACACCTCTCCTTTTAACACTCGATCCGTGCTTCCATAAGTTATTCTTAGGTTCTCATCTGTAAATACTTCATCAACCTTTCCATATTGAATGAGTTTTGTATTTAAAAGTGCTACCCAATCAAAATATTCTTTCACTGTTTGCAGATCATGATGAACAACTATAACAGTTTTACCTCTTAGTCTTAATTCTTTTAAAATATTAATAATAGCTCTTTCAGTCTTGGCATCTACTCCCTGAAATGGTTCATCCATAAAGTAAATATCTGCATCTTGAACTAAGGCTCTTGCTAAAAAAACTCTTTGCTGCTGCCCTCCTGAAAGTTGACTTATTTGTCTATCAACAAATTCTTCCATACCAACTTTTTTTATTGCATCAAGGGATTTTTCTTTTTCTTTTTTTCCGGGTCTTTTAATCCATCCTATCTTTCCATAAGTCCCCATCAATACTACATCTAAGACACTTGTAGGAAAATCCCAGTCAACACTTCCTCTCTGAGGCACGTATCCAATGTAGCGTCTTTGACATTCATAGCTTAATCCATTAAACAAAACTTTTCCCGATATAGGTTTCACAAGATTGAGCATGGCTTTAATGAGTGTGGATTTTCCGGCTCCATTAGGTCCTACAATTGCCATCAAAACTCCCTTTGGGATATTGATATCAATATCCCAAAGAACAGGTTTTTCTTCATAAGCTACTGTCATATCTTCTACTTCGATTACATGTTTTTGCATACTATCACATCCTATTATGCTAATTAAATTGACCCCTTACTTCAATGCATCAACTATTGTATCAATATTATGTTTAAATGTTCCTATAAAACTTTCTTCTTCAGTTCCCGGTGTACCTGTGGAATCAGAGAATAACTCCCCGCCGATGCTAACTTCAAAACCTCTTGAGTTAACTGCTTCCTTAAGTGCTTCTACATTTTTTACAGGTACAGAGGATTCAATAAAAATAGCTTTTATTTTTTTCTCTACAATATAATCAGCTAATTTACTTACATCTTGAGTCCCTGCTTCAGTTGAAGTACTAATTCCTTGTAGACCTCTGACTTCAAAACCATAAGCATCTCCAAAATAACTAAATGCATCATGGGCTGTTACTAATATCCTTTTGTCTTTATCCAATTCCTTAACTCTGTTAATAACATATTGCTCTAAATCTTCCAATTGTTCCAAATAACCATTTCTTGAATTTTCATAGTATTCCTCATTTTCTTGATCAATCTCAATAAGTTTATCTGCTACCATATTTGCAGCATCCATCCATAGCTTCACATTAAACCAAATGTGAGGGTCGTGACTATCGACGTAATCAGAAGAAGGTAAAAGTTTAGTTTCATCAATCATTTCTCCAACTGCTAGAACTTCCTTATCTTTACCTTGAAGATTTTCGAATATTTCTCCCATTTTTCCTTCTAAATGAAGTCCATTATAGATTATCAAATCTGCCTCCTGCATTTTTGTCACATCGCCTGCACTAGCTTTATACAAGTGAGGATCAATTCCTGCTCCCATTAATCCAACCACATCAACTTTTTCACCACCTAAATGTATAGCCAAGTCCTTTAACATGGTTGTTGTAGCAACAATATTTAACTTATTGTTTTCATCCTTGACTACATCTTCATTACCAAAACAACCAGTCATTAGAACAATTACTAGTAAACTTAATACAAATATTTTCATTTTTTTCATATAATCACCCTTTCTTATTTTTTTGCAATAATTCCATAAATTAATTTTGCTGACTCTTTGCTGATAAAAATCTCACGTCCGTCTACAGTGGCAATAATCATCCCATCATGCTCTAAAACTGATTGAACTAGCATATTCGTACCTATTTTTATACCGCTTTTTTCTAGATATTTAAGTAAAGATGGTTCATCTTTAACCTTTTTTACAATGAAAACGTCCTTAATTTTTACAAGATCAAGGTTAGAGTATTTCAAATGTGTTATTTCTCCATATTCATTAGGTATAGGACTTCCATGAGGACAAAATTCTGGTTTGCCAAGGTATTCATAAAGCTTTGTCTCCAGTAAATCAGAAGTAGCATGTTCCAATAGATGTGCTTCGTCATCAATCTCATCCCATTTCATACCAAGTTCATTGACTAAAAATATTTCCCATAATCTATGTACCCGGATCATACGTGTTCCAATCTTTTTTCCTTCATCCGTTAATGTTACTCCTTTATATGGAATGTACTTTACATAGCCCCTTGTTTCCATTTTTTTTATCATCTCTATAACAGATTGCTTTGTATAATTGAATTCATCTGCTATTTTGGTAATCTTAACTATCAATTCATCTTGCTCTAATCTTGAATATAAATACTTTATATAATCTTCTTCTTGTGTAGTCATATTCCGCCTCCTTATTTTAAGGTACAGGTTAAAATATTTTTATATAATTCCTATAATTTAATTATAGCGTATATTTTTATTTTTGCAATAGTTTTTGATATTTTATTTTTAAAAAAATCAGTAACTTGTCTACAAAAATTTAACCATGTCCCTAAAATTAATCTGATTATTCATATCTTGACACAAAATCAAGTGCTGTACGTACATTTCCATTTAAACTATAGCACTATTATCCGGTAAAAAGATTAAAAAATGCAAATAAATAAGATATAATAATTGAAGAATAATCTGTACATAACTTTGTTTATATTTTTTAGTTTTTGGTCTAGTATGAGCATGTAGAACTTATATACATAAAAAACTGTCTCCCTATTTTAAGAGAACAGTTCTTTTGTTTTATATATTATTTTTTATAATGATATAGTTTAAGATGATTTCTTGCTTTGTACGAGAAATTTTACACGAGCTGAATATTGAAGTTAATAAGATAACCAATAGACAAGGTTTTAGGATGACAACAGCTTATTTTTAGGGTAGCTTTAACAATGGCAGTGAAGATTTTGTAGAAAACAACTGCTTAAATTTGATTATTAAGTTGTAAAAATCATGGAGTAGTTTTCATTATACTCCATGATTTTTATAATAATTTTTACTCTTAAATCAGAATACATATTCTAGTCTGATTCTAAATATTTAAGGCATGATTAGCCCAATCACGGTACTTGAATATCCTTTATCATTATCATGATTTACTTCACTATAAGTATAAAATTCCGTGTTCAGATTAAAATCTAAGCCTTTTGAATTTTCCAGCTTCTGGCCCTTGTTCTTTTCTGCCATAAAGTTTTATAAATTCCTTCTTCTTCAATCAAGTTACTGTGAACACCTTTCTGAATAATTTCACCTTCGTCCAGTACAACGATTTGATCAGCATTTCTTACTGTTGAAAGCTTATGAGCGATTACAATAAGAGTTTTTTCCTTTACTAATTCACTAATAGCCTGTTGTATATACTTTTCATTATCAGGGTCGACACTTGTTGTTGCCTCATCAAGAAGAACTATTGGTGCATCTTTGAGTATAGCCCTTGCTATAGAAATTCGTTGCTTTTCTCCCCCTGAAAGTGATGATCCTCCCTCTTTAACAATTGTGTCAAAACCATTCTCCTGAGCCATAATAAAGTCGTAGCATCTCGCCTTTTTACATGCCTCTACAACTTCTTCCATAGTTGCATCCGGTTTTCCAAGTTTTACATTGTTTAAAATTGTATCATTTAATAAATAAACTTTTTGGAATACCATACTGATATTTTTCAACAAACTATCGCAAGTCATTTCCTTAACGTTAACGTCACCAACCAAAACTTCTCCTGCTTGTACATCCCAGAACCTTGCCACAAGATTCGTTACAGTAGTCTTACCACAACCTGATTTCCCCACTAAAGCAGTCATACTACGTTCCGGAACTTTAAAGCTTATATTCTTAAGAACTTTTTCTTCCTCATAAGCAAAAGATACTTTCTTAAACTCAATATCAAACTTTTTAAGCTTTATGTCTTTTCCTTCTTCATCAATGATAGGTGAATTTATAATATTATCATAGCGTTTTAATGACGCTTCCATAATCCTTACCAAAGCTGCCACACTCCCGAGAGTCTGGAATGGCAAGAAAAATTGAAAGGTGTAGATAATTATCATCAAAACAAATGCCATATCTATCTGATGCCCAAGACCTAGCCATGAAGCAGCCATGATTACCATTCCAACTCCTAGTGCAAACCAATTATTAAAGTTGATATAAGTCTTAGCAAACCTTCTTTCAAAATTAATAGAAGTATCTCTAAAGTTCTTAAATTCTGTATTGACTTTCTCAGACCTTTCTCCCGTCATGTTAAAAGCTTTTATTACAGAAATACCTTGAATATATTCAATAACTGCCCCGATTAAACTAGCTATACCGTTTTGTCTTAACTTAGAATGATGAATCACTACTTTATCCATTTTACCTAAAGAACGTGATCCAATGATAAATGTAGCTATAGCAATTATCCCAATTCTCCAATCAAATACTAACATCATAATACTGCCTAGAATCATATTAATATAGCCATTAACAATTTTAGACATTGTTGACATACCAAATTGTTCAGTAAAAATAATGTCGGAGGTAATAACTGCTGTAACATCACCTATGGTTCCCTCAGAAAAGTATCCCATGGGCAGTCGTTTTAAATGTTCCCCAATCTTCAACCTTTCATCAGCAAATATCTTATATCCAGTACCACTCTGGAGACCATCCACAACTCTTTTAAATATTGCTCTAAGTACAATACTGAGTGTTAACAATCCTAATATCAACAAAACATCATTATTTGAAACAGTGTTTGAAACAATTCGATATACGGTGAACATAACTAATATCTGAGGACTTATCGTAAATATACCTTCAAAAAAACTAATAACAATCGCCCATCTTAGCCTATTTTTATAAGTGTCTGATAAGTGAATGAGTTTTCTTACTATCCTAAGCATACTTTCCCTCCCCCTCTATCTTTAAACTATCCTTTACATGAATATCCCACTGAGTTGCCTCTATATGAGCTTCCCATAACTGCTGATATTTAACCGATCTCTCTAATAATTCTTCATGCGTTCCACTGGCGGTCATTCTTCCTTCATCCATAAGGATAATTTTGTCTGCTTCAACAATGGTTGATAATCGATGAGCAATCACAATCAGTGTTTTTCCAACAATCAGACTGTTGAGTGCATCTTGGATCTTATCTTCATTTTCTGCATCAGTTGATGATGTCGCCTCATCTAAAATAATTATCGGAGCATCTTTTAAGATAGCTCTTGCAATGGTAATTCGCTGTTTTTCTCCACCAGACAATTTATCTCCTGAATCCCCGGGCATGGTTTGATAGCCGTTTTTTAGTTTAAGAATAAAATCGTGACACTGTGCAAACTTAGCTGCCTCTATTACCTCTTCATCAGTAGCTTCCGGTCTACCAATTCGTATGTTCTCTATTAAAGGAATATCAAACAGGAAGGTATCTTGAGATACGTAGCTGACTGAATTCATTAACCTCTCAATAGACATATCACTTATGTCCACTCCACCAATTTCAATTCTTCCACTATCCACATCCCAGAATTTTACTAATAATTTAGCCAAGGTGCTTTTACCGCTGCCTGACTCTCCAACGATTGCTGTCACAGCGTTTTCATCTGCTTCAAAAGAAACCTGTTTAATAACATCAACTTCTTCATAGGCAAAGGTAACATCTTTATAGCTAACTTTATAATTATCAGGTTTAACCCCTTTTTCATTTGATTTTATTTCTTCTCCTTGAAATGTCTTTTCTAATTCGTTAATTTTAAAAGTAAGATTAGGTATAGTAGGTATAAATTCCATAAGCTTAACTAGTGGTATCCCAATACTCATGGCAATCATCAAAGCAAATAAAAATGTACTTAAATCAAGGGTTCCATCTAAGTAAAATTTTAATCCAACAGGTAGTAAAAGAAGAACAGTACACGGAAGTACTGATGTATATATTCCCGTATAAGTCCAACTTGATTTGTACCACCCTAATGTATAATCTCTATATCCTTTTACGTTATCAACATATTTTTCAAATGAGCTGGTTGTACGGTTAAATATTTTGATTACCTCCATACCAGCTATATATTCTACAATAGTTTTATTCATACGTTCTTCTGCACGATAGTAGTTTTCCATTTTCTTCATTCCTGTTACCATCATAAGAATAATGGCAATCAATCCAAAAGGTATTGATGCTAATGATAATAGTGATAAACGCCAATCAACAATTAACAGTATTACAAACACTATTAACGGACTGAAGATATAAGGAAGTCCTTCCGGAATCATGTGAGCCAGTAAGGTCTCCATTTGCTCTATATCATCTATGAAATTCTTCTTATAAGCTCCAACGCCCTTTTCCTTTATTTGCCCCATAGGAAGCTTCATCATTTTACCTGCAAAGGCTATTCTCATTCCCATAAGAGTATCAAAAGCAACGTTATGAGAAGCTATTAATCCCTTTCCATAAAGCCATGTTTTGAGCAGCTTTGCAATCCCAATCCCTGCAGCCATGAGAATAACGTAGGTAACAGAGCCTCCGTCTCCTTCTATAAAAGTTGTCAATAGATGATATGCTAACAAATAAGGAATCATCTGAACTAATACACTGCAAAAAATTAGACCAATTGAAATATAAAGCTTATTTTTGTGCTCCTTTGCATAAAACAGCACTTTTTTAATTCCATCCATAAATCCCATCCTTTCTATAAATAAAAGTCTATTTAATTATAAACATATTCCTTATTATTAGTCAATGATAATGATTATCATTTTCTGTTAAAAATTTTATGTAATGATTTCTTTTAAAGTCTAAATGCAAAAAAAGGCAGCTGAATATATTTTTCATTTGCCTTTTTCTAACGTTTTTCCTCATACCATATCCATCGTAAATCTTACCTTACTATCTCTTTTTAGCTCTTGAGCAAAAAAATATAATCGTCAGAACTGTAACTGACGATTAATTATTTATTATTTTATCCTTCACGTTATTAACTATAGTTTTTATATTACTTGTTATAACATTGAAACTATTTTTTACATCTGCAACAAAAGTATCTATCTTGTCCTGAGCTAGATAATGGTTTTCTCCAAATAAATGTAAAGTATGAACTTTACTATCATATTTGTAGTCAAAAACGCTCTTATCATCTATGTCCATTAAGTTTCTAAATGAATTATCTACAATTATTAATCCTCCTATAAGGACAATTATCATAAACAATATTAGAAGTTTTCGATAATTTGATTTTTTTCTTCGTCTTTTTTTTTGATAATATCTTTCAAGCCTTGTCGTCATAAATAATCACCAAGATTATTATAGACACTTTATTTTAAAACTATACTTACAGAGAGCCAAATCTATCATTGAAGGGATAGTATCTAAAAAAAGCTTTACCTTTTACTGCGCTTAAATGAACACATCCTAAATATCTACTATCTTTACTAGCATCTTTAACCCTATTATCTCCCAGAACAAATATATGATCTTTTGGAACTTTCCATTTCGTCTTATGATAAGGATAAGTATAAAAGCCTTCTCTTACATATTCTTCATCTAAAACTACACCATTGACCCACACCTTACCATCTTTTAACTCAACAATATCATTACTAACTCCAATAACCCTCTTTATATAATCTTTATCCGGCTCATCAGGTGCTTTAAGTACAATTATATCTCCCCTTTTAGGTTCTCCGATATAATACTCTATCTTACTGGTAAACAGTCTGTCCTTCTCGTGAAGAGTAGGATACATAGAATATCCCATGACATAGGTACTACTAAATAAAAATGTTTTAATAATTAATGCAAGTATTACTGCTAAAAGTATACTCTTAATCCATTCCCATGCTTCACTAATGTTCATTGTCATCTCCTCCGGCTTTTAAAACTACAGTATATTATAACATTTTTCTAAGGGAAAAAAAAGTAAATGGAAAATAATAGCTTAATTCTGTATTTTTATTTGTTTATAATACCCCTAATAGCTTTATCTAATACTTCTGAAATTAGTTTAGCACTTTCTTCTGCCTCATCTACAGTATTCATGTTACTTCCAACCTCAATTAAAGCATAATAGTCACTTAAATACTGATTAAATCTACCGTATTGTTTTTTAATTATACCCCTGCAAAGCCCCGGATACATCACATCAGATACAGCTTTAATATATCTTGCAAATTTCATTAATTCATCTTTGTTTTTATTTTCAGGTCCTATCACAATTGTAAATGTAGCTACGTTTTTTCCATTTAAGCTGGTAATAAAACGCTCTGCCTGCTCCATATATTTTTCATTTTTCTTTTCAATATCTTGATTATTTAAATCCACTCCATCCCTATGAACATCAAATATTATTTTTATATTTTTTTGATTTGACAATATATTTGTTGCTGTTTGTAAAGATCTAGTATATGAACCGTTATATGAAGGATTATCATGATACTTATCTTCGTGTATATTATTTATTCCACTTGAATTAAGAGAGTTTGATATTATTTCACCTATATTAGTTATGTTATATGCTCTTTTAGTGCTGTGATAATTATCAAAATCTTCAGGATAATAAGATTCTGTCCCATGAGTATGATAAACAAGAACAAAAGGTTTATCTCTATCAACTTGTAAAGATTTTATACCTAAAGCATCAGCTATTTTGTATCCATAAATATCTTCATTTTCAGAAAGATGTATACCTAATTGTTTAAGACTCTCCTCATAAATTAAAATTCCTTCATGAGCTTCTACCGGATCTTCTACTAAAATAAATTCCTCTGAAGTAATCTCTCTATCTTGTTGTCTCTGTTCTTTGCTGTTATCTGGATTATAATTCCCAATAACAGGAGTACTGCCTTCTTCTATTGAACTGTGCTTTTTGTTAGTATTCAAAATATTTACAATTGCAGGAAACTGTGATTTGAAGAATGAAGGTAAATCAATCTCTCTAAACAAACTTATTATACTGGTGTTAATTATACTAAAATCTTTCTGTCCTCCTTTTTGCTGCTCATAGATAATCTGCATACTAGAGTTTGAGTTTAGTAGTATTCTTAGAAAAAAATTGTCAATGTCTTTACTGGATTTTTTATCAATGCTTTTACCTTTAACATGAGTAGTTTGTAACTCTGTCTTTTCAGTTTCAATATTTAAGTATGATTTTATTATTTCTTCTTTTTTATTTAAGCTATCCTCATTTATAACACTCTCTAAATCTGTTGGTGTTTGAATTAATAACTTTAATATAATCCTAATGCCCAAAAAAAATATAGCTAAACATAAGAGAATTATAACTATATAGTATACTTTATTACTAATTTTCTTTATTCGCATTTTAAACACTCCTTAATTTTTCAAGTGTAATTTAGTCCTATCTGTATAAGAAATTATATTCTTATTTAGAAGTGTTTATGATAATTAAAATTGGTCCTTGCATAGGACCAATTTTAGTTAAGATATTTATTTACATCTTTTAAATCAATTCCAGAGTGTAAAGATATGTTTAAACCATTGGCAATTACAATAGAGAGGTCATTTATTAGTTTATCAATTTCTTTAGGTGTTACCATTACATTACCTAAATATGGATTTAAAACCTCTTTTATTAATGTATGTTTATCTTCGTTCTCCATTTCTTGTAACATAGAATAAAAATTACTTCCTGTTTTAGACTGTTCTTTCATATCGTTAATAATTAATTCCATAGTGTCGTTAACCATTGTAGCTGCATCTACTACCATTGGGATACCTATAGCTATAACAGGAACTCCTAAGTAATCTTTATTTAATGCCTGACGTTTATTACCTACACCTGAACCGGGATTTATGCCTGTATCAGATATTTGGATAGTTGTGCTGACTCTGTCCATTTTCCTTGAAGCAAGGGCATCAACAGCTATTACTAGATTAGGGTTTGTTTTTTCAACTATTCCTTTTATTATTTCACTTGTTTCTATACCTGTTAAACCCATAACTCCCGGAGCAATAGCAGAAACTTGAGACATAGATTCATCATCAGTTTTGTTGTAGGCTTTAAAGAAATGTCTGGTTACAAAAACTCTATCTACTACCTTTGGCCCTAAAGCATCCGGAGTAACATTCCAGTTTCCTAGTCCTACAATTAAGGTTTTCGTAGCATTGTTTAATTTTGTAAGATCACTTAGTTCTTTTGCAAGAGCTTTACTCATTTCATCTTTAAGATCTTGATCTGCTTTTTTTAGAGCCGGAGCTTCGATAGTTATATACGTTCCTTTAGCCTTTCCTATATTATTTTCACCATCACTATCTAAAACCCTAACTCTGGTAACAGTATAATGCTCTTTTTCTTCTTTCTCTACCTCTACTCCCGGGACTTCTTGTTTTTGTTTTTCTTTATACAATTCTCTAGCTTCAACTGCTAAATCTGTTCTTACCTGAAACATCTTGCCACCTCCATAGATTTTACAATTCTACATAGAGATAGCTTTACTCACTTAATCATTATTTATACTATATCTGTAATTTGTTTATCAATACTATAGACATCTAATATGTATCCAACATTATAATAAAAAATACTAAGAAAAAACATTTTAACGTGTATTTTTTATTATGTTTTGAGTTTGGATGCCTGTATATGAATATATATGTGTTTTTAATAAAAGTTTTAAAGTTAGAAAAACTTAAAGACAGAAAGAAATAACAGTTTTTTCTTGCATTTTAAAGACCTTTGTGATAAAATTCTTTTGTTAACGCTTTCAAGGAGGTGAATTAATTGGCTAATATAAAATCAGCAAAAAAGAGAATTAAAGTAACTGAAGCTAAAAATGCTATAAACAGAAGAAGAAAATCTGAAATTAAAACTTATACTAATAAGTTTAATGCTGCTATAGACAATAGTGAATTCGATACTGCAAAGGAATTACTTAAGACTATAGAGAAAAAGGTAGACAGAGCTGCTGCTAAAAGAACAATGCACAAAAACAAAGCAGCAAGAAAGATAAGTAGTTTGACAAAGAAACTTAATGATGCAATTTAATAATTGTATTTAGCTTATTGCCCAGTTATTACTACTGGGCAAGTTCAATTATTAGCATTTCTACGGCTAATTTATTATCAATTAGTCCTTTTTTTATGGTCTCATCTAACTTTAAGCACTTCTTAAGAACTTCCTCCAGTTGTTTAACCGTAAAGCTCTTTGATTGTTTTATTATTTTTTGAGCTGCATATGAATGAACTCCTATTTTTTTTGCTATATCCCTTTGGTCATATCCCTTTTCGATTAATAGTTTTGCTATATATACATGACGAATCTGCTTAATTATCATAAACATAATTTTTTGAATAGGTTCATTTCCTATAATCATTTCATTTAAAACCTTTAAAGCTATAGCTGAGTTTTTCATCCCCAGTGCATCTAGAAGTTTAAATATATTATTTTCAAGTGATTTAGTAATATTTATGTCAATATCATCCTTAGTGATAAGTTCTCTGTCACCTACATAGTTACATAGCTTTATAATTTCATTTTCTAAATGATATAAGGTTTTTTCATTATTATATTCTAAATAACCTATAATCTTCACAAAATGGTTTATATCACTTTTTGAAATACTTTTATTATTCTTAAGAAAAGTTTTTTCAATCCATTTAAACAAATCTATATCATTAATTTTATTTATTTCAATTAATTTTCCGGTTTTGCTTATTGTTTTTATTATTTTTTTCCTTTTATCTACCTTTTCTTGGTTAACAATAAAAATTAAGCACACTGATTGACTGAGCATAGGTAAATAGTCATTCAGCTTATTTTCCTGTTCTTTGTTCCCATTTTTTGAAGCTATAAACAAAGGACTATCTTCTATAACTACAACTTTTTTATCTGCCATAAAAGGTAAAGTTTCACATGCGTTTATTATACTATCAACTTCGGTTTCTTTACCGTCAAAATACACGAAATTTAAAGTTTTAAAAGCTTCATCTATAATATTATTTTTAACCTCACTCAATATAAAATCTCTTAAGTAATTTTCCTTACCATAACATAGATAAACTTTTTTTAAATCTTTATTTTTAATATCTTTTATAAACTCATTATAATTCATGTAATCGTCCTTTCATCTTAGATATATTAAGTTCTGCACTATGTAAGAGTTCTATACCTATCCACAAGAATAACAGGAAAGTGATTATGTGTAAACTATTTTGTAATAAAAACTCTGTTATAGATTCTCTAACAGGTAAAAAAGGGGATATTACTATACTCTTATTATCAATAACCACTCTAATAAGTCCTTGTGTATCATTTCTATAAACTTGGATACCTCTATCACTAAACCTCTTTAGAGTTTCACTGCTAGGATGTCCAAAGAAATTATACCCTACCTGTATAACAGCATATTCAGGTTCAAAAAAGTCTATAAAATCTTTATTAGAAGAAGTGTTACTGCCATGATGAGCAACTTTTAGCAGATCTATATCTACTTTTTCATTGTTATTTATTATTATCGTTTCTGCCTTTTTCTCTATGTCACCGGTAAATAATATCTTTTTATCATATATATTAGCCATCATAACCATTGTCAGGTTATTATCATCATTTTTATTTTTTATATAGTCTATAGAACTTAAAACTTTAAAATTAACATTTTTATTAACTATAATTTTATCACCATTTTTTAAAACTGTAATAGGAATATTATTGTCATCGCAGGCTTTTTTAATATCCATATAAAGCTGATTTTCTGTATTTTCATATCCAATAAAGACATTTTTAATATTTATCTCATCTAATAATGATATGATACCTTCACAATGGTCTTTGTGAAAATGACTTATAAAAATACCGTCTAAAGTATTTATACCCTTCTTGTGTAAGTAAGGTAATACAATACTCTCTCCTACGTCAAAGTCAGAAAAAGGAGTTCCCCCTCCATCTATTAGCAGTCTTTTATTTCCAGAGGTTATTAATGAGCAGTCTCCTTGACCGACATCTATAAACTCTACAGTAGTCTTTTGATTGATTTCAAATAATAATATTCCGGATATAAAAGTAAACACACAAAGATAGATAAACGTAACTCTCTTTATTTTATAACTAAAAGAATCAATGTTTAAAACCCTGAATCCTATTAAAAATATAAGATAATATATAATCATATTACTTAAAGAAGGAGATGGTAAAGTAAAACTGTTAAAAGGTAAATGTATCATTGCTTGTGTTAAAAAATCTGTTATATATAAAAGCAGTGACAAAAAAGCAATTTTTATACTAATTAAATAGTTAAATATACTTATAGTAAAAAAGGAAAAGATAATTATAATAAAAGCTATAATTAAAGCTAATGATAAAATAGGTATAACTAAGAGATTAGATATTATTGATAGTGCAGAAAAGTAATTAAAATGATAAATTATAACCGGTGTTATCCCTATTTGGACTGCTATAAGAGGCGATAATATTTTACCAATATTTCTATAATTTTTAGAAAACATTTTATTTATTTTACGAGTGAAAATAAATAAAGACAGTGTGGCAGTAAATGAAAATTGAAATCCTACACTAAATAGCCACAATGGATTATATAATAGTAATATGACCGCACACATCGCTATAATATTTATGGAGTCATACCTTCTATATATTATATTAGCAAGCATTAGAAAACCAAACATAATTGAAGCCCTTAAAACAGATGTAGGAAATCCGATAAAAAACCCATACATCCAAATTAGAAAAACAGTCAGGAAAATAGAACTTCTTCTATTTAGACCTATAAATCCTAAGAGATATATAAGAAAAACTGATATTATTCCAATATGCAGTCCGGAAACTGCTAATATATGACTTAAACCCAGCTTTCTATATCTATTCTCAGTATCGTCGTCAAGATAAGAAGAGTCTCCTAAAATCATAGATTTCATCAACGAACTATGAGCTTTAGTTAAATTTTCGTCAAAAACTTTTTCTATTTTAGTACGAAAAGTTATAGCAAGTTTTTCCATGTTACTTAGCTTATTACTATCCAAAACATTAACCTTATAGTCACTACTTGTTATGCTGGTAAAAATATTATTAGTCTGTAGATAGAGTCTGTAGTCAAATAGACCAGAGTTAGTATTTTCATTAGGCTGTCTCAAAGTACCCTCAAATACAGCTTTATCTCCAATATTTAAATATTTATCTCCCTTAACTTTTACAATCATTTTTTCTTTTATATCATAACTTTTTTGATTAAAAGTTTGATTTTTAGCTTCAACTACATATTTTGAGTAGTTATCTTTTTGTGATACTACTTTTTTAACTATACCTGTAATCTCAACTTCTTTATCCACAAACTCAATTAGCTTACTTTCATTAAGCTTTAAGTTAGTTAGCAGACCTCCTAAAATAAACAAAGTAATTATTAATACTATACTATATCCCTTTTCTTTTATAACTGTTAAGGCTAGTCCAAAACATGAAAAGATAATAGCAATAAATAAATATGCAGTATTAACATTTATATTATAACAGAATACAATACCTAGAATTAAAGGTATAACTATATGTAAAAATGGTTTTTTCATAAGTTTTTCTCCAAAATTTTCTCATTATTAATTATAACATAAAATTAATAAGAACTGGCAGAATTTCACCAGTTCTCAATCTTTAATCTTTATGATAGAGCTTTATTTTTCTATAGTTGTTCCACTTTTTCCTTTTAAGGCTTCGTTAGCTTTTTCAAGAGATGCTATGACTGATTTTCTGCCTGATTTAGATTCTGCAAATTTAATAGCAGCCTTAACTTTTGGAAGCATGCTCCCCGGTGCAAAGTGACCTTCATCTATAAGGTTATATGCTTCTTTAACAGAAATTTTATCAAGTTCTTGCTGTTGTGGAGTTCCAAAATTTATTGCAACTTTTTCAACAGCAGTAAGGATTACAAAATAATCAGCATCTAAAATTTCAGCTATTTTTTCGCTTGCAAAGTCTTTATCAATAACTGCAGGCACACCTACAAGACCGTTACCTTCTTCAACAACAGGAATTCCTCCGCCACCTACTGTTATTACTACATGTCCATTATCTACAAGAGTTTTAACTGTTTGCTTCTCTGCAACATCTACTGGAATTGGAGATGGTACAACTCTTCTCCAGCCTCTTCCCGAATCTTCTACCATATTATAACCTTTTTCATCCATAAGTTTCTTAGCTTCGTTTTCATTATAGAACGCACCAATAGGTTTTGTAGGATTTATAAAGGCTTGGTCATCTTTATCAACTATTACCTGTGTTACTACAGTAGCTACAGGTGTTTTAAGTCCTCTATTAAGCAATTCCTCTCTTATAGCGTTTTGAAGATGATACCCAATGTAGCCTTGACTCATAGCTCCACATTCAGGGAATGGCATCTCTGGGGTATTAGCTTGACTCTTAGATGCAGTTTCTAAAGCTAAATTAATCATCCCTACTTGAGGGCCGTTTCCATGTGCAATAATTACTTGATTTCCTTTTTCTATTAAATCAACTATAGGTTTAGATGTATTTTTTACTAAACTTAACTGTTCTTGAGGTGTTTTTCCTAAGGCATTTCCTCCTAAAGCCACAACAACCTTCTGCATATTAAATCCTCCTTTTTCTTTTTAAAAAATTAGTATACCGGTGGAATCCACCGGTCACTAGTTATTTTATTAATTTATCCAATAGTTTAAAATTTGAATACTTCTACTCCTAAAGCTAAGAGTAAAGAATTATAAGTATATCTATAAGACTATTATACGTTTAGATTTAGTTAAGGCTAAACTTAAGTTTTATTTTCCTAAAGTCGCTACCATAACAGCCTTGATTGTATGCATTCTGTTTTCAGCTTCATCAAATACTACGGAATGTTTACTTTCAAATACCTCATCAGTTACTTCCATATCAGCTATTCCATGTTCTTGATAAATTTGTTCTCCAACTGTGGTATCTCTATTGTGGAATGCCGGTAAGCAGTGCATAAATATAACATCTTCATCAGCTTTTTTAATCATGTCCATATTAACCTGATATGGATATAGTTTTTTAATTCTTTGAGAAAATTGATCTTCTTCACCCATTGATACCCATACATCAGTATAGATTACGTCTACACCTGTTACTCCTTCATCTATTGAGTCAGTTAAAGTTATTTTAGCTCCTGTTTCCTTCGCTATTTCTTGTGCTTCTTTAACCAGGTCTTCCTCTGGGAATAAATCACTTGGAGAAACTATTCTAAAGTCCATACCAACTTTAGCAGCACCAATCATCAATGAATTAGCCATGTTATTTCTTCCATCTCCAACATATGCAAATTTAATTCCTTTTAATTTCCCTTTGTACTCTTTTACAGTAAGGAAATCTGCTAATATTTGTGTAGGATGATATTTGTCTGTTAATCCATTCCAAACAGGTACGCCAGAATGTTCTGCTAATTGCTCAACTGTATCATGGCTAAATCCTCTAAATTGAATACCATCAAACATTCTGCCTAACACTCTTGCTGTATCAGCTACAGTTTCTTTCTTACCTAATTGAATGTCATTTTTACCCAAATACTCTGGATGAGCACCTTCATCAACAGCTGCTACAACAAATGCACATCTAGTTCTAGTAGATGGTTTTTCAAATATCAATGCTATATTTTTTCCTTCCAGTGTTTTTGGTGTGATGCCTGCATACTTTAAACTCTTAAGGTCTGCAGATAAGTTAATTAGATATTCAATTTCCTTTGGAGTAAAATCCTTTAATGTTAATAAACTTCTTCCTTTTAGATTAAATGCCATTATAATACCTCCTAAGTATTTTTTTCATAGTATTTATAATTATTATAAAAGTTAATACTATGGTTTTATCTTTTTAAACTTTCTCTAATTAAAGGCATGCTCATACATCTAGGACCTCCACGTCCTCTAGATAGTTCTGAACTGGCCATCTCATGAACTTTAATACCATGATCTATAAGAACTCTGTTAGTTACATAATTTCTTTCATATACTACAACTTCACCCGGTGAGATAGCAAGAGTGTTTGAACCATCATTCCACTGCTCTCTGGCTGCATCTATAAGGTTTCCACCTGCACACCTGATAAGTGTAACATTATCAAGCTCTAAATACTTCTTTAAAATATCCTTTAAAGTACCTTCCTCTTTGACAATACTTACATCATTACCATTCTTTTTATCTCTAGAGATAGAAAAAACAGTTAGTGGTCCTTCTATAGCAGGATGTATTGTAAACTTATCATAATCAACCATTGTAAATACTGTATCAAGGTGCATAAATGCCCTTCTTTTAGGAATATCAAATGCCAGAACAGTCTCAAACCCTTGATTGCTATAAAGAATTGTTTTTGCAAATTTTTCAATTGCTACTGCATCGGTTCTAGCAGAAATACCTATAGCAATGACTTTATTACTTAATATCAGCTCATCTCCACCCTCAATAGGAGATCTTTCATTTCTATCATACCATATGGGAATATCCTTGTCTTTAAATACAGGATGATACTTAAATATATATTTAGCAAAAAGTGTTTCTCTATTTCTTGTTTCAGTTTTCATACGATTTAATGTAATACCCGAACCAATAGTTGCAAACGGATCTCTAGTAAAATATAGATTAGGCATTGGATCTGCAATAAAAGGATACCTTGAATCAATCATATCTGATAAGGATTTATTCTTGCTATCAGGGAGCTCTGTCTTTCTTATTCCAGTCATCATTTTTCTTATCAGTTGTTTGTTAGTAAAATCTTTAAAAAAATCTTTTATAATTTCTCTACTACCTTTACCTATTATATCAGCTTCATTAAGAAAATCTTCAATAATCATATTTTTTACTTCATCATTTATCATTGACTCAGAAGCTAGGTCATCTAAATATAAGACCTCAATATCATTATCTCTTAAAATATCAGCAAAGGCATCATGTTCTTTTTGAGCTATCTTTAAGTAAGGAATATCATCAAATAGAAGTCTTTCCAGATATTCAGGCATTAAATTTTCCAACTCTTTTCCCGGTCTATGTAACAAAACTTTTTTAAGTTTCCCAATTTCTGATGTCACATCTAGTACTCGATTATTTTTACTCAAAAGAATTCCTCCTTTATGTATTCTTATTCATGCTCATATCCTTGACATTGTACACATACTTTAATTATAGTAAAATAATTTAATTTATGTCAAGCTCATAGCCCTTTGTATTTATTCATAAAATTTATAATTATTCATTTAATAAATATAACTTAACTAAAATTTTCAGATTATTCTACTGAATTTCCTTAAACAAAAACATTATATAATTTTAATTTTTAATAACCTGAGATATTTATTCATTATTATAAATAAATATTTTTTTAAATAAAATAAGTTTTCATAGCCTCTGATAATTCTATTACTGAATCATAACTTTCTTTTGCCTCATTCATAATTTTGTCTAGTCTGTATTCAGGTGAAAAATGGGTCAACACAAGTCTTTTAGCCTTTGCTTTTGTAGCAATAATGCCGGCTTCTGCCGGAGTCAAATGATTAGAATTTTCATTCTTGTCATTTTCCAATATTCCTGATTCACATAGAAAAAAGTCAGCTTCATCAGCAAATTCCACAAGCCCTTCGTTATATGAAGTATCTGCTGAATATACAAAAACTTTATCCTTATTCTTTACTTTAATTGCATAAGTTTTTACAGAATGTTGCATTTCTTTAAATTCAATTTCTAATCCATTAATATTAAGACCCTCTTCTTCATTTATTGGAATAAGCTTAAATGCATCATTGTAATTTAATCTATTTACCAGGTCTTCATCTTCCATAGGCAAATACAGAGGAATAGATCCACTAAACTTACCTTTAGATTTTTTTATTCCTATAGCATATTTTAATATTAATATATCACTCATATGGTCACTATGTAGGTGTGATAAAAGTACAGCATCCAATTCTTCAGCATCACATATATTAAGTAGTGCAGAAAGAACACCGTTTCCACAATCAATCAATATTTTTGTATCTTTTTCCTCTAATAAATATCCTGAACACGCCCCTCCAGCCTTTGGATAAGGTCCATTGTTTCCAATCACAGTTAACTTCATAACTATACCTCCTTGTACAAATGACTCTATTTAATCTATTCTTTCTTTATTATTAGTAATATATATAAATATAATTCTCTAATAAAATAAAGGATAAATTGTGCTGTTTAACTATAAGCATCCAAATTCTAAACTTGCTTTATTGAAGAAAATATATAAGAAATGATTTGTATATTTTTATTTAGAACTTGGATGTTTATAATGAGTTGTAGGAGTTATTAATGTTCTAAACAGTTGAACGTGTATTTTCTACTATGTTTTGAGGTTGGATGATATATATTTATTCTTTATTTTATTAATCTAAACTATTTAATTTTTTTCTTTATCTAATAATCTTGCTATAACGGTTGCAAACTCTCCCCATGTAATATTACTATTTAAATCATGTTCACCATACACCAGATTTTCATCTTTAAGTCTTTGAAAATTGTCTTCTGCCCAATGCTTTTGTGGTTTATTAAAATATTTTTGTGTAAACTTTATAATTCCTTGACTTATTGCGTTAGCCATCTTAGTTCTAAATTCGTCATTTTTTAATAATTCATTATCTTTTTTATTGGTTACAAAGGCTCCTTCAATAATTATAGACAATGCATTAACATTTCTTATAATATAATAGTAATCTTTTCCTTTACTATTTAATCTATTAAAGACCCTTCGTTTTTTAAGTCCAAGTTTTCCTAAATTATCAAGTATAAGCTCTCCTAATTCTTTTCCCTTTGAAGAACCAGCAGGATAAATCACTTCACTTCCAAAGGCCTCTTCTTTAACAGCTCCATTATTGTGAATTGATATACATATGTCACAATTCTGTGCATTAATTATATCTGCTCTTTCATATAAAGGTAAGGTAATATCTTCTTTTCTGGTCATATAAACTTCAAATTGACTTCTTTTTAATATATCTTGAATTTTTAAAGCAATATCAAGATTAGCGTCTTTTTCTTTTAAATCAAATGCTACAGCTCCGGGATCTTTCCCTCCGTGTCCGGCATCAATGCATATCTTCATAATTATCCTCCAATTTCCATATATTTTTATAGCATTATTATATTTTACTATGCTATACTAAATTGTATGATTGGAGGAATAAATCTTCTACAAAGTTATTCATACTTCTCTCTCTTAAAAATTGCCATTACATTTCTACCGTTTTTTGTATCGTTTATACTTACTAATTCCCATCCTTCTTCTCCTAGTAAATTCATTTTATTTTCATCTTTTTTAGTTAAAATGATATTTACTATACCTTGAGTTTTAAAATTTTCAATTTTATACTCAAATTTTTTCAAAAGTATAACCTCCTTTCAAGTATATTGTAACATAATTAGTATAATTGTAATTTTCGTAAATAATTTTACATATAATAAGATAAATTAGCAATCATATTATATTTTAGTGTATAATTTATTATGAAGTTTTTTTTAAAAGGAGGATTTGATTCTATGTTTAAAAATGAAATTGAAATTAATGAGCTTAATAAGCTTTATGACGAGATTTATTATGGAAACTTTGATGAAATTGAATCTGCATTAGACATTTTAACTAACTGTATTTCTGAAAAAGAATATCAAGAATTTGAATTTTATCCTAAAAACATGGAAGAAATAACTGATGTTATCATTGAGCTTTATGATGAAGTCGTTGAAGTTTTAGATGATGAGGGAATAAGTGAAATTAAAAGTTTTGTTTTAGAAAAAAAAGATAAAATACTTAATCGAGAGATGGATGAAATACTGGAAAATGAATATATGAAATATTTGGATGAGGATTATGATCATGAACTTATAGATGAAGATAAAGAAGAATATGAAGATATTTACGAAAATAAAGAGTACAAAGAGAATGAAGATTTTAATACGGAAGAACAACTTAAAGATGATCTTGAAGATGATCTTGAAGATGATTATAACGACGATTACGACGATTATTAAAGTATAAAACGGCCTTTTATTTTGGCCGTTTTTTTTATCCAAGCTTTGCTTGATCATTATTAATTGAAAGTATATAGTCAATTGAATTTGAAGGCTTATAGAAGTATTGTAGATTTATACCAGATTTCTTTTCTTCTACATAAATCTTATTGAAAATTGTAAATATAACTTTATAATCATATCCATCAAAATCATATTGCTTTAGTCTTTCGATGATAAAACCTGCTAATTCATCATCTAGTTTAAAGATGTCATAATCACTTTCTTTAAAAATATCTTTCATCTCTGGAGATTCTCTTATATCAATTTCAGAAATTTGATATAATAAGCTAAAGTGATTTTCTATATTTTCTACTAGATTTCGCCACTTCTCTAAACCTGCATTGTTTATCTTAGCTAGAATTTTATTATTATCCTCCCAATACTTTATTATCAAAATTTTTGCACAATAATTATAGGCTGATTTTTTGACAAAAAGGTCACACCATATATCTTCATTAAGTTTTTTATTCAGTCCAAATTTAACTTTGTACCTTTTTAGCACTCCTCTTTGATCATATTTATACTTCATTTTGAAAAAATTTACAAACTCTATAAAATCAGAAATTATATCATTTATAAATTTCATCCTATTACCTCCTCATTAATTCTACTAATATTATTTCCATTTTTTAGATATATATTACCTATTTTTAGTAAAATTTATTTATACTATATTATACTCATGAAAAGATAAATTGTACAAAATCAAAAACAGACTAGTTTATCTAAAAATTAACATAAGGCAGTCAAAAAAATTCTATTCCGCTTAATTCAAAATTCAACTATAAAAAAAGTGGACTTAATCTAAAAAATTTTTAATAAAAAATAGAGCTAGAAACTATTAAGTCCTAACTCTTGTATCATGTATTTATTATTAATGAGATATACATTTTAAATTACTATTAATTATATCCTATAAGCTCTTTAAAATCTTTAGTCTCATGATTTTCATACTTGATTATTTTACCTTCCCATGTTCTAATCATAATATAATCTTTACCTCTAGATATAAGATATTGTGGCAGAATAGGAGTTTTACCCTGCCCTTTAGGGGCGTTAACAATATAGGTTGGTATTGCCATTCCTGATGTATATCCTCTTAGATATTCCATTATTTCTATACCATCATCAATTGATGTATTGAAATGTTTTGTTCCCTCAACATGCTTTGAATGAAAAATATAATATGGTCTTACTCTAATTTTTAAAAGTTCATGATTTAAGCATCTCATTACATATTTGTGATTATTAATACCATTTAACAAAACAGCTTGATTACCTAAGGGAATTCCTGCGTTAGCAAGTTTTTCACAAGCTTCCTTAGCTTCTCTTGTAACTTCCTGTGGATGGTTAAAGTGAGTATTAATATATATAGGATGATATTTCTTTAACATATCTACTAACTCATCATTAATTCTTTGAGGTAAAGTTACTAATGTCCTTGAGCCAATCCTCACATACTCTACATGTGGAATAGATTTAAGCTGTTTAAGAATAAATTCAAGCCTGTTAGTTGGCAAACTAAGAGGATCTCCTCCTGTGATTAAAACATCTCTTATTTCAGGATTGTCTCTAATATAATCAATAGACTGCTGTATTATCTGTGTAGGTCTATGTTCATCTTTGTTGCCAATATTTCTTCTTCTTTGACAATGCCTACAATACATGGCACATTCATTCGTAACATTTATTATTAATCTATCAGGATACCTTCTTGTAATACTTCCTGTAGGATTAGTATATTCTTCAGACATTGGATCTCTTTCACCACAGATCTCAACAATCTCCGCTCCGGTAGGTACAGACAATAATCTTATAGGGTCATATATATCATTTGGATTTATTAAGCTCGCATAATATGGAGATATTGCCCATCTATGTTTTTTAGAAACCTCTCTTATATGCTTTTTATCTCTATCTGTTAGATTGATTATTTTTTCTAAAGTTTCAATATCTTTTATTCTATTTTTTAAATGCCACTTATAATCTTTCCAATCTTCTTCACTTGCTCCAAATAATTGAAGAATTTTTTGTTTAGATTTCTTAAATTGATCATCCATAAACAATCCTTTAGGAATATTTTCTCTAGCTTCTAGATAATCAGTTATTTTTGACTTTAGTTCATCGGCTCTTTCTAATGATATTTCTCTTTTTTTACATAATTCTCTGTTTTCTGTCACTATCATTCCTCCTTAAAAATTATAATTATATGAAAACATTTATAATATATTGTGTTAAATAAATTATGAAAATATTAGTTATTAAACACAATATTAAAAATGTTAGAATTAAATTTTTATTAAAATTTCTGTTATTATCATAATATCCATTGCCATTATCTGTTATACAAAATCTACATATAGAGTCTTTAAATTGTACTATTTTTAAAAAAATAGTAAAGTTAACAAAATTTTAGCATAAATAGTTAACTAAAATGGTGCATAATAATACATCTACGAACATGTATAAATTTTCATGTGTAAAAATACTATTAAATATAAAAAACTAATTGGATTGTAAATAGAAATCTAAAAAACTGATAAGATTTAATTGTGAAATGAGATTTCCACGATTTGAAAAAATTCAGATACTTAACATTATACTGTATTTTTATTAGCTTGTCAATATTTACTAAAGTAGTGTGGTGATTAAAATGAAAAATTTATTATCTATATTTGTTTTATTAATACTATTGGTATCTATTTTTTTAACAAAAGCATATTATGATGCAGCTATGCTACATACTACCTTTAGTCAAGTCTTTCTCTTTCAGGAAAAGCTTACAAATCAGCTAATTGACAATTATTTCTCTACTGACGAGAGATTAAAAAAACAAGCAGAAAAATCTATTAAAAGAATAGTGTTAAAGGACTTAGAATATAGCAATTGGTTAAATTATATAGACTATATTGAAATTAGTATTTATCCAATAAAAATACAAAATATATCTAAGGAAGAATTAATAATAGCTTTAAATCTTTCTCAAGATGAAGGAATTATGGTTATTTACAAACACCAAGACGTTGGATATATATATAGTAATAAGATAGAAGATTTAACATTTATAAAAGATGTTAAAAGAATAAAAAATCCACTTAATAATAGAATTTTTTTAATCGTTGAGGAACTGCTGGATGAAAGTATAGGTGCATACTTTATTGATAATTTTATTAGAGTTTTTACTCTTATTGATGGTAAATATAATGAGGTATATAGACAATCTTTAGATTATAACGCATATTATTATGAAAAATGGACAGATCCATCAATTGAAAACCCAAAATGGCTTAAACTTAATGAAAAGGCTATCTTAGATTATATTATTACTACAGAAGGTAAAAATACTATTAATACTTCTAAAAATATTTCTAAGTATAAAAGTAATAGTACACAGTTAGATACTATACCACAGGACTTTATATTAGTTACTGAAAAAAGCTTTGACATTACCAGCATATGGAGTGAGGATTATAAATATTTTATACAAGGAACCGCCAAGATTAAACATAGCAATGAAACAGTCGGAATAATGGAAATCTCTGAACAAGCAGCCGATTCATTACTAAGTTTATCAAATAAGTACTATAAAGTAATTGATAGAAATGGTAAAATAAATTATATGGCAGAAGATAATCTAGAAATTATAGATATGTATTAATATGAAATAAGAATTAAGTTTAATTAAATATAGATACGTAGTTATCTTATCCAGATACTTACAATTCTTTACTTTTAGCTTTAGAAGCTAGGGTATTAGATTTTTAAACTGTCGAATAAATGTTTATTTTAAATATTATGAAAGGATGATAATTATAATGACAGAAAAAATTTATAAAGAAAATTCATATTTGAGAGAGCTGAGTGCAAAAGTTATAAAAAAGGAATATAAGGACGGTATTTATCATATAATTTTAAATAGAACTTTATTCTATCCTCATTTTTGTGGTGGACAACCTAGGGATGAAGGTACCATAAACGATATACAAGTTATAGATGTTTATGAGCATGAAGAAAATATAGTACATGTGCTAGAGGAAGATATTTTAGATAATCAGGCAAATCTTGTTATTGATTGGGAGACAAGATTTACACATATGCAGCAGCATACTGGACAGCATATATTATCTACTGTATTTAGTAAGCTGTATAATGCAAAGACTATAGGATTTCATCTAGGTAGTGAATTTTCTTATGTTGATATTAGTTTACCTCAGTTAGAAAACAGTGTTATAGAAAAAGTTGAAAATTTTGCTAATAAAATAGTCTTTTCTAATTTTGATATTAAGACTTATCAAATAGGCAAAAACGATGTATCAAACCTACCTTTAAGAAAATCTCCTTCTGTTGAAAAAAACATTAGAATTGTAGAGATAGACAATATTGATTATACTCCTTGCTGCGGAACTCATGTAAGAAATACTGGAGAGGTTGGAATTATTAAGATTAGAAAATGGGAAAAATATAAGGGGAACGTTAGAATTGAATTTGTTTGTGGTAGTAGAGCTTTGAAAGATTATAGATGGAAAAACAGATATATAAACGATATTTCTAATCTGCTTTCACTTAAAGACTCTAATACTTTAGAAGGAGTTCATAGAGTTTTTGAAGAGAATAAACTTCAATCTAAAGAAATCAGAGATTTAAAAAGTAAGCTTATGGAATATGAAATTAAGGAAATTATCAATAGCTCAAAGGATTATAGAAGCGTAAAAATCATTTCAAATATATACACTGATAGAAGCTTTAAGGATATAAGGTATATGACTGCGAAAATTATAGAGAACCCGTCTTTTGTTGCTGTTATGGCAGTAATTGAAAAAGATAAATGTCAAATTATCTTATCAAGGTCTAAGGATATAAACATAGACATGAAAAATATCTTTAACAATGTTATTGGCATTATTGAAGGTCAAGGTGGGGGAAATCCTCAAATGACACAAGGCGGAGGAACAAATGTTGATAATCTTAATAAATGTATATCTACGAGTCTATCTTTGATTAAGAAAGAACTTGAGTCTTTAGGCTCAGCAAGATGCTGAGCCTGTTTGACTATTATAAACAATTTTTCCACCTAACATAGTCATGTCTATCTTTAAATCTTTGATGTTGTCTTTTGGTATCTTTGTTATGTTATCAGAAAGAATAACTAAATCAGCAAGCATACCTTCTTTAATCTTACCTTTTATATTTTCCTCAAAGGTACTATAAGCTGAATTAGTAGTATAAAGCTTTAAAGCATCATATAAACCTAAGCACTCTTCTTTATACCATCCATCACTTGGGTTTCCATTTAAATCTTTTCTTGTAACAGCCGAATATATTCCTAAAATTGGGTCAAAAGGCTCAATAGGACAATCAGAACTTCCTGAGATATGAATACCCATATCAAGCATTGTTTTCCAAGCATAACTTGTTTTCATTCTTTCTTTTCCTACTCTGTCTTCTGCCATATACATGTCGGTTTTCATGAAAACAGGCTGTATATCAGCAACAGCATTTAATTTTTTAAACTTTTCAAAAATTTCTTTAGAACAAATTTGGGCATGAATTATTCTAAATCTTGGATCATCTTTTGGATAAGCTTGGTTTATAGAGTTATAAGCATCCAGTATTTGATTCATACATCTATCGCCTATTGCATGAACTGCTAGCTGTAATCCATTTTTATGAGCTGTTTCTAACATTTGATATATTTCTTTATCACTATATATTAAAACTCCGTCTGTATTTTGGTCATCACTATATGGATCTTCTAAAGCAGCAGTCCTTGATCCTAAAGAACCATCAGCTAATACCTTTAAAGGTCCAAATTTTAAGTTTTCATCTCCATCTCCTGTCTTAATATGGAGCTTTAAAAAAGAATTTAAATTTTGGATATTTTTAAACAGCATCTGTAAATTTACTCTGGCATTAAGTCTTCCTTCATTCTTTAATTCATGATAAGCCTTTATAACACTTTCATATGAATCCATATGAGAAAAATCGTCAGTCTGAATTGAAGTTATACCGGTTTTATTGGCATTACTAACTGCTTTTAATATTAAATCTTTAATCTTATCAATATCATTTGACTTAGGGATTTTTTCATATGCCATGTAAAGAGCATTTTCTCTTAATATACCTGTAGGCTCTCCTGTATCAGGGTCTTTGTCTATCCTTCCTCCATCCGGGTCAATAGTATCTTTATTGATACCTGCTAATTCTAAAGCTTTAGAGTTTACAACACATATATGTCCACAAACTCTAGATAAAAATACAGGTCTATCATTTATTATCTTATCTATATCTTCTTTACATGGAAGACGTCCTTCTTCAAAGTACACATGATTCCAGCCATAACCCACAACCCAGTCTTCAAATACTGTTATTTGTTCATTTTCAACAAAGCTAATAAGTTTATTCTGCATAGTAACTATAGAATCAATTTCAAATAGGTCTGCTTTAAATTGAGAAAAGCTATAATTTAGTAAATGCATGTGACTATCGTTAAAACCCGGTAAAAGTGTCCTACCTTTTAGGTCGATTTTTTCTGTGTATTCATCAATATATTTATTCCCACTTTCTAAACTTCCACAAAAAGCTATTTTGTCATCTTCTACTACAACACATTCTACACTCATAACCTCATCTTCCATAGTTAAGATATTTCCATTATAAAAAAACTTTTTATTCAACAGCCTAACCTCCTAATTTAAATATATGATATACTTTAAATAATAAATAACTATTTTAAATCATAGACTTAAAATATGTATTCTGCTATACTGGATATGAAATTTTAAAATCATAATTATTATAACACATTAATCACTTTGATAAAATAATATACGTACTCGTTTTTTTACATAATATTAATCTAAGGAGGATGACATGAAGGATATAGTTATTGAAAGACTTGATGAAAGAGGAGTTACAATTGAATCAATGGCAGAGCTTGTGTTCGAGCTTCAAAAGCAATACTTAGATATAACCATGGAAGAAGCTGTTGAAAATGTTGAAGCAGTTCTTATGAAAAGAGAGGTTCAAAATGCTATATTAACAGGTATTGAAATAGATTTATTAGCAGAAAAAGGTCTTATACGTGAACCAATCCTTAAAATAATTCAAAATGATGAATCTCTATATGGTATAGATGAAATTTTAGCACTTAGTATAACAAATGTCTACGGTTCTATTGGTTTTACTAACTTTGGTTATTTAGATAAGATAAAACCCGGTGTAATAGGTAAACTTGATAAAATAGGTAAAACAACCGGTAAGGTACATACTTTTCTCGATGATTTAATTAGTGGTATTGTAGCGGCAGCGTGTGGAAGAGTTGCCCATTCACATGGTGATGACTAAGTCAAAATACTCTAGTTCTCAAAACTAGAGTATTTTACATTTATTTTATTGCTCTATCATATTGCTGTGGTATAAATATTTCTATTTTATTTCTAAGAGCTTCAAGTATCGGCCAATATGGATTTTTTAATAATTCTCTGCCTAATGCAGTTAAATCAGCTCTGCCATTTGATAATATTTCTTCTGCCTGTTCATATTTTGTAATCATTCCTACAGCAATAGTTGGAATATTACACTGAGTCTTTATAGCTTCACAATATTTAACCTGATAGCCCGGATATACATTAATATCTGCTGCATCAATACCTCCAGAACTAACATGTACTATATCTATATCATTTTTTATGCGGTTGATAATATCTATCATTTGTTTTATGTCTATACCACCTTGTAAATAATCATCTGCTGACACTCTAAGTAATATAGGTTTTTGATCCTCCCAAACTTCTTTAATTGCTTTTATTATTTGGTTTAAGAACCTAACACGATTTTCAAGACTTCCTCCATACTTGTCTTGTCTTTTATTAGCTATTGGTGATAAAAACTGATGTATAAGATATCCATGTGCTGCATGAATTTCTATAGTATCAAAGCCTGCTTCGTCAGCTCTTCTGGCAGCTTCTTTAAATGCTTTAATTATGTCATTTATTTCATCCTCAGTAAGCTCATTAGGAACAGGATAATTACCACTAAATTCAAATGAACTTGGAGCTACATTTTCTTCATTCTTTACTCCACATTTTCTTCCGGCATGAGCAAGCTGTAATCCAACCTTTGAACCTTCTTTATGGCACCCTTTAACTATATCTTTTAAACCATTTACATGATTTTCAGACCATATTCCTAAGTCATTACCTGAAATTCTTCCATTTGGTAATACAGCTGTTGCTTCTACAATTATTAAACCAACCTGTCCAACTGCTCTGCTTTTATAGTGAGTTAAATGCCAGTCATTTACCATTCCTTCATTATTAGAAGTATACATACACATTGGAGCCATAACTATTCTATTTTTTAGTTCTAAGTTTTTAATCTTAAATTTCTCATACAGCATGGTGCTTAATCAACTCCTCTTAAGAAATTAAATATAGGCGGTCGTAACGACCGCCTTAATTATTATTTCATAAATTCTTCTATTTCTTCTACAGTTCTAATAATATCTTGAGATAGGTTTCTATGTCCATCTTCTGTTACTAATACATCATCCTCAATCCTAATACCTATTTTTTCTTCGGCAATATAAAGACCCGGCTCAACAGTTATAACCATTCCCGGAGCTAAATTTGTATCACGAGTACCTACATCATGAGTGTCAAGACCTAAATAATGGCTGACTCCATGGTAATAGTATTTATTAATCTCAGAATCTTCTTTAATTAAACCTAATTTTTTACATCCCTCTATTAGAACTTTTTTACATATTTTATTTAATTCTTCAAATGGAAGTCCGGGTTTTACAGCCTTTGTAGTTTCTTGCAATGCCTTTAAGACAATATTGTAAATTTCCTTCTGTCTATCAGTGAATTTTCCATTTGATGGGAAAGTTCTGCTTATATCTGCACAATAATTATCATATTCTGCACCTAAATCAAATAGTATCAATTCATTTTCTTCAACAATCTTTCTATTTTCAATATAGTGTAATATAACTGCATTTTCACCGGAAGCTGCGATAGTTCTAAAAGCATTACTCTGAGCCCCTAAAGATTTAATAGTAAAGTCAAAGTACGCTTCCATCTCATATTCTTTCATTCCCGGTCTCATGTTTCTTAGGATGTTTTTAATACCTTCATTAGTAATTTCTACTGCCTTGGTCATCTTTTCAATTTCTTCATCATTCTTAATTATTCTTAATTGTGCTATGCTTTCAAATATATTCTTTATATATAGATATGGATATCTTTCTTTTACCTGCTTAGCAAATTTAACTCCTTCATTATCTATAGAATCCCAGCCTCTTTTTTCTAAATCAAGGTATAGGTATTCATAAGAATTTGTTAATAATGCTTTATTAAAGAAATTCTTAAAACCATTAACATATTCAATTTTTTCTATTCCTGATATTTCTTGAGCTTCTTCTTTTCTCATCCTCCTGCCAATCCATTTCTCAACATCAGGATTAATTTCTTCAATGAAAAGTGTTTCCTTTACTTGATTGTTTCTCTTACTAATAAGTAGTATAAAATTTTCTCTTTCCAATCCAGTTAGATAATAAAAATTCCTGTTAGCTGTATAGTTATATTGCTGGTCGGCACTTCTTTGAGGTGCTTCACTAGAAAATAATACCAAAATAGAGTTATCATCTAAAGCTTCAATAAGCTTTTTTCTGTTATTACTAAAAAAATCAGTACTCATTTTTTTCATATATTTCACCTTCCTACCTTTTTATAATCTATATTATTCTTCTATATAAAAGATAAAATTCCTTCTAAAATCTTTCGAGTGTCTAAAATATATTTTTAAAATAACAAAATCCTAAGGACAACTCCTTAGGATTTATATTATACTACTTCTATTCCTGATTCTGTAAAAGTTATCATTTCTTTATTCATGAATGTTGCAGCTTCTATAATATTAAAAGCTAATACTGCTCCTGTTCCTTCTCCCAATCTCATATTCATATTTATCATTGGTTCAAACCCTAAGAGCTTAGAAGCAAATCGAGCTCCTTTTTCTCTTGAAGAATGAGATGGAATTAAAAAATCTTTGACTTTAGGTTCAATAGAACATGCTATTAAAGCAGCCGCTGTAGAAATAAATCCATCTACTACAATTGGAACTCTATATGCTGCTCCTGCCAGCATGACACCAGCCATACCTCCTATTTCTAATCCTCCGACTTTTCTTAAAACATCAATTGCATCTTGAGGATCAGGTTTGTTAATTGCTATACTTCTATTTATTATTTCTATTTTATCTCCTAGTTTTTCCTCGGGTAAGTTTGCTCCTACTCCTGTAACCTCCTTAGGCAGAACATTGCCTAGAACTGAAACTATAGCAGAGCTGGGCGTTGTATTCCCAATTCCCATTTCTCCAGTAGCTATAAGGTTATTGCCTTTTTGTATCTCCTCTATTGCTATTTCTATTCCTATTTCTAGTGACTTAACTGCTTCTTCTCTAGTCATAGCAGCACCTTTTGAGATATTATCAGTTCCATACTTAACTTTTTTATGAGTAATATTTTTATCACTAATATCAGAAGCTATTCCTATATCTATAATTCTAATATCAGCATCTGCCTGCTTAGCTAACGCACATACTCCAGTTACTCCTTTAGCAAAGTTCATAGTCTGTATAGCTGTAACTGCTTGAGGAGCAGCTGCAACTCCTTCGTCACAAACACCATGATCTGCACACATAACTATTACAGATTTACCTTTTATCTCCGGATATAGTTCTCCAGTTATACCAGATAACTGCTCTGCAATTTCCTCAAGTTTCCCTAAACTCCCTTGAGGTTTAACCAGTAAATCAATCCTCTGTCTTGCCTTTTCTTTAATTTCTAAATTTAGTCCTTCAATTTTTAATAATGTTTCATTTAATAATTTCATAATTGCCCCCTTAAATTTAATTTTTATTTAAATTTTTTGTAAATAAAAAAAGTCCAAGGTCTATTTATGAATAACAAACAGACCATGAACTTTACCATCATTCATGAAATACATTAAGTATCTCCAATTACAGGCAGGTCTCCTGGCTTAGCTTCTTCGCTTACTCACATCTTCCCAGAAAAAATCCAGTGATATATTGTAATTAAGCTCTGCATTACAGTGGCGGGACCGCTGAAGATTTGAACTTCATTCCCTATTCTCCTTGATAATCAAGGCACCTGTAATTACTATAAAATTATTTTAAAGATATTATAACATAAATGAGTGAACTACCCACCACTTTAGAATTGGGGGCTTCTTGGTCAATGTGGCTAACGCCACAAGTTTACCCAAGCTCTAAGGACAGTACCTGCCCCGATTACCTATGTATCTTGTATTTATATAGCTAATTTTAGTAGATTTAGACTTGCATTATAGTCCCTATCAATTTCTAGTCCACATACAGGGCAATTATAGGTTCTACATGACAAATCTTTTGTCTGACTTGATTTGTTACCACATTTAGAACAAAGTTGACTACTAGCATAATTAGATGGTGCTATT
>JANQLB010000135.1 GCA_028280805.1 Tissierellales bacterium
TCTGTGGTCGATAAAATTTGAGTATTTTCTTTAAATATTTCTTTTAGAATATAATCCTCAATAGATTCAGCTAATTGAAGATAAATTGGTTTATCACTATTAAAGTCTATTAGCAAAAGATTGATCCCTCCCTTAAATGGTTAGTTGCTTATGTAATTAACTATACATGTATATAGGTTTTTTGTCAACCCCTTTTTTTTGAAAATAAAAAAAATCAGTTAAACGAATACATTTAACTGATTTTTAAGCTTTTAAAGATATTTATATTACATGTGCAACATCAAACTGACTATAATAAAGATTTGCATAGAAACCATTCTTATCAAGCAGTTGTTTATGTGTTCCTTGTTCAACTATATCCCCATGATTCATAACAAGTATTGTATCAGCATCACGAATTGTTGATAAGCGATGAGCAATAATAAAGCTTGTTCTATCCTTCATAAGATTATTCATAGCTTTTTGAATTTGGACTTCTGTGCGTGTATCAACCGAACTCGTAGCTTCATCCAAAATAAGAATTCTAGGGTCTGCTAATACTGCCCTTGCAATAGTAATTAGCTGTTTCTGTCCTTGAGATACGTTTGAAGCTTCTTCATTAAGCACCATATCATATCCTGAAGGCAAGTTATGAACAAAGCTATCCACGTGAGCTGCTTTTGCAGCCGAAATAACTTCTTCATCTGAAGCATTAAGATTACCGTATCTAATGTTATCTACTATACTTGCATTATAAAGCCATGTATCCTGAAGAACCATACCAAACATTTTTCTCAAATCCTTACGAGCAAAATCTCTTATATCATGACCGTCAATAATGATTGAGCCTTCATTAACATCATAAAATCTCATTAAAAGCTTAACAATAGTTGTTTTTCCTGCACCGGTAGGTCCTACAATAGCGACCTTCTGACCCGGCTCAATAGTGGTTGAAAAATCTTTAATTACAAGTTCATCAGAGTTATATCCAAATTGAACATTTTTAAACTCAACTCTTCCTTCAACCTTGTTAAGTTTTACAGGTTTAGCAGTTTCAGATACTTCTTCTTTCTCTGCCAAAAATTCAAATACACGCTCTGCTGAAGCAGCAGTCTGCTGTAGTATATTAGATATATTAGCTATTTGAGATATTGGCTGGGTAAATTGACGCACATACTGTATAAAAGCCTGAATATCTCCTACCTCAATAACTCTTCTTGCTGCAAAAAATCCTCCTAATATAGTTATAGCGACATATCCTAAGTTACCAACGAAATTCATCAAAGGCATCATTATACTTGTTAAAAACTGAGATTTCCAAGCAGCTCCATAAAGCCTGCCGTTTAAAACATCAAATTTATCAATGCTTTTCTTTTCTCCATTAAACGCCTTCATAACTATATGTCCGCCATACATTTCTTCGACATGACCATTTACATTACCCAGATAATCCTGTTGCTGTTTAAAATATTTCTGTGAACGCTTTACTATAGACATAATCAGAACAAGAGATACAGGAATTATACAAAATGCTACTAAAGTCATCTGCCAGCTTATAGTAATCATCATAACAAGAACTCCTATAACTGTTGTTATTGAAGTAATAATCTGTCCTAAACTTTGATTTAGCGTCTGACTAAGAGTGTCTACGTCATTAGTTACACGTGACAATACTTCACCTTGATTCGTTTTATCAAAATAGGTTAAAGGCATACGATTTATCTTTTCTGATATATCTTTTCTGAACTTATAACTGACTTTCATTGAAACACCTGACATTATCCAGCCCTGTATATATCCAAAGCATGCACTTAACAAATATAACCCTGTTAAAATTAATATTATTCTGCCAATATAATTAAAATCCACATTCCCTGTACCAGCAATTTTTGCCATAACACCTTCGAAAATCTTAGTAGTAGCATTCCCTAGAAATTTTGGACCGGCAATCGAAAAACTGGCACTTGCTATTGCAAATATGAATACCGTAATAATTGAAAACTTATACACACTTAGGTGATTAATAAGCTTTTTCATAGTTCCTTTAAAATCACGAGCTTTTTCCCCGGGCATCATTGCACCAGCTTTGCCTATCTTTAATCCGTCCTTTTTTTGATTATTAGTATTTGTTATTTTATCTTTATTGTCTCTCATGCCAATTCCTCCTTTGAGAGTTGTGATAAAGCAATTTCCTGATAAATCTTACAATTTTTCATTAACTCTTTGTGAGTACCTTTACCTACAATCTTACCTTCATCTAGAACAATAATCTGTTCTGAGTTCATAATAGTAGAAATTCTCTGAGCTACAACAAGTATCGTACTTGATTGAGCTTTTCCTTCTAAAGCTTTTCTAAGAGCAGCTTCCGTTTTAAAATCCAAGGCAGAAAAACTGTCATCAAATATATAGATGTCCGGTTTTTTAATTAAGGCTCTAGCAATTGATAATCTCTGTTTTTGACCTCCTGATACATTAGACCCTCCTTGAGAAATTTCTGATTTAAATTCTTCCGGTTTTTCTGTGATAAATTCCATGGATTGAGAAATATCTGCTGCATTTTTCAACTCTTGATCCGGTGCATTTTCTCTTGCATATTTTAAATTAGATTCAATAGTACCGCTAAACAATGAGCTTTTTTGAGGTACATATCCGATTTTCTCTCTTAAATCATGTTGAGTAACTTCTCTTACATCTACTCCATTAACTAAAACCTGACCTTTAGTTACATCATAAAAACGTGGAATCAGGTTAATAAGAGTACTTTTTCCTGAACCTGTAGAACCGATAAAAGCTGTGGTTTTACCCGGTAAAGCTGTAAAACTTATGTTTTTTAACATATCTTCTTCTGCTCCATTATACCTAAAAGATACATTTTTAAATTCCACAACACCTTTTAAATTTTGTCTAAAATTCTTTGGATTTTGCGGATCGTTAATCTCAGGTTCAGTGTTTAATATTTCAGCAATACGCTGAGCTGATACTGAAGCTCTTGGTATCATAATAAACATAAATGACATCATTAAGAACGCAAATATTATCTGCATAGCATACTGCATAAATGCCATCATGTCTCCTACCTGCATACTGGAATTTGCTATCTCATTAGCTCCTACCCAAACTATAAGTAAAACAATAATGTTCATTATAAGCATCATAGTTGGGAATATTACTGCCATTACTCGATTAACAAAGAGATTTGTTTTTTTAAGATTTTTATTTGCTGTATCAAATCTTTCTTCTTCAAATTTTTCATTATTAAATGCTCGTATAACCATCATTCCCGAAAGGTTTTCACGAGTAACCAAATTGAGTCTGTCTATAAGCTTTTGAATAGATTTAAACTTTGGCATAGCAATTATAAAAACTAAAACTATTAAACCTAAAAGGGCTATAACAGCTACTGCAATAATCCAAGACATGGATGCACTTCTGCTGATAGCTTTAAAAACTCCTCCTACTCCCAGAATAGGTGCATAAAATACAATTCTTATCATTATAACCATCAGCATTTGTATCTGCGTAATATCATTTGTAGTCCTTGTTATAAGTGATGCTGTAGAAAATTTATCTAACTCTGTATTAGAAAAACTTTCAACTTTTGTAAATACAGCTTTACGTAAATTTCGAGATAAGCCTGCCGCAGTCCTAGATCCTAAAAACCCTACTCCCACTATACAAACAGCACTAATTAAAGCTATTAACAGCATCTTAGCTCCGGCACTCAAAATATATCTATTTTGAATTTTTTCTGTATTCATACCTAAAGCTTCATATTCTAATTTAATAGCCTGAGCAGCAACCTGTATAATCATATCATCGCCTAAAGCAGTAAACTGTTCATTCATTTTCTCACTGATTAGCTGGCGTTCTCCTTGAGGCAAACTTGCAAACTGCTTATAAATATCTATAGTAACAGGAATTTTATTCCCATTAAAATCAATCATTCCGTCCTCTGGATTTGATTTCATATTTTCAATATTTAAAACTGTAGCTAACGCCTTTCCCATTATTAAGTTTAATTCATCTATATCACTTTCATTTACTTGATTTAAAACATAAACCGGCTCATTAGCTAACGCAGGATATATCTCAACATATTTATCATAATCATTACTTGTTTTTTCAATTAATGTATAATAACTTAAAACCTTATCTTGATTATTTTTACTCATAAATATAGTAAGCTTATCCATTTGAGTCTTTCTAACAGCCTCCGGTACTGCATTGTCAATACCGCTTTGTTGAATCCCGTTATTCACTATATCTGACATATAATCCGGTAATGAAAGATCAGCCATTGCTTGAACAAAAAGTAAAATTATTGATAATACAATTAGTCCACTAAACGGCTTTAAATATTTTATCAGCTTAGACATTTTAATCTACTCCTCACTCAGTATAATTAATTTATTAAAGTTATCGTAATTTTAATATTTTATTTTTTTCGTCTATGAATTAATTGAGTTAGTGTTTCTAACCCCTCCATAACTTTATCAATCTCTTCTTGAGTTCCTTCTTTCATGCTTTCATCAAATATTTTCTCTATCGCATTAAAGTGATTTTGCCACTTTTTCTTAATATCTGAAGATAAATTAACATAAACTACCCTTCTGTCTTCTTTACTTCTAACCCGCTCTACAAATCCCTGTTTTTCTAGTCTGTCAACAATTCCGGATACAGTACTGTTAGAAAGACCCATGCTATCACTTAAATCACTAATTTTCCTGTTTTCATTATTAGCTAAAGTTCCTATTAATATAGCCTGAGTTGCTGTTAAATTCATTTCCTTAAATTCATCTTGCACTTTTTGCCTTATTATATCCATAGTCTGTTTTAACATTTTAAAAACTTTCATACCATGATTAATTTCATCCATAGATTATTCATCTCCTTAAAAAATATTTCGATACTGAATTATTCGTATAGATATATTTCGTATGCTAAATATATTTTACAATTATTTTTTACTCCGGTCAACAATTATTTAATAATATTATCATTAGCGACACTTTGTTTATAATATTTGTAGTATAATGTCACTGTTCAACCTTTCGTATTCTTGAAGATAAGAATTTGTAAAAAATCTTTGAAACTACTAAATTTACTAAGGATATATCTGCATCAAAAAAATAGTCCTTATACATCCATCCTTTCATCTTCCAATATTCTTTATCTATAATCAATATCTTATCAGCCAGCACTTTCTGAACTTGAAACTGTATTAGCTGATTAATGGAAGGTCTATAAAAATTCTTAGACATAAATATATGTTTAACAAAACTTTTGTACTCTTTTAAAATTATAGGAATAGATAAGGTACGTGCTTTTCTATATATCTTATCTGTAGCAAAAGTTCCCCATTGCAGACTAATGTTTTCAAGATATTCAAGGGTTCTTTTTGCTCCGGAACCGGCAGTAGTAACTACAAACATTATAGGAACAGCCACTAATTCCGGACGATGCATCCATTTACATGTCCTATCTACAAAAACCTTAAGTCTACCGCATACATTATTCATGTAAACGGGTGTACTTAAAATAATACCATCATATTCCTTTAACAAGTCCATTAATGTTTTAACATCATCATTTATTTTACATTCATTGTTTCTAAGACACATTTCACATCCTATACATTGTTCTATTTTATAGTCAGATAGATTAATAATATCAACTTTAATATTTTCCTTCTTCAATTTATCCTTCATTTGCTGTAATAAACTATAAGTTCTTTTCTTTCTTTTACTGCTATTTATAGCTATAACCTTTTTTAGCAACTTTCTTCTACCTCCCGTTTCTTTTTTTAGTCCTTCATAATCAATCATAGACATTGAAATTCCATATTTAATTTAAATATATTATAAATATATGTATCTAATATTATCTTATAATTAATTTAAATTCCAATCTAAGTTAATTTATATTCTAAAATTAATAAATTAAACACAAAATAGTTTACCGGTAAACTATTTTGTGTTATAATATTTTTACCTTATTAAATCCTAAATAGAAAGGAAGTTGAAAATGAAAGCACCGAAAATGCCTACTATCGATAAATATTTAAGGGAAATAGATAATCCTGTATACAGCAATGAACTCTCAAATGAAGGTTATCATGTGCCGCAAATTATTTTAGAATACGGTAATGTTAAAGAAAAGCTTAAAAGCGGAGTAACTATTATTCCAAAAGCATTAGGATGTATAATGCAATCTAAGATTAGTGCAAAAAGTATACAGAAAAATCCATATTCAGGCAAGAATATGATTGATGATGAAACATTAAAAGAACTTGAGACATATGCAAAATCATTAGGTGTCGGACATATAGGATATACAAAGGTAAATCCAAATTATATCTTTAAAAATCGTAAAATTCTATTTGAAAACGCAATTGTATTGACAATGGAGATGAAAAAAACTCGCATTGACCAAGCTCCTTCTTCTGAAACTCAAAAAGAAATTTTCCGAACCTATTATGAACTGGGGGTTATTGTAAATAAGCTTTCCGGTTTTTTACGAAAAAGAGGTTTTAACACCCAATCAGGACCGGCTATTGGCGGTGATGTTAATTACGTTATGCTGGCTAGAGATGCCGGAATTGGTGAAGTTGGAAAGCATGGACTTTTAATTAACGAAGATTTTGGACCAAGTCTAAGAATTGCGGCTGTTTATACAGATATTAAAAACCTTCCTTTTGCACAAAATAATCCCCATGAATGGGTTGCAGATTTTTGTACTAAATGTAATGGGTGCGTAAGAAAATGTCCGGGGGAAGCAATTTATTCTACGCCAAAGATATTTGAGGATGGAAGCCGTAAGCATATTGACTATAGAAAATGTGCTGTTCCTTTTTCAAATGAATATGGATGTACATTATGTGTTAAAAACTGCACATTCTATAAAGGAAATTATCAAAAAATTAAGGAGACGTTGTATGGAAATATCTAAAACAGGTATGCTTATTAGATTAATCACAGCTAATATTAGCAGTTATATTGCCGAAAAAATCGCTTATACTGGTATAAATTACGGTCAGTTTGAATATTTTCTTTATATTTCAACCCATGAAGGAATTAATCAAAATGAACTTGCTAAAATTAAAAGTGTGGGAAAGGCAAGTGTTACAAAGGCTATCAAAATTCTTGAAAAAGAAGAACTCATTGAAAGAGTTATAGATGACAATGATAAAAGAAACTTCAAGCTTTATGTCACTGATAAAGGTAAAAAATATATTAAAGATTTTAAATCGTATCGAGATGAAATTGAAAGCAAAGTATTTAACGGGTTTTCAGAAAAAGAGAAAGTAGAATTAAACTTAATGCTTGAGAAAATGTATAAAAATTCTATGAATCTATTTGAATAAATAAACATTACTTTATTAAAAAAACAGTAACCCAGTTTTCAGGTTACTGTTTTTTTAATATTTAAAGTTAATTCTTACTCTGTTGTTATTGGAATCTGAATTTCTGTTACCCAGTTTTCTTTATATTCTTGATTCCAAATACCATCAATGTAAGATTCTCTCGGCTGACCAATTATTTTATATTTATTATCCTTAATCCATTGATAAATAAATGTATATGCTTCTCTAAGCAAGTCATAAGAACCTTTATGAACAATACAAACTGCTCTATCAACCTGATCAATTTTCTTATACTTTACCTTTTCCGAATCTTTACAGTAATCTACAACTGCTTCGCATATTTCCACATCTATATCACTCTCTTTGTACTCATTATCATGATATATATTAAAGCAGTACATTGGAGATGCACATACAGCTCCTGCTTTTCCCATTTCTTTACCCATTTCAGGTATAACATAAAAAAACTCACCATAGCTTTGTGCTTTAATACGCATTGAGGCAACTATAACCCCCGGCAGAGTCTTAATAATCGGATTATACTTCATGGTTTTTTCACCTCTTAGCCTTTGTCTATAGTTTATTACTTTTAATAATTGAGAATTAGCTTTATGAATCTTGTCGTTTAACTCATTCTGCTTTAAATCTAATAAAAAATCTACTCTTAAAGGGTCGTCAATAACCATCTGAATTTCACTAAGGTTAAATCCCATCTGTTTTAATGCAATAATCATATTTAATCGCGGAATTTGTCTGCCGGAGTAATAACGGTAACCCGTAAATTCATCAACATGATCCGGCTTAAGCAGACCTAAAGCATCATAATGTCTTAACGTTTTAGTAGTTACACGGTTCATTTTTGAAAACAAACCTATTTGATACACAGCATCACCTTCTAATAATCATATTTAAATGTTTTTATAGAAATTATTGTACAAACGATACCTGTAACAGCTAATATAATTATGGGAGACAAGAACTCATTCATATTCATACCTAATGAAACACCCTTTAGTATCTTAATACCTTGTGTTAAGGGCATAAAATTAGCAAATGACTGTAAACCCTCAGGCATAATCTCATAAGGTATAGTTGCACCTGATAGAAACAACATTGGAAAATAAACTATAGTACAAAGTAAATTAGAAGTTTTTACTGATGGTGATATACTTGCAATTAACATACCTATTGAGTAAATTGATATAGTTATTAATAAGTATATCACAATAAAGTTCCAAAGTGAGCCAATCATAGTATAATTAAAAAAGATTTTTGCAGATAAAAACACTAATATTGAAGAGGTAATTGCAATTAAAAAATTGTTTAAAAAATGAGCTAAGAGTAATTGTGCCGGTGAAGTCGGAGTTGCCTGAAAGCGTTTAAGAACTCTTTTTTCACGGTAACTTGACAATGTTAAAGGTATACCCATTAGACCGGTTGCAATTATACCAATAGTCACTACTGCTGCAAAGGATTGCTGTAACATAGTATAATTAGCTTGGTCATTAGCTAACTTATCACCATATAAAGCACCCAATAACAGTATTAACCCCATCGGTATCATAATTCCAAATAAGATACCCGAAAATTCTCTAACAGCCAATTTAATTTCAATTTTTAATAGTACCCATAAAGCTTTCATTTCACAACCTCCTGTTTAATATATTTTAAATATGCTTCTTCAAGATTTTCTTCACCGGAGTTTTGTATTACTTCATCAGGAGTTCCGGTAATAATCTCTCTACCTTTATTAAGTATTGATATGTTATCACACAGATAATGTACTTCATCCATGTAGTGCGAGGTAAGAAAAATTGTTAGACCTTTTTCTTTTAACCCTTTTAAAAACTTCCACACTTCCTTTCTAGCAGCCGGGTCAAGACCTGTCGTCAGTTCATCTAAGAATACAACTTTAGGATTGTGTAATAATGCTAGAATTACAGATAGTTTTTGTCTTTCTCCACCTGATAACTTAGAAACCGTTTGATTTGTTTTATCATTGAGTTCAAATCTCTTTAACATACCCATCCAATCAATAGGCTTATTATAAAGGGAAGAAGTCAACTCACACATTTCTTTAACTTTAATCCTGTCAGGATAATAGCTTTCTTGAAACTGAACTCCAACTTCGTTAAACAGTTTCCTTCGATTAGTTAAAGGATTCATTTTAAGAATTTGTACTGATCCGCTATCTCTTTTTTTCAAACCTAACATACATTCAATTGTTGTAGATTTGCCGGCTCCATTTGAACCTAGTAATCCAAAAATTTCACCTTCCTTAACAGTGATATTAAGATTTTCTACTGCTTTTACCTGTCCATATTTCTTTGTCAGCCCGGTAACTACAATAATTTCATTCTCCATTAATATTCCTCCTTTTAGTTTATAATTTAAGTGTATACTTTCCTGTAAGGTAAAGGTCAAGAGTTTATTATATTAAAATTTTAAATAAGATTTAATCAAGTAGAGAAAAAATTTACATTTGATTATTTCCCTTAAAATAACGTATAATTAAATAGAAAATTAAATATATAGGGGGAGTACATAATGAATACAAAAGAAATTATGGACATTGTATTAGAATTGGCTAAATTAGAGGAAATTCCAGCCGATTCTGGGATTATCGTCAAAGGAGAAAACATTAAAAAAGTAGCCATAGGTGTGGATATGGAACTTGCTGAAATGTTGCTCTCAAAACAATTAGGAGCAGATTTGGTTATAACCCACCATCCAACAGGAGGAAGTCCTAGAATTAATTTACATGAAGTAATGAGTAATCAAATCGACTCTATGGTAAGAGCAGGAGTGCCGATTAACAAGGCTCAAAAAGTTCTAAGTGAAAGAAAATCTCAAGTTGAAAGAGGTCTTCATGTTTCTAACTACGACAGAGCTGTTTCTGCTGCTAAACTATTAGAAATGCCTTTTATGGGAGTTCATACTCCGACAGATATTTTAGCAGAACGTAAGGTCCAAGAACTTCTGGATGAAAAAGTCAATAATAATCCAAAGGCAACTATAAAAGATATAATAAATGCTTTGGAAACGCTTCCCGAGTATAAAAAAACATTAGCTAAACCTGTAGTGAGAGTGGGAAGCGAAGAGGATTATGCCGGAAAAGTGTTTGTAACCATGGCTGGTGGTACAGGTGGTGGCGTAGATGTGCATAAAGCTTACTATGAAGCAGGTGTAGGAACTATAGTTTGTATGCATATGCCGGAAGATGTAATTAAAGCTGTTAAAGAACAAAACATTGGAAATGTAGTAGTTGCAGGACATATGGCAAGTGATTCTGTAGGAATTAATGAATTTGCTAAAGCTCTAGAAGATAAAGGTATTGAAGTTATAAGAATGAGTGGATTAATTGACCCTAAATAAAGTAAGACTTAGGAAGTTAAAACTACATCTAAACCTATATTAGTCTTACGGGTGTAATTATGGTTCTTTACTTTTAGCTAGAATACAATATAAACCCTCTCAATAAAAGAGAGGGTTATATTATTGCTAAAGTATGTTATATCTTAAAAACATTAATTGAATCTTTTATTCTGTTAGCAACTTCACTTAATTCATTTGCTAACTTTGATACTTGTTCCATAGAAATTGACTGTTCCTGTACCGAAGTACTAACTTCTTCAGTAGCTGCAGCAATTTGCTCAGATACAGAAGATACGCTTTCAATCTTTGAGACTAAACCGTTTTTAATTTCTTCTGTAGCTTCCATAGATTTACTTAACAATTTGATTTTATCTGAAATTTCATCAATTGACTTAGATATATTATTAAAAGAGCAGTTTACATCTTCTACTGATTTTGTTTGTTCTTCAGAGTTATTCTTAACCTCTAACATTATTTCTGTATTATTTGTACTTTGAGCTTTAATCTGTTCTACAATATTTCTTATCTGATCTGTTGACTTTCTTGATTCTTCTGCTAGATTTCTTATTTCATTTGCTACTACTGCAAATCCTTTACCTGCTTCGCCAGCCCGTGCTGCCTCTATAGAAGCATTTAGAGCCAGTAGATTTGTTTGCTCCGCTATGGAATTAATAGTTTCAAGTATGTTATCTATATTTTGAGACTTGTCACTTAACTCTATTGTAGCATTTTCAATTCTAGATATAGAGCTATTTGTAAACTTGTTCTTGTTTTTTAGTTCATTTAGAGCATCTACTCCTTTTAAATTCTCATCCATAATTTTCTGCACAGCATGTACCATTTCTTTAGTATTTGTATTAAGAATTTCAAAGGTGTTATTTAACTCTATAACTAAACTTACCGCACTTTCTGCATCTTTTGCTTGTTCAGATGATCCTAATGCTACTTCAGATAATGATACGGAAACTTCCTCTATTGAATCACTGCTTTGTTCCGAAGTAGAAGCCAATACTTCTGATGCTTCCTTAGCCTCATAACTTGTTTTTTTAGAATTACTAATGAGTGATTTTATATTATCTTGCATTGTATTTATTGACTTACCAAGAATTCCTATTTCATCATTTCTTTCTATAATCTTAGATAAAAGACTATTTGTAAAGTCACCTGTTGAGATATGCTGTAAATGCTTGCTTATCAAAGTTATAGGATTTGATATAAATTTACCAACTACATATGCTACTAATGCTGAAACGACAGCACTTATTATTATCAACAAAGTTAATAAATCTTGAAATTCATTGGATTTTTTTAAAATTTCTTCTAAAGGCGGTGCAATACCTAACGTCCAGCCATTTGATATTTTTGCAAAGGCAGTTATTTTATCCTTCCCATCTATCCAAGTATACTCAATCACATCACTTTCATTATTACTTATTCTATCAGCAAACCACTTGTATTTCCCATCCTCTATATCCCTGAAATTTTCATTATTCTTAAAGACAGGATGAACTATAGCATCTTCATTATCATTTAATACATAAGCATATCCATTATCATACACTGTTAAATTATTTACAATATGTACCATATCTTCAAATAGAAAATCTGTTCCAACAACAGCTATAAGTTCATCCTCAATAAATACAGGCTTGGTATAAGAAATAAAAAGATCACTTGTGCCATCGTCATACTCCCATATGTAAGGGTCAGTCCAAATACCTATTTTCTCTTCTATAGGCTTAAACCACCATTCCATACTGCCATCATCAGGTCTTGACTGATAAGAACTTATAGGAGTTTGTGCCTGTCTAGATACTTCACCGTCACCATCGTGGTCAATAAAATATAAATCATGTGCTTCTTTTATTAAATCAGGATTAAAATATATGTAAGCTGAATTAGCAAAGCTGGATTCTTGTGCTATTTCTTTTACAATTGGTTCTATACTCATTTTAAATTCTTCTAAATATGTTGATTCTATTTTAAGTTTATTAATATCAAATTGAGAAGTAATCAAATGTTCAAGATTATCACCTATCATCTCAATTTTTACAAAATCTCTACTAAATTTATTTGCATAAGCTTTAGCCATGTTTTGTATGTTTGATAAAGCTTCTACTTTTACAGCTTCTTTTCCGTTTCGTAAACTTACCATCCCTACTGTCATAGATGTAATTATGGTACATAAAAGTATAACCAAGATTATTCTAGAACTTATTTTTTTAATACTAAATGTTGAAAAATGAGAATTCTTCATATTAAGCCCCCTTATTTAATTTGTAGTAAATAATTCCTTAAATTAATTATACACTAATTTTGTTATATTTTAATTTGTTTTGTCGAAACTTAGCGTAAAATGTAAAATATAAGCTGAGGACATTCAAATTCAAAATAAAAACACTTAAACTTTCAATATTAAAGTCTTAAGTGTTTAATGATTTTATTATTAGAGTAAAATATTTTTTCTTGTTACTTTTAACAACGATTTTAGATTTTTTATATTTATATACTTAAGTTATGAAGATTTTATAAAAAAAGAGCGAAATTTAATTCAGCTTGAGTTTATAATCAAACTAAACTAATTTCGCCACTTTTATATAATGAATTTAATCACACAAAGCTTATTGAATATAATTCAGTAATTAATTCTTAGTATAAGTATCTATTTTTAATTCTTGTAGATAATATTTCTAGTAAAACAGCTACAGCAAGAATTAGATAAGTAATAAATCCAACCTCACGAACATCAAAATAAAAGCCGCTAGCCATAAATAACTCAAAACCTATACCACCTGCTCCGGCAGCGGCACCCATAGCAACTGCATTTGTGAAGTTGATTTCAAATCTTAAGAATGTCCATGCTAGTAAATAGGTTGCTGTAGATGGTAATATAGCTTGAAATACAATTTGCCACCAACTTGCTCCACTAGCTTTCAAAGCTTCAATAACACCTTCATCTAATTCTTCAATAGATTCAGAAAAAGCCTTTATGAGGTAGCCTACAGTGTGAAATGTCATTCCTATTACTGCTGCAACACTACCTAATCCTGCAGCTACAGCAAATATTAACACCCATAAAATCGTGGGGACAGCCCTAATAAACGCTACAAAGCCCTTAATCACATTAGATACTTTTTCATTGGTAAGGTTTTTAGCTGCAAATAATCCTAGAATTAAAGATATAACTCCACCTATCACGGTCGTTAAAAAAGCTAACCCCATAGTTATTAGTATCTGATATAATGATTCAGAAAGTGTAAAATGATTTAATGCCGAATCTAAAAACATTGTTCTTACATTAGTAATTGTGTTGTTTACAGCCTCTAAAAAGTTTATATTCTTGTAGTTAAAAGATAAAAAACCATAGATTGTCAATATAACGAGTGACACTAAAGTTATGTTGGTCACAACTTGAGATCGTCTTAGAACCTTAACTTTAATTTTACCTGATTTAGTTCTTTTTAATCTACTTTTATCTAATTGTATGGGATTTGAAACTACACTTTCAGTTATATTCATTACAAAATCACCCTTCTTACATAATTTGAAATGATTTCAATAACAAAGACAGTTAAAACTATAGCTATAACAACTAAACTAGCTGCATTATAATTCATACTCTTATAGTACAAACTAAATGCAAAACCTACTCCTGTACCAGTTAGAATACCAACTAAAGTTGAACTTCTGATGTTTGTCTCAATCATATATAAAAGCCAGCTTATTAACTGAGGTAAACTTGACGGTATTACTGCTTGAAACACAATTTGAAAATAGGTTGCACCAGTTGCCTGTAATGCTTCAACTGATTCATAGCTTGCTTCGTCGATAGTCTCAATAAATACTCTAGTTAAAAAACCAAATGTTACAAAAAACAATGCAAAGTATCCTGTTAAGGCATTTTGACCAAAAGAAAATAAAAGTATCATTGCCCATGCTACCACGGGTATATTCCTAAAAATTGAAGCTATAAACCTGCTTATAGAACTAAGGAAATTATTTATCTTTGTAGTCCTAGAACCAAAAAGTGCAAATACCAAAGCTAAAACACCTGCAGTTGTGGTTGAGGATATCGACAAAAATATAGTTTCATTTAGTTTTGATAGTATTGATGGAAGCTTATCCAACGACTTTGCATTAGGATAAAAGTTAGCAAACATCCATCTAATAGCAGCAGGTATAGATGTAAATCCCTTAATGGCATCATATTTTGTGATTTCAGCGAAAAAAATAATTAATGCAACTATAATTACTGTAACTATAGTCATCTGTCTTCTTCTTTTTTTAAACAAATCAATTTCCATCCTAAATCCTCCTACTCTATTATAAGCTCACCTGCTTCTGAACCGTATATCTCATGTATTTTTTCCATAGTTAGCTCATTAGCAGGTCCATCATATACTGTCTTACCGCTGTTAATACCAATAATTCTTTCTGAATATTTAATGGCAACATCAACCTGATGCAAATTAAGTATGCAGGTTATGCCCATATCTTTATTTATTGCCTTAAGATGATCCATAATTATTTTTGAAGCGTTCGGATCCAGTGAAGCTATTGGCTCATCACATAATACCAGCTTGGGATTTTGAATTAATGCCCTTGCAATTCCAACACGCTGCTTTTGACCACCACTTAATTGATCGCATCTCTTATATGTTTCATTTCTTAATCCTAGTTTATCAAGTATTGCAAAAGCTTGTTCTTTTTCTTCCTCATCATGTCTTCCGATAATTCCTTCTAAAGTTGTTTTGTATCCTAATCTTCCATGAAGTACATTTTCAATTACACTTAACCTATTAACTAAATTGTAGTGCTGAAAAATCATTCCTATTCTAGTCCTTAGCCTTCTTAATTCTTTCTTTTTTAAGTTTAAAACACTAACACCGTCAAATGTAATTTCTCCGTCAGTTGCATCAATCATTCTATTGATACAACGAAGGAGAGTTGATTTCCCTGCCCCCGATGGACCAATTACTGAAATGAACTCTCCTTCGTTAACAGAGAAGTTAACATTGCATAATGCATGAGTGCCACCTTTGTATTCTTTAGACAATCTCTTTATATCTAATAACCTCACTGTTAACTCCCCTTTAGTTTATATTAGTTTGAAAGCTCTCTTATTGGGTTAAACCAAGAATCATCTACTTCCGAAAAACGCTCATCTGCCCTTTTAGAGAATAATCCTGTGAAATCAGAACCCTTTGGTACAAATATTCTCTCGTTATTAGCAACCTCGTCAGAAGTCAACGCTTTCTTTAATGCTTCTTGATCTTCTTTGCTTAATATTTCTGTATTCATTACAAATGGAGCATTTAATACAGGAGTTACTGAAATTAGTACGAATTCTTTACCTGTTACAGTGTGAAACGGCTCAGCTGCATCATCCTTAACTCTGTAAACTGCACCCGGGTAATTAACTTTTCCATCAGCAAGCTCAACATAATTACCAACACATACATCACAGAATGCTGCTACATCTACTCTATCAGTTATAAGATTTACTGCAGAACCTTGATGAGATCCTCCGTAAAATACCTCTGAGAAGAATTTTCCTTCTCCGCCTTCCATAAGATCTTCTTGTTCAAGGTCTTTCCATTCATCCATCTTATTGAAATAAGCAGTTATACCTGCAGATGGAACTTTAAATCCAGATGTAGAACTATTGGATACAAATGAGAATCTCTTTCCTTGAATGTTATCAATTATATACTTACCATCTTTTTGGTACTGAGATTCATTGCCTTTATTTACTGATAGCCAGCTATAGTATACTGCATCTTCCAAAGTTCCTGATCTTCCAGTTGGAACAACTAGTGGTAAAACTTTATCATTCTTTTTATTAGCTTCTATATAACCTTGAGCTCCAAAAAAACCAACATGAGCATTTCCATTAACTAGAGACTCAATAGCAATAGCGTAATCTGTTGTCAACTTATGCTCAATTTTCTTTCCTGTTGCTTCTTCAATGATTTTCGCAAATTCATCACGAGCACCTTTTAAATCTTCGCCAGACTCATTTGGATACCATACAAATATAATAGTATCTGAATTCTTACCAGTAACTTTTGAATCTCCACATCCAGTAAAAGTTGTAAAAACTAACACAGCACAAACAAATAATAAAGTAATCTTTTTCATAATCTTACTCCTTTCAGTATCATAATTTTTTAGTAATTTCCCAAATTTCTCTGCTCTGTAATACAAATATTACTTAATGAAGATCTATCATCACCTCCCTAGATTCAGAAAATCTTTGAAGTAGGTTTTTTAATACTTCTATCAAAGAAATGAAGATATTCATTTGGACTAGTTATATCACCTATATTGATGGATCTGCCGTATTTACCATGAAAGTCTGTACCACCGGTTAAAATCAAATTATATCTATCACTATACTCAATTATTTTGTAAAAATCTTCCTTAGTATGATCTTCATGATACAGCTCAATGCCATCTAAGCCTGTCTCTATAAGCTTTTCAAGTATATCAAATGATTTTAACTGACCAGGATGAGCTAAAACTGCGATTCCATTATCACTCTTAATTGCCTTTACAGCCTCTACTGCATCAACATAATCTATATCTCTTGAGCAAATACCATCTCCTTTAAACAATCTTATATACTGTTCAATATAGGATTCACTGGAAAATTCATCTTGATTTAGCTCGGCCATAATATGTTGTTTATATATAGTTTTACTGTTTTTTGCTCTTTCGTAAATCTTATATATGTTAATTTTGTAGTCATTTTTGTTAAGTTGATTTATCTGCCAGAGAGAATTCTCATGTCTTCTCTTTAAGATTGGTTTGCATAACCTATTAATATTTGGACTTTGCAAGTCAAAATTATATCCAAGAATGTGAACTTTTTTATTTTTTTCGAAATTGTATGCTGATATTTCAATACCAGGTATAATTTTAATGTTTTGTTTTTCACCTATAGCAATTGCTTCTTTTAGACCTCTTGTTGTATCATGGTTTGTGATTGCAAGGTAAGTCGTATTGTTGTTTTTTGCCATTGTTACTATTTCCTCTATAGAATATGATCCATCGGAAATATCTGTATGAATATGAAGATCAGCCTTGATTTTCAGATGTTCTGATTTCATATAACCTCACCAGCCTGCATATTGTATTGATAGTCACAAAGCCCCTGCATGAAATCAATATCATGAAAAATTCCAAGCATTGTTGTACCTTCACTTTTTAGCTGCTCAATCAGCTCTCTTACTTTAATCTTTGAAACGTTATCTAAGCTTGCAGTAGGTTCGTCTAACAAAAGCAGCCTTGGTCGCTTTACCATTGCCCTTGCGATATTTAGTCTTAATTTTTCTCCACCTGAAAAAGTATTTGGATAGCTATCCCATAGTTTAATGTCTAGCTCAAAATGTGACAGCATTTTTTCTGCTTGAAATTGTGCGTAATCTATGTCATATCCCATCTCTATAACTGCCTGCTGAACTACTTCCTTTGCAGTAGTTCTGGGCATAACACTCAAGAATTGAGATACGTATCCTATTTCATGCTTTCGCAGATATATCATTTGTCTTTCAGTTGCCTTTGAAATATCTATCGCTCCAAAATTGTCTGATTGATAAAGGATACTGCCATTTTCAGGTAAGTAAGTTCTGTATATGCACTTTAGTATTGTAGATTTACCGCTCCCACTCTTTCCGGTAATCCCTATAAACTCACCTTCTTTTACTAATATATTGATGTCTTGTATTGCTTTAATGTATTTTTGAAGATTATGCAGAGTAAAAGATTTCCATAGATTCTTAATGTTAAGTAAATTCTTCATATAATCACCTATTTTCATAATGTTTGTGCACAAAGCTATCTATATCTAAATAAAAATCCTGTAAATTATCTTTAATCTTATCGTAGGACCAATTCCACCACTTAATAACCTCAAGCTTTTCAATTATTTCATCCTTAAACCTTTTCCTGATTACTTTTGCAGGCAATCCAACTGCTATTTCATAGGGTTTTATATCTTTTGTAACTAATGCACCACACCCAATTACTGCTCCATTACCGATTTTGACCCCGGGCATGATTATTGCACCATGGCCAATCCAAGTGTCGTGACCAATAAGAGTTTTCTTCATTTCTCTTGCACTAAAAAATTTAACATCATCTTGTTCATCGAATCCATACATTCTCCGTCTATAAGTGAAATGATGTAAACTGGGTCGTTCCATTGGATGGTCTGTTGGACCAATTCTCACCATAGCTGCAATATTTGAGAACATACCAATTTCTGTATTCTGTACGAAGTAAAACTGTCCGGTATATGAATAATCTCCAAAAATAACATTTTCAAAGTAATTATAAATCCCTATTTCTGTATATTTCCCCAGTTTTGAATTTACGATTTTACAGTGTTCACCAATAAATGGCTCTATCGATAACTTTTTTTCAGACATTTAAATCCTGTAATTTGTTGTAGATATTATTTTTCCATCAACCAAGACAGATGTAATAACTGGGAAATCATCATCTAATCTTTCAATGATAATAATATCTGCTTTTTTATTCTCTTCTATTGAACCTATAATATGGTCCATGTTTACAGCTTTAGCTGGATTTATAGTTGCCATTTTAAAAATTTCAGCTAAATCATGATGATATTTCTCATGCAAAGTGAAGATAGAGTGCAGTATAGCTGGTGGATAATAATCACTACATAAAATATCTATAGTACCATGCTCTATGGCTTCTGCTGCTGATAAATTTCCGGAGTGAGATCCACCTAATAATACATTAGGAGCACCAGCAACTGTATAAAGTCCCATATCTTTAGCTTTTTGGGCTATATCAAGTGTAATTGGAAACTCACTAATCTTTGTACCAAAGCTTTTTACAAGCTCCAGCTTTTCTTCACTATCATCGTCATGGGAAGCTATTGCTATCCCCTTTTCCAAAGCTATATCAGCTATTTCTTTAATGTTTTCCAGTGTTAATTTTTCTTTTTCCCTGCTTTTTTTAATTACCTCATCAATCTCATCATCTGTTAATTTCTTGTATGCTTTGAGTGTCTTTCTGAATATTTGTAAGTTCCTATATTGACCTTGTCCCGGTGTATGATCCATAAATGATACTAGATGAACCTTACCTTCATTTATATAAGTTTTGAGGTTTTCTACTGCCTCAAAGTAATCTATCTCAAATCTAGCATGAAAGCGATGGCGGATTAGATGCTTTCTTGTATGAGTTTTATGAATCAAATCTATAAATTTTTCAACGTTTTCCGGTGACCTTACCGGATTAGTTGAAAATTCATCTGCCTTATAAAATGACAATGAATGATACATAGTCGTTATTCCATGGGTCAGCAGTACCTTTTCCGTTTCCCTTAAGCTTAAATTTAAGTCCATTAAGCTAGTGGGTCTTGGAGCAGCTACATTCTCAATATAATCAGCATGAATATCTATAAAACCCGGCGTAACGTAACCTTTATTTGCATTGATTATTTTAATATCTTTAGGATATTGAATTTCTCCTTTTTTAGCTATCTGCTTTATTCTATCCTCCTCAATCAACATCTCAAAATCATCTAATATGCCATTTTCTGTTACTATCTGTCCATTTGTAATTAAGTACACTTGAATTACCTCCTAAACTAATAATGAATGAACTAATTGTTGAGTATATGGATGCTGTGGATCTTCAAGTATCTGGTCTGTAAGACCCTTTTCAATGATTCTTCCATCTAACATGACTATTGTTCTATTTGCTAACATTCTTATAACAGCTAAATCGTGTGATACGACTATCATGCTTATTCCTAACTCTCTTTGGATCTTTTTAATCAAATCCAGTACGTTGGCTTGAACAGACAAATCAAGACCGGTTGTCACTTCATCCAGTAACAATACCGGAGGATTATTTGATAAGGCCTTAGCAATCTGAACTCTTTGCTGCATACCTCCAGAGAAATTCTTTGGAGGCTCCTTCATTCTAAAAACCGGTATATTAACATGGTTAAGTAAATCTATACCTCTAGATTCCATGTCTCTTACACTTCTATATCCTGCTGCAATAAGTTTTTGAGCAATATTTCCAATTGATGAAAAATTCATCTTGAGTCCTAGCATTGGATTTTGATAAACTTTCCCTAGAACATGATTTCTAATATATCTCTTTTGCTGAGATGATTCATTAAAAATATTCATTAACCCATCTTTGTAGGAACTTAAATATCCTTCTCCTTTAGTTACTTCCTGATCGAAATATAAACACTTCATCATAGTAGATTTTCCGCTTCCGCTTTCCCCAACCACTCCCAGTATTTCTCCGCCATATAGTTCAAATGATATATCTTGGCAGGCATATACTGTTCCACACTCAGGGCAGTAGTTTTTTTCTAATTTCTTTTCGTTTATATCACAGCAATCTGAGCAGCCTTTTCCAAATTGCTTATTTAAATTTTTAATCTCCAGCACAGGCTTTTCAAATCCTTTCACTTATATCACCACCTTGGTTATCTGCACTGTTGTTTAGCTTTTTCAAGCAATAACTTGTATCATTACATTGGTAAGACGCCATGCCTGTTTTTTCATCAATAATCTCATCCATGAAGACTTCTGTAGCTCCACAAATTCTGCATTTCTTATTTTCAAAAGATTCAACTCTAAATGGGTAATCATCGAAGGCTAATGATACAACTTCTGTATATGGAGGTACTGCATATATTTTCTTCTCTCTACCTGCTCCCAGCAGTATCAATGCTTTTGAGCAAGTAAGCTTAGGATTGTCAAAGCGTGGTATAGGACTGGGAGCCATTACATATCTTCCGTAAACCAGCACGGGGTGGTCAGCTCCAGTAGACATGCTTCCATATTTCATGATTTGCTCAAAAAGCATAAGCCAAGCTCCGCTGTAATCATTTTCAGCATGGAGTCTTTTAGTCTTATACTCACTTGGCTCAACTAGCCTAAGTGGCTCAGGAATAGGAACCTGTAAAACTAAAATTTGCTCCTCGTTTAATGGTACTTCCGGTATTCTATGACGTGATTGAATGATTGAAGCTTTGCTTGTCTTTTCTGTCTGTTCAACGCCGGTGGTCTTTTTTATCAATTTTTTTATATTAACAGCATTGACTGACTCATCAGAACCTTGGTCAATAACTTTTATTACATCATCTTTGCCTATTAAAGATAGGGTAAGCTGTAATCCTCCGGTACCCCAACCTCGGGCAATTGGCATCTCTCTGGATGCGAAGGGTACTTGGTATCCCGGTATTGCTACTGCTTTTAAAGCAGCTCTTCTAATCTCTCTCTTTGAGCCTTCATCAAAGAAGGCAAAATTATAACTTATCTTCATCATACCTTTCTCCTTTATGTGTTTTTCTAAAACTATCCAGTTTTGATTGAAAGGTAACGTAATGCGGTAATTTCAAGTGAGAAATAAATCCGGTGGATTCTACTGAATCAATATGCAGCAGTACAAATTCTTCATCATGAGTGGGATAGTTAATATCTCCGGTCTCAAGACATTGATCGAGAATACTCATTGCAATAGCTTTAGTCTCATTTTGCCCATAGCAGATTCCATACCCTATCTCAAAATCAATTTCCTTTTTCCCTTGTTTTTTATCAATAGTTTTCGGAATAAATGTTTCTACCTCTGTTATCCTAATATCTCCTATATAATAATTATCCTCGTCTTTGTCAGCAGTATTTAGTGGATTTTGCATATATAGAGGAAGACTTCCTATTCTTAATTCTCCTACAGTTGGATGTAATGCTCCATATGCTCTAAGAGCAGCATAGCCTAAAGAAGTAACAGCACCGGTTTGACCTCTAGTTAAGATTTGAAGTCTTTCACTTCTCTCTGTAGGAAATTCCATATTTTTTTTCGTAATATCGATTGGCTCCTTATCGTTGTTTCCACAACTTTTTATAAGACCTTCTTTTCTTAAATAATCGCTGACTTTAGGTAATTGTCTTAAATTTGTGTCGCTCCATTGGATAGAATTCTTACTCTTAAAAGATTCTAACCACTCTAAACAATCTTCTTTAGTTTCATCTAATAAATCAAAATCAATAAGTCTATGAGTATAATCATAGGAAGCACCAAGTATCTGCCCTCCGGGAATATCTTTAAAGCTTGCAGAAATCCTTCTTTCAGTAAACATTTCACAAGAGTCGATAATCCTGGTATAATGCTTTCTTGGTAAGGTCGATCTATATGCTCTTATAAGAAATACGGCTTCTTCCAGACTACCTTCTGCTTGCTTAATAGCAATAGCAGCTAAATCCTCTGAATATAGACTTCCTTCTGACATCACTTGATCAATCATACCCCTCATACCGGCCTTTATCCTGTTAATCTCTATGATTTCCTCTCCCTTTAACCTCTCAAACTTTAATCTATTTATGGACTCGTTTATAGCTATGTTTCCGCCTTTTATCGCAACATAACCCATTATTTCACCACCTTAGTTGATAATGCTGTAGTTCTAGGTAAACAAAGTATATTAGACTCTTTATCAATAAATATCATATCTATTCCAAGGGGATATTCTTCATTTTTTTCGCTCCTAGCTAAAATCCAGCTGTTTTCAGCTTCTATATGTGCATAATTTACCCTTTCAATTCCCGGACCGGTAAGGGATAATGTTTTATTATTTGAGATTTCTTCTACTTCTACAATAATTGTTGCAGCTTTATGAGGGTTTATTAAATCTCCTGATTTTGCGTTTTTGATTCCATTAACTAAATCAATGGGTTTTGCATCTCTCAGAACAAATATAAAATCTGCTTTTTCAGTATTTTTGGATTTTGCGTATGTTAATTTATTTATAAAACTTGTAATGTCTTCTTCTTTCTCTGATATAATTTTGAAGCTTATGTCCGAGTCTAGCAGCATAAACATAAGTACTAATGTTGAATTAAAAAAATTGATTTCTAAATCAACTTTTTCACTTTCTTTACTTATGTTATTAATTAATCCCGGTCTAGACATTGAATCTAGTACTTTCCTAAACGATTTTTGAATATCATGAACATAATCTAATCTCATATCATTCTCTCCCTAAACTCTTAATAAAGTCAGTCTACTCATTCATTGTTTCAAAGTTCACTTTGGTCATTAATACCTTCGATTGAAGTTTAACAACTTCATTATTTATTTTAATTTCTTCTTCTTCCAAAATTTTTTCCCAGCTCTCTATTTCTTCTAGATCGGCATTGTATGCTGCGTCTACCACTGCCAGCCAATAAGCCAGATCTAAGTCAATTCCCTTAACAATTCCAATTCCTAGCTGACCCTCTATTTGTACTTTAGCCTCAGTTACCAGAACTTCTCCTAAGTAAAACAGTGATTTTTTAGAGCCTTCTCGCATCTTTATCATTACAAGCCCATTATTGGGTTCTTCAACTATTTTTACATCATACTTACCTTCGATCTGTGCCGCTAGAGTTCTTGATAAATCCTTAGAGCCGTTTATAAGAATCTCTGTCCTTCTTTTTCTGTTCATTTTTCTTGTCCCCTCCTTACATTAGAGATTATATCTTGTTGCCAAGTTGGTAACTGTTAACGTTGTGTAACTGGAGTTAACGATATGTTAAAGCTCAATTTGTTCATCACAAACCGAATACATAAAAAAACCACTATTTTTACATAGTGGTTTAAAAAAACTCTATTTTACAATATATTTAAAATAGTCACTTCTGTATATTATCTTAGTGTATTCTAGCACAGTATTACTTTCATTATCGATACAATTAGACTCAACTACTAATAATGGAATTAAGTTAGGACATTGAAATATTTTTCTTTCCTCAAAATTCGGAAAAGATATACTTAAAATACTTTTTTTCGAATCAAAATCATAATAGCCTTTACTATTGTAATATTCAAACATTGATACAATTTGACTGCATTCATTTCTAATATTGGGAAAAACGGACTCAGCTACATAAGACACATGTAAAGCAATTGGCTTTCCATCTACAATTCTTAATCTTCCTATCATAAATACTTTGTCATTAATATCTACAACTAGTTCATTAAATATCACTTTGTCATACTCTATTTCTTTACATAAAACATTTTTAGACACAAAATCAAAATTTTTGTCCTTCATCTTTTTAGTAAAACTCTCGTTTCCGGTTAAAATAAGTTCAATTTGCTGATGCCTATTCTTTACATACCTTCCCTTTCCCTGCATAGAATATATGTATCCCATTTCCTGTATTCTTCCATAAGCCTTTCGAATGACTATTCTAGGAACCTTATACTCTAATGCCAAATCATTTTCCGACGGAAGTTTATCATCTGTTTTATACTTGCCCTTTATGATATCTGCCATAAGCTTATCAACTATCATAGTCTCAGTATTGTCTTTCATATAATCACCCTAAGTATAATAATATATCTATTATGATTCCATTTTAATATATTTGAATATACTGAAAGTTATTTATATGTTAAACATAAATTAAGATGTGCTTGTTATCTTGATATTATTACAGTAACAAAGCTATTAGTTATTATCACACTAGAAGATATAAAGTATTATTAATTATTTTAATACATCTAATGTTAAGGTTCAACAAATGAACCCGTTACATCAAAAGGAAGATATTTTCAATTTCAATACATCTAATGTTAAGGTTCAACTATTCAACAGATTCAGGATTTTGTTTTCAATACGTTATTTCAATACATCTAATGTTAAGGTTCAACGAAGAACTGCTAAGAAAACTAGAAGAAATGAGAAAATTTCAATACATCTAATGTTAAGGTTCAACAATACAAGGTAACACAAGGTGTAGAAGAAAAAACAAAATTTCAATACATCTAATGTTAAGGTTCAACCGTAAGTCAAGGTGGAGATTTTCAAACGCATTTCTATTTCAATACATCTAATGTTAAGGTTCAACGTAGATGAAATAATAAAGAAAGCTAATAAGCTAGAATTTCAATACATCTAATGTTAAGGTTCAACATAAATCGAAAACAAACCTAATATCGTTTCAATCATATTTCAATACATCTAATGTTATGGTTCAATGAGTGACATAACCGGATATGAAGTAACAGTTGAATAATTTCAATACATCTAATGTTAAGGTTCAACTTTTTACGTATTTCTTGCTTTGTTCTTCTGTCATTATTTCAATACATCTAATGTTAAGGTTCAACGTTCAAAATAGCTGTCTAGTGGTAGTGCTATGTTGATTTCAATACATCTAATGTTAAGGTTCAACCTTAAAAAGTTTTCTGAGATATTTAACTGTACCATATTTCAATACATCTAATGTTAAGGTTCAACATTTTAAACTTGGAACTCTTAACCCTCTTTCTAGCATATTTCAATACATCTAATGTTAAGGTTCAACATTAAAGCCTAATACTCAATATACATTTAAAATCAAATTTCAATACATCTAATGTTAAGGTTCAACGGTTTACTTATATTTTTTATAGGGCAGCAGCCTAATTTCAATACATCTAATGTTAAGGTTCAACAGTAACAGATAGTGAGGTAGACAGTAATACTATTGTATTTCAATACATCTAATGTTAAGGTTCAACGGATAAACTCCCTAAAGAATTAAGAGAAGTAGGTATATTTCAATACATCTAATGTTAAGGTTCAACCTTAAATACCACAAATGGATTATTTCTTATTATTTGATTTCAATACATCTAATGTTAAGGTTCAACCAAATTTATACCCCGCTTCTAACGCCCAAGGCGTAATTTCAATACATCTAATGTTAAGGTTCAACGCTTTTAAATTTTTATACAAAATTTAGGGTTTGCGCAATTTCAATACATCTAATGTTAAGGTTCAACTAGCAAGGGTGGCTAATCTCCGCAGTCCTTAACCATTTCAATACATCTAATGTTAAGGTTCAACAAAATACTAATATGTGATGAAGCTATGTTATCATTATTTCAATACATCTAATGTTAAGGTTCAACCCTCGATAAAAAATAAAAAAAGAAGTCAAAGAAACTATTTCAATACATCTAATGTTAAGGTTCAACCATCGTAAAATGAACATTCTCTACATGTCCATTTTAATTATACACCAGTATTATCAATGAAAGCAACCTTTTGAGGTCAATGATTCTTGATTTTTCTGAAAAAAAATAATTGTAACATATGATTAAGTTAATTCAAGAAGTATA
>JANQLB010000005.1 GCA_028280805.1 Tissierellales bacterium
GTATAAAACGGGAGATTTAGCAAGATGGTTACCTGATGGAAACATAGAGTATTTAGGAAGGATGGATAACCAAGTAAAGATAAGGGGATTTAGAATAGAACTTGGAGAGATAGAAAGCAGGCTGCTAAAACATAAAGATATTAAAGAAGGAGTAGTAGTTGCTAAAGAAGATGGTAATGGAGATAAATATTTAAGTGGATATATTGTCGCTGGAGTTGAGCTTTTGGTAGGAGAGATTAGGAAGCATTTAGCAAAAGAATTACCTGATTACATGATACCATCATACTTTATCCACTTAGAAAGTATGCCGGTAACGAAAAACGGTAAAATAGATAAAAGAGCTTTACCTGAACCTGACGGAAAAATAAACACAGGAGTAGAATATGCAGCACCAAGAAACGAAGTAGAAGAAATATTGACAAAGATATGGGAAAAGATATTGCAAACAGAAAAAATGGGAATAAATGATAATTTCTTTGATTTAGGAGGACACTCGTTAAAAGCAACTATGATGGTTTCAAGGATTCATAAAGAGTTTGAAGTAGAGATCTCTTTGATGGAGATATTTAAATCACCTACTATAGAAGAAATATCAAGATTAATCAAAGCATCAGAGAAAAGTATCTATGATGAAATTAAGCCTGTAGAAAAAAAAGAATATTATAAGATGTCATCAGCACAAAAGAGAATGTATATTATTAATCAGATGGATAAAGAAACAACAACATATAATATGCCCGGTGTATTAAAGTTAACAGGCAAGCTAGACAGAACTAAGATAGAAGATACTTTTAAAGAGCTTATAAACAGACATGAATCATTAAGAACTTTATTTACTACATTAGAAGATGAGTTAGTACAGGTAGTAAAAGAAGTAACAGAGATAAAATTTAAAATAGAATATAGAGAAGTAAATGAAGAAGACATAAAAGATATAGTAAAAGATTTCATAAAACCTTTTAATCTAAGTAAAACTCCTCTATTAAGAATAGGCTTATTAAAGATAAGAGAAGATGAACATATACTGATTACTGATATGCACCATATCATATCAGATGGAGTGTCAATAGAACTAGTAATAGAAGAATTTACAAAGATTTATAAAGGAGAGGAACTAGAACCATTAAATATTCAGTATAAAGACTATGCAATATGGCAGAATGAATTATTTGAATCAGGAAAGATAGAAGAACAAGAAAAATATTGGTTAGAAAGATTTAAAGGAGAAATACCTGTACTCAATATGCAGACAGACTATCAAAGACCTGCTGTACAAAGTCATAAGGGAGTTTCAAAGAATCTTAAAATTAATCAGAAGATAACAACAGCTTTAAATAGAATAGCTAAAGAAACAGGATCAACTCTTTATATGGTACTTTTATCAACAGTAAATATACTATTTGCGAAATATACGGGACAGGAAGATATAGTAATAGGTTCACCAATAGCAGGAAGACATCATAATGACTTAACAAGTATAGTTGGAATGTTTGTAAACACACTTGCGATGAGAAATTATCCAAGCTCCGATAAAGTATTTAGAGAATTTTTAAAAGAAGTAAAGGAAAATTCTCTAAGGGCATATGCTAATCAAGATATACAATTTGAAGAATTG
>JANQLB010000009.1 GCA_028280805.1 Tissierellales bacterium
GTTCAGATATTTAAAGAAGTATTAAAAATAGAATCTAAAATAGGGATAAAAGATAATTTCTTCGATTTAGGAGGACACTCCTTAAAAGCAACTTCTTTAATTTCAATAATTCATAAGGAGTTTGAATTGGAGATTCCTCTAGTGGAAATATTTAAATCACCTACTATAGAACATTTATCAAGATTAATCAAAGTATCAGAAAAGATTATCTATGATGGAATAAAACCTGTAGAAAAAAGAGAATATTATAAAATGTCAGCAGCACAAAAGAGAATGTATATCATTAATCAGATGGATAAAGAAAAAACAACATATAATATGCCTAGTGTATTAAAGTTAAAAGGTAAGTTAGATAGAAAGAGAATAGAAAATACTTTTAAAGAGCTTATAAACAGACATGAATCATTAAGAACTTCATTTACTACAGTGGAAGGCGAGTTAGTACAGGTAGTAAAAGAAGTATCAGAAGTAGAATTTAAAATAGGATACGAAGAAGCAAATAAAGAAGATATGAAAAATATAATAAAAGCTTTCATAAGACCATTTGACCTAAGTAAAGTACCTCTATTAAGAGTTAAACTACTAAAGGTTATGGAAGATGAATACTTACTAATGGTTGACATGCATCATATCATATCAGATGGAGTATCACTGGGATTAGTAATAGAAGAATTTACAAAGATTTATGGAGGAAAAGAACCAGAACCATTAAAGGTTCAGTATAAAGACTATGCAGTATGGCAAAATGAATTATTTGAATCAGAAAAGATAAAAAAACAAGAAAAGTATTGGTTAGAAAGGTTTGAAGGAGAAATACCGGTACTTAATATGCAGACAGACTATCAAAGACTTGCTGTACGAAGCAATAAGGGAACTTCAAATATCTCTATAATTAATAAAGAAATAACTAACAAACTAAATAGAGTAGCTAAGGAAACGGGATCAACTCTATATATGATACTGTTATCAGCAGTAAATGTATTACTCTCTAAATATACAGGACAAGAAGACATAGTAATAGGTTCACCAATAGCAGGAAGACACCATAATGATTTAACAAATATAGTCGGAATGTTTGTAAATACCCTTGCAATGAGAAATTATCCAAGTCCTGATAAAGTGTTTAGAGAATTTTTAAAAGAAGTAAAGGAAAAGTCCCTAAAGGCATATGACAATCAAGATATGCAGTTTGAAGAATTAGTAGACAAACTGCCTATTAAAAGAGATATCAGTAGAAATCCACTATTTGATATAATTTTTGTTCTCCAAAATACAGGAGCTAGTGAAAAAAGCTTAGATTTAGAAGGCTTAGAAGTATCACTCTACAATTTAGAAAATGAAATCGCTAGATTTGACATAACATTTACAGCAATGGAGATAAATGGAGAGATGTCTTTAGATATTAGCTATTCAGAAAGTCTCTATAAAGAAAGTACAATTAAAAGGATAGCTGACCATTTTGCAAATATATTAGAAGAAATATCTGAGAATATAGATGTTAAAATAAAAGATATAAACATTTTGTCAAAACAAGAAAAACATCAATTATTAATAGAGTTCAATGATACTGAGTCAGGTTATCCAAAGGATAAAACTATTCATCAGTTATTTGAAAAACAAGCTGCAAAGGCACCTGATAATACAGCAGTAGTATATGAAGATGAAAAATTAACTTACAAACAATTAAATGAAAAAGCTAATAGTCTAGGGAAGGTATTAAGAGATAAAGGTGTTAAGCCGGATATTATAGTAGGAATAATGTTAGAAAGATCTATTGAGATGATAGTAGGAATACTAGGTATACTCAAGGCAGGAGGAGCCTATCTACCAATTGCTCCAAATTATCCTGTAGATAGAATTGAATATATGTTAAAGGATAGTAAATCAAAGATACTATTAACTAAAAATAGTATAATACAAAACTTTAATTTTGACGGAGAAATACTAAATCTTAGTGATGATAAATTATATAAAAAAGATAGTAAAAATCTTAAAAATATAAATAATCCTAAAGATTTAGCATATATAATATTTACTTCCGGGTCAACAGGAAAGCCAAAGGGTGTAATGATAGAACATTACTCAGTAATAAATAGATTAGATTGGATGCAAAAGAAGTATTCATTATCAGAAGAGGATATAATACTTCAAAAAACACCATATATATTTGACGTGTCAGTTTGGGAGTTGTTCTGGTGGACAATAACCGGAGCTAAGATGTGCTTTTTAAAACCACAAGGAGAAAAAGATCCGCAAGAGATAATAAATACTATAGAAAAGAACAGAATAACTACTATGC
>JANQLB010000017.1 GCA_028280805.1 Tissierellales bacterium
TCTGGATGCGGAAAAACGACAGTTACAAACTTAATTGCTCGATTTTGGGATGTGCAGAAAGGCAGTGTAAAGATAGGCGGCATCGATGTAAAAGACATGTCGGTAGATCATTTGCTGGAAAACATCAGTATGGTATTCCAGAAAGTGTATTTATTTAATGATACTGTCCTTAACAACATTCGATTCGGTAAACTGGATGCAACCGAGGAAGAAGTTATTGTAGCTGCAAAAAAAGCGAGATGTCATGACTTTATACTAAAACTAAGGGATGGTTATAACACTGTTATAGGTGAAGGTGGTAACACTTTATCGGGTGGTGAAAAACAACGAATTTCTATAGCCCGTGCAATACTAAAGGATGCACCGATTATTCTACTCGATGAAGCAACAGCAAGCGTTGATCCAGAAAATGAAAAATATATTCAAGAAGCGATAATGGAGCTTGTAAAGGAAAAAACGCTGGTAATCATTGCGCACCGTCTATCCACTATTAAATCAGCCGATCAGATATTGGTGCTGGATGACGGAAAATTGATGGAGAAAGGCACTCATCAAGAATTAATTGATAAAGACGGTCTATATAAACGCTTCTGGGAAAGACGTACTAAAGCACGTGGATGGAGAATTGCTTCATAGCACAATTGAATGTTAATAAAAGCAATAAGCTTAAAAATAGATGCATGTATCTTGTACACCAAAGACAAAAATAAACGTCAATTTTGATACAATGAAATGTGAAATAAAGCATAAGTTTGCCAATCTAGCAAACTTATGCTTTATTATGGTTTAGCATAATATTATTTGAATTATGAAATCTTCCATTAATTCTTAATTTCTTATTTTTCTTATAAGCTATCTTTAGTTAATATCCGGCTGCTTTTTTCTAATATCTTTAAGTACCATAAATATACCAATAACTATACTTAATATTATAATCACAATATTTACTATATCTGGTATTAAAATGCTCATCATATTTTCATAACTAATTTGTTCTCTCACCTTAATTAGCCAATGAAGTCTAAATGGTATATTTGTAAAATTAACTATACTAAGAATCAATAAGTAAGTTCCAATAAAAAAGTAATTATTCTTTATCTTTAAGTCGTCTTTTTTGTGTTTATAAAGACGATTACACGTAATTATTATAATAATCAAAATAGTTAACCCAATAATATTAGGTGGTAAACCCCTTAATATCATTGATGTAATCTCCGAAATTACCTCTGCTGAACTCGAACGTATTGATGGCAAATTTGGAGGTATTGATGCTAAAAGATTAATCAATTTTATACATGCACCAATAAAAAAACAAATACTTATGTTATTTACTATTCTTATTCTGCTATACATTTGATACCTCCTCTTAACATTTCTATTCTAGATATATAACTTTTGTAAAAAGGAATAAATAGTAAGTTAATTTACTATCTAGTCTTTTTTTTACACAACTTCATATTTTGACTTATATTACTTTATCATAGTTATACATTATATACAACCAATTAATCATAAATTACAAGACAAGAAAACAAGGTAATGAAGATATTGGTATATACAGGTTTGAGCATTGACAAAGAAATTTCTTAAAGCTATAATGAATTTATAATGTCATAAGTATTGAAACATAAGTTTTGGGAGGAGTTTAAGTATTGAGTATAAAAGAGATTATCCATTCGTTTTTTAAAAATCGTGTAGGGATTTTAGCAACCATGCACAGAAAAGAAGAAGTAATATCACCCATACTTGAAAAAGAATTGGGAATTAAAGTTATTGTACCTGAAAATTTTAATTCAGATCAGTTTGGAACATTTACGGGAGATATAGAACGTATTGGAAATCAATTTGAAGCTGCAAGACATAAGGCAAAGGGTTCTATGGAGCTATATGGAGAAACTTTAGCTTTTGCTAGTGAAGGTTCATTTGGTCCTCATCCATTAATTCCCGTTTTACCATTCAATAGAGAGATAGTATTATTAATTGACAAAGAAAATGATATGGAGATAATAGGTACAGCAACAACAACAGAAACTAATTTTAATCAGAAGGTAGTTAGAACTTTTAAAGAAGCTTATGATTTTTCTTTGTCTGTAGGTTTTCCTGAACATGCAGTAGTAATAAAAGCAGAAAAGACTTTGTTGAGGGAAACAAAGATAATTAAGGGGATAACGACAAAAAAAGATTTAGAAGATTCCTTTAATTATGTGTTAAAAAAATCTCATAATGGTGAAGTATCTATTGAAAGTGATATGAGGGCATTATATAATCCAACAAGGATGAAGAATATCAAGACTGCTACTGCAGACCTTGTTAGAAATATATATAACCTTTGTCCAAAATGTTCATGGCCGGGTTTTAAGCTGATAAAAACTAAGAAAGGACTGCCTTGTAGCTGGTGTAAGCTTCCTACTCAATTAATTCTTTCACATCAATATAATTGCCAGAAATGCGGATATACCGAGGAAAAATTATATCCAAACGGGATAGAACAAGCAGATCCCGGACAATGTCAATATTGTAATCCTTAAAAAATTGTATAAGTTTAAAAACTAAGAATTTTACAAGCACGAAATATGATTTTAGATATTTGAATTAACGGATGCTAAATTTTAGTAATAAACATTAAATTATAAGAATATAAGGGGTGGCAAAATGTCAAAGAAAATATTAATAATTTTATTAGCATTATTTCTAGTATTTACTGTTAGCTTATCAGGATGTACTAATCAAATAATGTCACCAACACAAGACAACGATAATGATAACAAAAAACCAGAAGAAGACGAATCTGATAATGAAAACGATTCAGATAATAACGAAGACGAAAATGAAGACGAAAATGAAGACCCATCAGAAGAAGAAAATGATGAAGATTCTGAAAAAGAAGATGAAGATAAGATAGTTTATGTTAGTTCAAACAGATTAAACGTTAGAGATAATAGTACTACTGATAGTAATATAATTGGAAAACTGATTAAAGGAAAAGGTGTTAAAGTTCTTGATTCAACTACAAATGAAGCAGGAGAAGCAGTTTGGTATAAGATTGAATTTGATAGTGAAGAAAATAATAATACAGGTTGGATTTGGGCTGCTTATACTGTAATGGATAGAATGGATTTATTAGGTGAAGGTTATAAAGAAATTGATTTATCACCTCAGGATAAAACAGATGAATATCCGGGAAATCCAAGAGTAGAGGTTAAAGGAATATATCTTACAATTCACTCTGCTGCAAATGCACTTGGAAGATTGGACAAGTTTATAGAATTATCAAAGGAAACTCAAATAAATACTTTTGTTATAGATGTAAAAGATGATCATGGAAATATGTTGTTCCAAACTGAGGCTGCAAAGAAGTTTGATACTAATGCTAATAAAAATGCACCGATTAAAGATATGGAAGCCTTTATGAAAAAATTAAAAGATAATAATATATATACTATAGCTAGAATTGTTTGTTTTAAAGACCCTCAATATGCAGCAAGATACCCTGAAAAGGCAATAACTTATAGAAGCAACGGTAAGCCCTTGACAAAAAGGGATGGTATAATTTGGATTTCACCACATGATAGACAGTTATGGGAATATAATATAGAGGTATCCAAAGAAGCTGCTAAGGCAGGATTTAATGAAATACAGTTTGATTATGTTAGATTTCCTACATCTAACGGAGGTGAGTTAGATAAATATGTTGATTACAAAAACGAACTAAATGAATCAAAACCGGTAACTATTCAGAGATATTTAAAATATGCAAGACAAGAGCTAGCACCTCTAAATGTTTATATTTCAGCCGATATATTTGGACAAGTTGGTTCTGTTCAAGGAGATATGGGACTGGGTCAGTACTGGGAAGCTGTAAGTAACGTTGTAGATTACGTATCACCTATGATGTATCCTAGTCATTATGGTAATGGGGTATATGGATTATCTGTTCCTGATGCTTTCCCTTATGAAACCATTGATAGAGGAATAAAAGATGCTTTAGAGAGAAATAAGAATATTGAAACTCCTGCAATTATCAGACCATGGATCCAAGACTTTACTGCAACTTGGGTAGAAGGATATATAAAATATGGTGTAGAAGAAGTTAAAGCTCAAATTAGAGCTTTGGAAGAAAACGGAGTTAATGAATTTATGTTATGGAATTCAGGAAATAAATATACTGATGGAGCTTTAAGAGATTAATTAAAAAAACTCTATACAAGATAAGTAAATTATAATATCTTTAGTATGTTTGAAATATCCAAAGACCGCTTAGAGTTAAAAGCGGTCTTTTCTCATTATCATATTTATAAAGAATTTCCATATGTGTTCCATTTACAATTAGAAAATATAATTTATATATGACATACCATTGTCAAGTTATATTTGATAGTATAGTATTATAAAAGCTAAAAATAACAGTATAAATGGTAAAGATTATACAATCTATAAGTTTGCCATTTGTTTTTATCGCTATAATATAATACTGAAAGGAGATAAAAATGGATTTTATAACTTTAACCAAGGGCAATATTGAAAACGAACATATTTGTTGTGCCTTTTCTGACAAGAAAAGTAAAGAAGGTTATAATGCAAAGAAACAATTTCTTAAAGAGCAGATTGAATATGGATATGTATTTATAAAATTGAATGAAAGAGCTAAAGTGTTTATAGAATACGCTCCTTCTGAAATAGCTTATCTTCCTGTTTATGCTCCAAATTATATGGTTATAAATTGCTTTTGGGTATCTGGTAAATATAAAGGAAGCGGATATGGTAAAGAACTTTTGAAGAAATGTATTGAGGATAGTAAAACAAAGGGTAAAGATGGTATTATTGTTTTAACAAGTGATAAAAAGAGACCTTTTATGTCTGATAAAAAATTCTTTTTAAAGAATGGTTTTGAGAAATGTGATACTGCTAAACCATATTTCGAGCTTTTGTTTTTGAAATTAAGTAATAGTGATATAGTACCAAGGTTTATAGAATCCGCCAGAAATGCAGTATGTGAAGACAATGGAGGATTTAAAACTTATTATTCAAATCAATGTCCCTATATGAACTACTATATTGATTTACAATCTAAAATTGCTAAGGAACAAGGATTTGAATATGAAAAAATACTTATAGATAGTAAAGATAAAGCTAATCAAAATCCATCACCATTTACTATTTATTCGTTATTTTATAAGGGTAAATTTTTAACTCAAGAGTTAACTGCGGAAAAGAAATTTAGAAAAATTATAGATGAAGTTAATAAATAAAAAGGAGTGGTATATATGATTGAAATTCCTGAGGCTTTGGTAATATCAGAGCAAATTAATAAACATATTTGCGGCAAGAAAATTTTAAATGTGTTAGCTGAACACAGCCCTCATAAATTTGCTTGGTATTACGGAGATCCACAAAATTATAACGCATTATTAAAAGGCAAAACAATTGATAAAGCTAATGCCTATGGAGGTATGTTAGAAATTACGGCATGTGATGCTGTAATACTATTTGCAGAGGGAGTTAGGCTTAGGTACCATGGCGAAGGCGAAAAGTTTCCCAAAAAACATCAGCTTTTAATTGAGTTTGATGACTCGTCAGGTATAAGTGCTACCATTCAGATGTATGGAGGATTGTGGTGTTTTGAGGAAGGTAAATTTGATAATGACTATTATAAAATAGCAAAGAAAAAGCCATCACCTCTATCTAATGAATTTGACAAGGAATATTTTGATAACCTTATTTCTTCATCAGATGTACAAAAGTTAAGTGCAAAAGCATTTCTAGCAACTCAGCAAAGAATTCCGGGATTGGGAAATGGAGTACTACAAGATATTTTATATAATTCAAAAATACATCCTAAGAGAAAAATAAATACTTTAAATAGTAATGACAAAGAAAATATATTCAAATCTATTAAAACGACATTGCAGGAAATGGTTCTAAAAGGTGGAAGAGATACTGAAAGAGATTTATTTGACTGTTTAGGTCAATACAAAACTAAGGTTAGTAAGCATACTCTTGACCATAACTGTCCTATATGTGGAAGTATTATAAAAAAGGCAAGCTATATGGGCGGTAGTATTTATTATTGCGAGGGATGTCAAATTAATTAGTAATAATTTTTTTAAACATGACATTCTTCTGTCATATTTGGTAGTGTAAAATAAAACTAAATAAAATAAGGAGTGTGGTTAGAGTGGAACCTAGAATTATTGTAGAAAAAAGTATGGTGATTGCAGGTATAACAGGAGATGGTGGAAGGACAGGAGAATTGTGGGGCAGTTTTGAAGAAATGAGTAAAAAGGTTAAACTGATCAACAAAGTAAATGAGTATGGATATGAAATTAGAATTCCTGCAAAGGGTGGTAAGCGTGATTGTCATGTTGGATCACTCGTTAAGGATGTAGACGTTTCAGAAGATTTTGAAGTTGTCACGCTGCCTGATTTTATGTATGCAGTATTTGAAATTTCACCATGTGATGGTTATGAGAGTCAAAACGATAATATAGATAAATGGATAAAGGAGAATAGTGAAGTTTTTAAAGAAGGTACTCTAGAAAACAATTTGTTTTCTGTATTAGTATATGGTGAAAAATATAAGGGAGAAGATGACCCTGAATCTATAGTGGAAATTTGGATACCATTATCAGCCGAGCTTATCTGTCAATCATGTTCAATGCCTATGTCATCTAAAAATGCTGAAATTTTGGGAACAAATAAAGATGGAAGCAAAAACAGAGATTATTGTATTCATTGTTATAAAGACGGCAAATTTACAATGGAAGCTACAATGGAAGAAATGATTGAGGTATGTGTTCCTTATACATCAAAAAATAATCCTTGGCCTGATGAAGAAACAGCACGAAATGAAATGAAGAAAATTTTTCCTAATTTAAAAAGATGGAAAAGCAGCTAAGTTTTAGTATTTAGTTATTAGCAAATCCAGTTATATATAATTTTTTACAGACCAGACGGACTTGTATTATTAAGTCTGGTTTTTTTTCGTTTCTTGACAAGATATTGTTGTTTTAGTATAATTTTATTAGCTTTATTAAGGAGGAATGTTTGAAAATGATTATACTGTTTCTTATCTAACAAAACTTTATATAGGTACTCAAGTTTCAACAAAATATTTTTATACAATTGGCGTATTATTACTTAACATAAGTTAAGCTTTTTAGCGTATAAAATTATATATATTTGTTAAACCTGAGATAATAAGAAGAGTATAGTTTGCAGACCTTTATATAATTAAAGCTTGTTTACAATAAATACAAAATTTTTTCTATATTATAATCTTTAATATAGTTTATTTAAGTATGAATTAAAAATCTGTATATAATGTTTACATAAGGCTGTAAATTAATATTATTAATTTACGGTCTTATTTTTTTGCCAAATTGGAGGAGATTATATGGAACAGTTTATCAGCAAACCCCTAAAAATGAGAAGAGAGGATGGAAGCAGAAAGTATGCTTTTGTTACCTTTATAATGATGAATGATAGCTTTATTTATGGAGCATTAATGCTTGCTCATGGACTTAAAAAGGGGAATTACGATGCAGATCTGGTGTGTATGGTAACAGAAAATATATCTAATGAAACGAGAGAAATACTATCAATAATGTATGATTATGTAGTAGAGGTTGAAGAAATATATATATATCACAAGAGAAGACAGAAAAGACAGGATAGACCTTTTCTCTTTACAAGATTTCATGCGTTTAGACTGGGAAGTGACGGAGATTTAGGTTTCAATTATGACAAGATAGTTGTACTAGATGCAGATGTTTATCCCTTAAAAAACTATGACCATCTTTTTACATTAGATACACCGGCAGGTACTGTTAATGAAAAAAGAGAGTACTGCTTAGAATACGATAATGATGGTAATTACATAATACCTTATGATGTAAACGAAACGAAAAAATGGAAATGGCACCGGGTTTATGACGACATTTGTCCTCATGGAAGTAAAATTCCAGAATATATATGTAATAGAGTTAAAGAAGACCCTTCAAATATGGGAGTAAATAGTTCCTTACTTGTGTTAACTCCCTCTATAGATGAGTTTAGAAATATCATGAAAGATACTAATAAGGAAGAAATAAAAAAATATATAGGAGATATATTCAATTGGCCTGAAATGCAGTATGCTACTATGAGATGGTCTGGAAAGTGGACAAATGTTGATTTAATATTTAATGGCTTTGGAGGGTATCCGGATATTTCAATCCTTTATGGTTTACATTATGCAGGATTCAAACCCTGGAGCTTTAAATATAAAAGTAAGATTTATAAACTTGGTCTGCATAAAGATTTTCAATTTTGGTATGTAAAGTTTATTGAAATGGTAACAAAGGATTTTCCTAAGCTTAGAAAATTTAAGAGAATAGAAAAACTACTAAAGAGTATATTAGAATTTGAAAAATATTTAGGAGGTTTTCGACTATAAACTAGAGGTGAACATATGAAGGCTTTAATAGGATATACTGGTTTTGTAGGAAGTAATCTAGATAAGCAATTGAATTTTGACATTAGATATAATTCTTCAAATATTCATCAAATTATTAATAAAGAATTTGATTTAGTTGTGTGTGCAGGCGTTTCAGGAACAAAATGGATTGCTAATAAATTTCCAGAGAAAGACTTATTAAAAATAAATATACTACTCACAAATCTACAAAAAATTAAATGTAAAAAAATCATTCTAATTTCTACTGTAGATGTTTATAAGACTCCTAATAAAGTAAGTGAAGATACTTTGCTTGATAAAGAGAACCTACATGCATATGGATACAATAGAATTTTAGTAGAGGAGTTTATTAAAGAAAATTTTAAAGATTATTTTATAATTAGATTACCGGCAATTTATGGAGATGGATTAAAAAAGAATTTTGTATATGACCTCTTAAACAGTCACTGTCTTACATGGACTCATAAATCCAGCGTATTTCAGTATTATCATTTGAAGAATCTTTGGAAAGATATAAAGCTGGCAGTTGATAATAATATCAAAGTCATAAACTTCAATTCTGAGCCTATTAGTGCTTATGAGCTGGCTAAAACATGTTTTGACATTAACTTTAACAATGTTACGAAAAAACCACCTGTATATTATGATGTAAGAACTAAATATTCTTATTTATATAATACAAAATCTGATTATATGTATAATAGAGAACAAGTCATAAGCGACATGAAAGATTTTGCTAACAATTATTATCCAAAGAAGTGAAATTTTTAATGTTAGCAGAGATTGGAGTGATAAAATGAAAAAAAAATATGATTATATAATTTTAGGTGCCGGTATATACGGATTATATATTTCTAAGTTACTAGTAGACAAGGGATATAACATAGCAGTATTAGAATATGATGAACAGGCTTTTTCCAGAGCATCTTACATAAATCAAGCTAGAGTTCATAAAGGATACCATTATCCCAGAAGCTTTACAACAGCTATGAATTCAGCTAAATATTTTAATAGATTTAATGAAGACTTTAATTTTGCAATTAATAAAAAGTTTAAAAAAATTTATGGTATAGCTAAGGATTATTCTTTAACTTCTGGCGAGCAGTTTCAACTATTTTGTAAAAACGCTAATATACCTTGTGCAGAAGTTAATGTAGATGAGTATTTTAATGACAGAATGGTACAAAGAACCTTTGAAACAGAGGAATTTGCATTTGATGCTGTTAAAATTAAAGAATGGTTTTTAGATTACCTTAATTATAAAACTTGCTTTGAGATTTTTTATGATGTTAGAATACTAGGAGTTTCTGTTATAGATAATAAATATTCTCTAAGCACTAATTTAGGATACGATTTTATTTCAGACAACGTTATAAACGCAACGTATGCTAGTATAAATCAAATAATTGAAAAATTTGGTATGGAAAAGCTCGACATAAAATATGAAATATCCGAGATAATTTTATGTGATGTGAGTGAAAAAATAAAGAACGTAGGTATTACCTTAATGGATGGACCATTTTTTTCAGTGATGCCGTTTGGTTTAAAAGCATTTCACTCTCTGACATCTGTAACCTTTACTCATCATAAAACCAGCTTTGATTTACTGCCTCAATTTCCTTGTCAGAGAAAAAATACATTGTGTAATGAATTATCACTGGAGAACTGCAATACTTGTAAAGTTCGTCCCAAATCTGCTTGGATTAATATGCATCAGCTTACAAAGAAATATCTAAATAGTGATATATCGCTATATTATATAGATTCATTATTTTCAATCAAACCAATATTAAACACTGCTAAGGTTGATGATTCAAGACCCACTGTTATTAAAATTCATACAGAAAGCCCAAGATTTATTTCTGTATTATCAGGAAAAATAAATACAATTTATGATTTGGACGAGGTGTTATCATGAAGGAAAAGACATTTATATCGGTTATTGTATATGCATATAATGTTGAGGATAGCATAGCCGATTTTATTTTAAAAATAGACTTTTTTTTAAATAATAATTTTAATTCATATGAAATAATAATAGTTAATGATGATAGTAAAGATAATACAGAAGACGAGATTTTTAATATAAAGGATATTGTTAAAGGTAATGTTACTATAGTGAGTTTGTCGCAGAAACATGGAGTGGATAGAGCTTTGTTTGCCGGAGCAGATATATCAATTGGTGATTTTATTTTTGAATTTGAATCAATTATTATTGATTATCCTATGGAGTTAATATTAGATATGTATAGAAAATCTACAATAGAAGATTATGATATTATCTTAGCAACAAGTGATAAAGCTGAAAATTTATTAGTTAAGACATACTTTAGAGTAATTAAGAAATTATCAAATAAAAAAATCATTTTAGACAATAGTCAGTTAAGGTTGGTAACAAGAAGAGCATTATATAAAATGGCAGATGATAAAGAAATAATAACAAATAGAAGTATTATGTATAAAAATTGCGGGTTTGAATGGACTGAAATTGTTTACAGCACAGATTCTTATAAAATAAAAAATAAAAAGAGGATTGATAAAAGAATTATAAAGGACTTAAAAGCAGTTATGATATATACACAGTTATTCACAAAACTTCCATTCTTTTTTTCAGGTTTATTTCTAGTGTTTTTTTTGATGATATTATTATCAGGCACTTTAAACTTAAGTTTAATTACACTAGAAAAAATATGTAATAAACTTTTGTTAGGAACTATTTCTCTTGGATTTACAATGATTTTTTTAATTTTAGGTATAATGTATAAAAGTATAAATATGTTAATTAATATAGGGATAAATTCTAATTCGTATAAAGTTAAAAGCATAAAGAGAATAAATAAATATTAGGCTAATATGTTAATCCAATTGATATTTTCAAAATACTATAAAAAATCACAAGTATTAGTGGTATAATTAAATAGACAAAGATATAAAATTTTAAGGGGGAATTATATGTCTAATTATAATAATTTTAATAACTATGATAATGAAACAGATGGTAAATATTACAGTAGTGATAACTATAATTACAGAGATTCTTATGACGATAGTGAAGTTAGTGAAGTTGTTGGTATAGGAACTTGGAGTTTTGTTTTAATAGTCACTGCTATACCTTTTGTTAATATAATTGCTTTATTTATCTTAGCATTTGGAGTCAAAAATCAAAACTTAAAAAACTACGGTAAGGGTGCATTAATTGTAATTGTAATACTTACTTTACTGGGATTTACGCTAAGGGGATGTACAAGTATCTTAAGGTGATAAACAATTCTATAACTATAGATTAAAAATTATTATAATTATTGTAGGCTCAGGAAAACCTGAGTTTTTTTCTTGGAACTAAAATTTAATTTATACGTCTAAAGTATTAGTAAGAAATAAATGAAAGGGGTTGAATACATGAAAAAGATAATTTCTATTATAGTTTGTTTAGCTGTTATATCTATTACGGTAACCGGATGTCAAAGTATTTTCAGTCAACAATACGACATAAAGGAAATTAATAATAAGGTTATAGAGGGAAATACTCAATTTGCCTTTGATATTTTTAAGCAACTCAATAATGAAGATGAAGATAAAAGTGTTTTTATTTCTCCCCTTAGTATCTCAACAGCTCTTTCGATGACTTATCAGGGGGCAGGAGGCAATACTAAAGATGAGATGGCTAAGGCTTTAAATTATAAGGATATTGATCTTCAAGTTATTAATGATGCCTATAAGAATCATCTAATATATTTAAACCAAGTAGACAATAAAGTTGAATTAAAAATTAATAATTCTATTTGGATGAAAGAGGGCAAAGATATTAATGAGGATTTTCTATCTGTAAACAAGGAAATTTTCAATGCTTATGTAGAAGCTCTTGATTTTTCCAATGATGAAGCAGCCGAAAAAATTAATAATTGGATTGATGATGCAACAAACGGCAAAATATCAAAAATGATAAATTCTCCAATTCCGCCTCAGGTTATAATGTATCTTATAAATGCAATATACTTTAAGGGTGAATGGGCTGAAGAATTTGATGAAAAGAATACATTTAACGGAGAATTTTACGCCGGTGACGGGAGTTCTCAAAATGTAAAGATGATGAATAAAAAAGATGAAGTTGAGTATGGACAGGGTACAGATTTTAAAGCAGTTAGACTTCCTTATGGAAATGGAAAGACTGCTATGTACTGTGTTCTTCCGCAAGATGGAACTAACATTAATGATTTTATAGAGAATATGGATTTACAAAAATGGAATGAGATAAAGGACAGTATCCAGAAGCGTGATGATGTTATCCTTCAAATTCCAAGATTTAAGCTTGAATATGGAGTGAAAAATTTAAATGAAAGCCTGATTGCATTAGGAATGAATGATGCATTTGATGTTAATGCTGACTTTTCAGGCATTACAGATGGTGTACACATTAGTAGAGTACTTCATAAGGCAGTAATTGAAGTAAATGAACAGGGTACTGAAGCAGCGGGAGTAACAGTTGTGGAAATAACCGAATCTGCACAGATAGAAGATCCGTTGGAATTTATTGCAGATAAACCTTTTCTATTTATGATTGAAGAAAATGAGACGGAAACAATTTTATTTATGGGGAAATTGTATAACATACAAGAGTAGTTTAATTAAAAAATTCTGTATTGATAAAATGTTGCTCTATATGAAAAAATTTATTATAAACAAAGTATTTTATTTTGATAATCATGGAGATTATTTATAGAATTAAAATATCAATGGTAGAGTTATACTAAATCAACGATTGCATACATGAACAAGTAAATTTGGGAGGAACTTAGATGAAAAAGAAATTACTCATAATATTTAGTATATGTATTACACTTGTAGCATGTAGTCCGGAGAAAAGTGGACCTATAAATAGTATTCTATCTGAAGAAGAGAATAATGACTTAGACCAAGTTGATACGATTCAAGACGAACTTAAGCCTATAAAACTGGATTTTCAGCCGGTAGAATTAGTTGAATTAGAATTACTTGATGAGGATAGAATTAAGAATGTAAAAGAAATAAATCTTAATGAATATATTATTAATGTTTATAACAAGAAAGAAACAAATGAAGAGATTGTGGATGAGGGAGTATATCACGTAGGAATTGAGATTAAAGGCTGCACATATGAAATAGGGGAAGCCGGATATGGATTTAGTGAGATGATAGATGCTGATATAATTAACGTTAATGATATAGAATATATACGCATCAGTGGAGGTCTTGGGGCAGCCTATCCAGTTGAATATTATCTTAAAATTGAAGATAGAGTACCAATGATTCATATATATCAAGAGTTACCAGTTTATATAGAGGACATAGACAATGACGGAACTATTGAGTGGATATCTGAATATGGAGGACAAGTTACTATCTACAAGGAACAAAGCGGTTTATGGTGTTATGTTAGATTACATGATGAATTTGATTATGTTTATTATGACAGAGAGAGTAATAATTTTAATGTTGTAATGGATAGAGGTAAAGAAAGCCAAAGAATCAATACTTATATTTTAAGTAATGATACTTTAATACCTGACTAAATGTATTAATTTACTGTTGGGAATTAGGTTGTTTCATAGATAATTTATATTTTATACAGAAAAGGCGGTTAGAAAAATGAGAAAAGTATTTATTGTATTATTGGTAGGTGTAGTAAGCTTGATGTTTATTTCTTGCGAACAAGCTAACGAAGATGGCAAAAATAAGGATTTGTATATCGGTTATATAAGCATGGAGAAAAATACACTTTATTTAGATGAGGTTGAATGGATAACCGATAAAGACAAAGACCGTATAAAAGAATTAGATTTATCTGAACAAAATGATATGCCGAATGGGTATTATATTTATAACCCAAGTTCAGATAAAGTATCATTTGAAGTAAACGAAGAAACAGTATACAATTTTATTGATTGGGGCAATGATTTTGTCGGTAAGGATGAAGATAGAAATTATAGCACAACGAATCAAGAAGAATTCATCAGATACTTAAATACTTATTCTGACAAAGCAGCTAAAGTTCCGTTTTGGATTCAAACTAAAGATGGTTATGTAATAAGTATTACAGAACAATTTGTCAATTAATACATCAAATCAGTATAATCTTTAAACACTTATATGTAACACTTTTTATATTAGACGACATAAATAAATCTTTTATTTAGTCAAATAGTAAAAGCTAGTGAAATAATCCTAAAGGAGACACAATTGTGTCTTCTTTTTTTACTCAAAATTATAATTTGCATAGCTTCATTATATTTTTTAGTGTCTTTAAGAAACTTGAATAAACTTAGGATTACACACAAATAATACATTAGAATATTAAAACAAGAGAACTTTAAATATAAGTGAGGTGACAATGTAATTATGGAACAAGAAGTTCAGGTTAAGGAAAATTTTGATTATAAAAAAATTGATGAAATAATTAAAAAATATAAAAAAGATGATGGAATGTTAATAAGGATACTCCAAAGGACTCAAGAGGCTGTAGGGTATCTTCCGTTAGAAATTCAATCTTATATATCAGAGAAACTTGGCATTCCTATTTCTACTATTAATGGAGTTGTTACCTTTTACTCATTATTTACACAAGAACAGCAGGGTCAATATACGATTGGAGTTTGTATGGGTACAGCCTGCTATGTTAAAGGAGCTCAAGAGGTGGTAGATGCTATAAGAGATGAGCTGCAAATAGATGTAGGAGAAACAACCATGGATAAGCTGTTTACTCTCAAGACCAGCAGATGTATCGGTGCTTGCGGCTTAGCACCAGTTATCACTATTAACGAAAATGTTCACGGAAGGCTTTCTCCTGCTGATGTTCCTTCAATTTTATATAAATACATAAAGACTCATAAAAAGACTAGAGTTGAAGAATCCTTGTCTAAGGTAGGTGATAAGAATGGAGCTTAAAAATATAAATTCAGTAGAAGAACTTAGTAAAATCAAAGATGATACATATAACAAAATTAAAATCAGATTTAGTGAAGATAACGAAGATAAAATTTTAGAAAAAGAGCTAAAGAAATATCATATATTAGTTTGTTCAGGAACAGGTTGTGTTTCATCTAGAGGAAATATGGTTAGAGAAAGATTAGAAAAAGAGATTAGAAAAAGAAAACTTGAAGAAAGGGTAAAAGTATTTAAAACAGGGTGCTTTGGTTTTTGTAAATTAGGACCTATTATAATGATTCATCCGGACGAAACATTCTATATAAAAGTTGAGCCTCAAGATGTAGATAATATACTTACTAATCATATCGTTAAAGGTGAAAGGGTAGAAAAGCTTTTATATAAATCTCCGACTTTAAATCAATTTGTTGAAAATATGAATGAAATAGATTTTTTTAATAATCAAATGAGAATAGCTTTAAGAAACTGCGGCGTTATTAATCCGGAAGACATAACAGAATATATTGCTATGGATGGATATAAAGCTTTAGGAGATATTTTGACTAATAAAACACCGCCTAAAGATATTATTGATAATGTTAAAAAGTCTGGTTTAAGAGGAAGAGGAGGAGGAGGATTTTCTACAGGACGAAAATGGGAGTATGCGTTATCCTATGATGGTGAAAGAAAGTTTGTACTATGTAATGCAGATGAGGGTGATCCCGGAGCATTCATGGATAGATCAATATTAGAGGGTGATCCTCATAGTGTAATTGAAGCTATGATTATAGCTGGATATACTATTAATTCTAATCAAGGATATGTTTATGTAAGGGCAGAGTATCCCATAGCAGTTGAAAGACTTGAAATTGCAATAGAACAAGCACGTAAAACGGGTTTACTGGGTAATAACATATTAGGTTCTGATTTTAGCTTTGATCTTGATTTAAAACTTGGTGCTGGTGCATTTGTATGTGGAGAAGAAACTGCACTAATTCAATCTGCAATGGGATTAAGAGGAGAACCAAGACCTAGACCTCCATTCCCCGCAGAAGTAGGGTTGTGGGAAATGCCTACATTAAATAACAATGTTGAAACTTTTGCCAATATCCCGATAATCCTTAGAAAAGGAGGGGATTGGTATGCTTCTATAGGTACGGAAAAAAGCAAGGGAACAAAAGTTTTTGCATTGGCAGGACAGATAAATAATACGGGCTTAATTGAAGTACCAATGGGGACTTCATTAAGGACAATTATTTATGAAATAGGCGGAGGAATACACGATAATAAACGCTTTAAAGCAGCACAGACAGGTGGTCCGTCAGGTGGCTGTATACCGGAAGAACTTCTTGATACAAAGATTGATTTTGAATCACTGTCTGATATTGGTTCTATGATGGGTTCAGGTGGACTTATTATCATGGATGAAACTGACTGTATGTTAGATATATCAAGGTTCTATCTTGAATTTGCTCAAGATGAATCGTGCGGAAAATGTGTCCCGTGTAGTATTGGAACTAAAAGAATATTAGAAATACTAGAGCGAATTAGTAAAGGTGAAGGGCAAATGGAGGATTTAGAAATACTGGAGGATTTATGTTATGATGTGAAGGATTCATCATTATGCGGTCTTGGTCAAACAGCTCCTAATCCGATACTTAGTACTTTAAAATTCTTTAAAGATGAATATATAGCTCATATAAAAGAAAAAACATGTCCTGCCGGAGTATGTAACAATTTACTAAAAGTAGTAATATCGGATGAAAAATGTGTATCATGCGGTATATGTGCAAGGGTTTGTCCTGTAAATGCTATTACAGGAGAACAAAAGAAATCACCCTTTCATATTCATCAGGATGTTTGTATAAAATGCTGTGCATGTATACCAAAATGTCCTGTAGATGCTATATATAAAGCATAGGTGGTGATAAATATGGAAAATAAAACAAGTGAACAGATAAAACAACAAGATCAAACTGTAACCATTAATATAGATGGACAGGATTATGAAGTACATAAAAACCTAAGTCTTTTAGAGGCAGCAAGAACAGTAAGTATTGAAATTCCGAGTCTTTGCTATTTAAAGGAAATAAATGAAATTGGAACATGCAGGGTTTGTGTTGTTGAAGTGGAAGGTTCACGCAATTTACAGGCATCCTGTGTATATCCCGTTGTAGACGGTCTAAAGGTAAGAACCAATACCGATAGAGTTTTAAGAGCTAGAAGAACTGCCGTAACATTATTATTATCTAATCATCACAGAGAATGTCTAACATGTATCAGAAACCTAAATTGTGAATTACAAAATGCTTCTGATAATCTCGGTATACGTAACATACCTTTTACCGGAGAAATGCAGGACTATGGATTTCATGACAACAATCCGGCTATACAACGTGACTATAATAAATGTATAGGCTGTAGAAGGTGTATGGCAATTTGCAATAAAATTCAGGAGTGTTATGTATATTCGCCTTTAAATAGAGGATTGAATACAGTTATAGCTCCGGCCTTTCAAAAGGATTTATCAGAAGTTAGCTGTATAATGTGTGGACAGTGTGTATTGGCATGTCCTACAGCTTCTTTATCTGAAAAAGAGCATATTAATGAGGTTAGAAGAGTATTAGCTGATCCTGAAAAACATGTTGTGGTTCAAACTGCTCCATCAATTCAGGTGACTCTTGGAGAAATGTTCGGAATGCCTATAGGAAGTTTTGTTGCAGGTAAAATGATTACTGCATTAAAACGGCTGGGATTTGACAAGGTTTTTGCAACAGATATGACTGCAGATTTAACAATCATAGAAGAAGGCAGTGAATTAATGGCAAGGGTTTTACACGAACCTCAGAAACTTCCTTTACTATCCTCATGCTGTCCCGGATGGGTAAAATATGCAGAGCATTTCTATCCTGAGTTTCTTCCTCATTTATCAACAACTAAATCGCCACATGAAATGTGCGGAGCATTAACAAAAACTTGGTATGCACAAAAGTATGATATTGACCCGGCTAAAATTATAAATGTTGGAATAATGCCATGTACAGCAAAAAAATATGAAGCAGCCAGACCGGAAATGCAGTCAGATGGATATAGAAATGTTGATTATGTATTAACTACAAGAGAACTTGGTCGTATGATACGTCAAAATGGTTTGGATTTTGTCAATTTAAGTGATGGAAAGTATGATGAACCCTTTGATCAATACAGTGGAGCAGGTATGATTTTTGGAGCAACTGGAGGGGTATTAGAAGCAGCAGTACGTACTGCACATAAATTAATAACAGGCGATGAAATGTCTGTTCCTGATTATGAGGACGCAAGAGGACAAAGCGGTTTAAAATATGGAACTGTTCAACTAGGTGATAGAAAGATAACAATTGTCATAGCCCACGGAACAGGAAATGCGAAAAAAGCACTGGATATGTTTAAAAGCGGTGAGAAAAAATTTGATTACATGGAAGTTATGGCCTGCCCCGGAGGATGTGTAGGCGGCGGAGGTCAGCCTATTTTAGGAGGTCGCGATCATAAACATATTTCTTTAAGCTATAGACATAATCGTGCTGATGCTTTGTATAACATTGATAAAGAAAGCAAAATTAGAAGATCACATGAAAATCAAAGAGTAAAACAGATATATGACGAGTTCCTTGGAGAACCTTTATCAGATATAGCTGATAAGTATCTTCACACAAGCTATGTAAAAAGAGGACAGCATCCTTATATGCACAAAGAAAAACCATATGAAGGATATAAAGAAACAGATTAATATTTTAAATAAGTTAGTCTAAAAGACTGGCTTATTTTGTTTTTTTATGATTATCTATATATAATTATTATTAAAATTTTTTAAAGACTACCTCTAGGCAAAAGTGATATAATATCATTAAAGTTATTTAGCATATCTAAATAATGATAGTAAAATAGTTTGGAGGTAACATATGTTTGAAGCTCATTTTGGTGAAATTGCGTCTCTTGTCACTGCCTTATGCTGGACAGTTACTGCCATATCTTTTGAGCTGGCTGGACGTAAAATAGGGTCTTTATCTGTAAATTTTATTAGATTAGTAATAGCTTTTATATTGATTGGAATTTTTACTACGTTCACAAGGGGAATGTTTCTACCTTTTGATGCAACAGGTCATGCGTGGTTTTGGTTAAGTATCTCGGGAATAATAGGATTTGTAATTGGAGATTTATTTTTATTTCAAGCATTTGTTGAAATCGGTTCTAGAATTTCAATGTTAATTATGGCATGTTCACCACCTATAACAGCTTTGTTGGGATTTATGATTATGAATGAAAGATTGACATTGCAGGAAATGATAGGAATGTTTGTGACAGTATGTGGTATAGCACTTGTTATATTAGTCAGAAAATCAGGGGAAAAGAAAGTTCAACTTGCTCATCCCGTTAAAGGTTTAATCTTTGCTTTTCTTGGAGCAGTCGGACAGTCATTAGGTCTTATTTTTAGTAAAATAGGTATGGGAGATTATAATGCTTTTGCTGCAACTCAAATTCGTGTTATATTTGGAATTATAGGTTTTAGTATAGTATTTACTATTATAAGAAGATGGAGTAAGCTTAACAGTGCTGTAAGAAATATTGATGCAATGAAAAAGGTATCTATAGGAGCATTTTTTGGTCCATTTCTGGGAGTTTCATTTTCACTGTTAGCTGTTCAATATACTGAGGCAGGAATAGCTTCCACAATTATGGCAATAGTACCGGTACTTATTATTGTTCCTTCGATTATAATATTTAAGGAGAAGGTTTCGCTTAAGGAGATTTTTGGAGCTGTAATTACTGTATCAGGAGTAGCGTTGTTATTTGTTTAAAGAACTATAGACATTTAAGTTCAAAAAAGTATTGCAAATCACTTAAATTATATATTTTTTCTTAAATAAAGTAAGGTTGGAATCTGGATGTCTATATATTAATTCTCTAAGATTTTGAGAATTTAAAGGATATATTTGAAAGGAAGATAAGATGTGTTAAATAATAAAGCTTTAAATGGAGAGAAGATAATTGTAAATATTAGAGACATAAAAATAGGTATAGATAATCGTCCTATTATTATTGCCGGACCATGTTCTGTTGAAAGCAAAAATCAAATCATAGAAACAGCTCTTAGTTTAAAAGAAATAGGGGTAGATATTCTAAGAGGAGGTGCTTTTAAGCCGAGAACCAGTCCATATGCCTTTCAAGGTCTTGGATATAAAGGGCTAGAATATTTAAAACAAGCAGGAGAGGCTGCCGGCATACCTGTTGTAACAGAATTAATGACAGAAAATGATTTAAATATAGTTTCAGACTGTGCTGATATAATACAAATCGGCTCTAGAAATATGTATAATTATCCATTACTTGAGGCTGTTGGTGAGATAAATAAACCGGTTCTTCTTAAAAGAGGAATGAGTGCTTCAATTCTTGAGTGGATTATGGCAGCAGAATATATAGCAGCAAGAGGGAATAAAAATATAATTTTATGTGAAAGAGGAATAAGGACTTTTGAAACATATACAAGGAATACTTTAGATTTATCAGCAGTTCCTATAGTTAAGAAAAAAACCGGATTGCCTGTAGTGGTAGACCCAAGTCATGGTACAGGGATTAGAGAGTTAGTAAATCCTATGTCCAGAGCAGCTTTAGCATGTGGAGCGGACGGACTTATGATTGAAGTGCATTTAGATCCTCAAAATGCACTATGTGATGGACAGCAGTCCATTACACTTGATGAATACAAAAGTATTTATGAAATGAAAAGAAAAATTATCATAAGTCCAACTTCTATTCACTAGCAGGTAAATTCTGCTTATACTCTGCTATAAGTAAATCTACCATTCTACCATAGCTTTTTATACCATCCTCCTGCTGGTTAGCTTTAAGGTAAGTGTCATTAACCCTGGAGGATGCTCTTTCTATAGGACCTTCATACCTTCTCCAATAGGCAGATATATCTGCTAAATCTCTTTTAACATCAAAGTCTAACATATTATAAATTTCTCTATACTTATCTGTGTTATATTCATATAAACTATTCATAGAGTAAGTCATAGCTAAAAGATTACCTGAATACTGAAAATCTTTATCAGGGTGCATATTACAAGTAACATATGCTATAAAATTCGCTTCATCCTCTCTTGCAAATCCATATTGATGTGCTATTTCATGACAGGTAGTAAAAGGTATTAAGACTTGAGGAATTGATACATTGATATTAGCTTCAAGAGTAAAAGGAGAATAAATACCCGAAATACCAAGATGTGACATTATCTCAGAAAAAACAATACCTTTAGGTCTTCCATAGCTGCCCTTTAGAGTAGGATATAATTTAGATGCTTCAGAGTATCCTAAATGTGCTCTCTTAAAAACATCTTTATGTCCATTAGGTAAGTACATTACTCCATTTTTGTCTTCTTGTATTAACTTTCTTAAGCTATTATTTTTCTCTACAAGATCCTTACATACTTCTATTAAATCTTCAATTAAATTATCTTCTGTTTTTAGACCTATGATTTCAGATAAGGGTAGACGATGATAATTTAACCCCCACATTATAACAAAACAAAAATAAATTATGCTAATAACTGTAAATATTTTAAAAAAAGCATGTTTAATAATAAGTATCCTTTTTGAACTGTTTCTTACTATACTAATCAAGGTTTTAAATAACCAGAAAATAAAATAAACAACAGCAAAAATAAGTAAAAATTCACCTAATGAAAATGGCAGTATACCTGTAATATTACTTAAAATTTGAGAAATAACTTTATAAAAACCAGAAGAATATATAATTTCTGTTATAAAGGGAATGTTTGAAGCAGCAAAGGTCAGAATAATAGAAAAGGGAAGTATAAGTAAAATTAAATATCTATTTTTAAAGTTTATTTTTTTCATTTGTTCACGACCTTTCATTTTGAAACATAGGGGTTATCTTTTATATGAAATCTCCATAAAAAATCTTTTGCTTCTTCTGCGTAATCTATACCAATTCTTTTAGATGAAATAATTTCAAACTTTACATTTGATAATTCATTTCTATTTTCAATATATAATATATCTTTACATAAATCATCATTATTATTATCTCTGTTAATATTAAGTGCGATACAGAGTTTACCCGGACCGCTGGTTAGATTTAGTTTTTGTTTTTTGCTTAATTTATTATACTTAATTTTATATCTATTATGACTTATTATATCAAGTCCTTCAATAGGTTCTACGGCTCTTATGAGTACAGCTTCAGGAATACCTTCTTCACATGTTACCACATTCATACAGTTATACATACCGTAAATCAGATATACATAGGCATGTCCAGCTTTACCGTACATTACTTCAACTCTTTTAGTTCTTTTGCCTCCATAAGAATGAGCTGCTTTATCGGTTAATCCTTTATATGCTTCAACTTCAACTATTTTTCCCGATACCTTTATACCGCTGTATTCATGTACTAATATTTTACCAAGCAGGTCTTTAGCAACTACCAATGTTTCTCTATTGTAAAAATTACGATTAAGCTTCAACTTTATTACCTCCTAAAAGCTTTAATAAAAATATGATTGATTTATTCTCATTAATTGTACCATAATTATCTAAATAGAAAAGCAAAAAAATGTCGAGAACATGACGATCTACCTTACACCACTATGAATAGCTTATTACCCAGCCATGATCTTTCGACCATGACCAAGCAGTTCACTACCCATAATAATGGTTTGTTCAACCATGTATAGTATCTTAATAACCCTATGCAATCTTTCGACTGCATAGAATCATTTGCAAAATTTAATATATCAAATACATTAAATTTTGCGTCGACACTACACATGATCTTAGCTCGACCTTATATGATAGGTTGGGACCTTACTGCAATCATAAACATATTAGAATACGACTACAATAAAGCCTTTCCCAACCATATAAGATCTTCCCTCCGACTGTATACCAGCCTTTTAAGACCAGTATACAATCTTTGGCCGACCTATATACGCCCCCGTTAGGAACGTATATAAATCTTGGCTCAACCGTCATGTTCCCGACACTATTATTATGGCTCGCTACATAAAAAATATTCATAAAAATAATTTTTTTTTATTTTTTAAAAATGTATGTTTTAACTTATTTTAGTATAAGAATAATCAAAAAACTTTATACTATATACAATATATTATCTGCACTAAATTTTGTTTTTTTCATATAATGACATAAGACAATCACCGGATTTCATAACTTATATTGACTTAAATAAGATTATTGGAGTGATTGTATGAAATATAATTTTGATGAAGTTATTGATAGAACATCAAATTACTCAGCTAAATGGCTTGAGTTAAAATCAAAATTTGGCAGAGATGATATATTACCTATGTGGGTTGCTGATATGGATTTTAAGTCACCACAACCTGTGATTGAAGCAATAAGAGAAAGAGCGGAGCAAGGAATATATGGTTATACAACAAGACCTGAGTCTTATTTTGACACAATTAGTAAATGGCAGTATAAAAAACATGGATGGAATGTTAATAAACAAATGCTAATACATAGTCCCGGAGTAGTTTTTTCAATGAATTTAATTATTCAAGCGTTTACAAAGCCTGGTGATAAAGTTATTGTTCAGCCTCCGGTTTACTATCCATTCTTTACTATAATACAAAATAATAACAGAGAAATTGTATATAATCCCTTAAAAATTAAAGATGGTAAATATATTATGAACTACGAGGACTTAGAAAGTAAAATAGACGATAAAGTAAAAATGCTTATTCTTTGCAGCCCTCATAATCCTGTAGGTAGAGTGTGGAGTAAAGATGAATTAATTAGACTATTAAAAGTTTGTAATAAAAATAATATAAGAATTATATCAGATGAAATTCACGGAGATATTATTTATGAAGGATATAAACATATTCCTCTTGCGACTCTTTCAAATGAGTTAACAAAAGGACTTATAACTTGTTTTGCTCCAAGTAAAACCTTTAACTTAGCAGGTCTACATGCTTCAATAACAGCATTTTCTAATATTAAAGATTATAATAAATTTAATAAATTATTAGATATATTTCAGTTAAAAAGAAATAATTGTTTTAGTGCAGTAGCTACAGAAGCAGCATATAAACATGGAGAAGAATGGCTTATTCAGTTAATTGTGTACCTACAAGATAATATTAACTTTCTAACTAATTATATAAATGAAAACCTTAAAGATGTTAAAGTTTTTAAGCCTGAAGGCACATATTTAGTATGGCTTGATTTCAAAGGTCTAAACATAGATAAAGAACTACTAAGTCATCTAATGATTAATAAAGCAAAAGTTGCATTAAATGATGGATATTTATTTGGGAAAGAAGGAGAAGGTTTTTTAAGAATAAATGCAGCATGTCCCAGAATTATTTTAAAAGAAGGATTAAAAAGAATAAAAGAAGCTATATTAAGCTATCATAAGTAATATGTTTATTTAATTAAATATAAAGTGTTGGTAATTTGACATACTTCTCTATTTTTCATCTGATTTTTTAAAATATTGAACTGTAATAGTCAGTTCTTTTCTTTTTTGGTCGAATTCATAAAACTTTACTTAAACTTTTTATAGAATTAACAATAAAAGGGTAAAATTTAAGTATAGAAATCTTAAGGGGCTGATATTATGAACTTATCCACGCATAGACAAATTTCAAGAAAATTATATAAGGAGATTGAGAAAAAGCTAAGTATAACATTAGATAAGAAGTACTTTATTTATGGTAATATGAAACCGGATTTAGATATGGATTTATTCACCAAATCTCATAGAATTAAGGATTCTTTAGACTTTGTAGTAGATAGAATTAACAATATAATGTATAAAGAATATACTTCTCTTAAAAAGTTTTCTGTTGATATCGGAATAATAACTCATTTCTTATCAGATTTTTTTTGTACTGTACACTATCATGAGAATACAAAAGGATATTCTTCACTAATTCACCATGTAAAATACGAAATTGCTTTACAAATGAAGATTAGAAAAATATTAAAAGACATTCCTTTAGACTTTTCATGGAATCATGTTTATAAGATTAATAAAGATAATATTTATCAAGTAATTTATCAATTATCTCAAGCATATGGAAAAGTTAGACCCAGTATGGAAAATGATATTTTTTATGCCTTAAAAGTATCTATGTTATTAAGTGTTTATATAATAAACAATTCAGTATTCTTTATTAATAAAAAAGCTGCTGCTTAGAGTAAGTTAAATAAACAGAAGTATAATGTTAGGGATATTCTTATATTTATTGTTTTTTAAAACTGTCTTATAAGATTAAGCCCTTTTTGATATTTTAAAGAAGTGTCAATTATTATAAAGTCAATCAATCCATTATAGCTTTAAATTAAATCATCTATTTTCTTCTAATACTTTAAAAAGTCTATTATAATGGTCTTTAAGATTAAGTTGTTCTATTTCTTTAGCATTCTTTTTTCCAATCTTAAAGGTTAGCTCTAAGAAATATCCAAAGGAAAAGGCAATTATAACAGTGCCTATGCCCAGAGGACCACCTAGAATTAAACCTATTATCATTACAGTAACCTCCATCACGGTTTTGATGGTTGAAACTGATTTATTTAACAATTCCATTAATCCCAGCATTAGTCCATCTCTAGGTCCTGCTCCAAATCCACAGCTTAGATAATAATATACACCTAGGCAGAAAATCCACATTCCAACTATTAAAAGAATTAACTTAAATACAAAAGATTCAGGTGTATAAATAAAAAGACTGTTATCAAACATATCAATAAATAATCCAATGAAATACATGTTTAAAATAGTTCCTATACCCGGGATTATCTTTAGAGGAATACTTAATAAAATAATAACAAGACCAGTAATTTGACTTACCGTTCCAAAGGTAATACCGGTTTGAATACTTACACCCATATGAAAAATACCCCAAGGATTAAGTCCCAGTGCGACATTCTTCATCATTGAAATACCAAGACCACATAGAACAAATCCTAAAAATAATCTTGGCATTTTAATTAACAAGGCTTTTAGTTCATTTAAATTCATAATATCAATCCTTAAATTTTAATATAAAATTTTTATATATTTTAATTATATAACAAAACATTTTTAAAGTATATATTATAGACTTATGACGTTAAAAAAGGACTTCACATAGAAGTCCTTAAAAAATTTGATATTATAATTTTTTAACAGCTTTTTCTATTCTTGTTAAACCTTCTTCAAGTAAAGCTCTAGGGCATCCAAAATTAACTCTTTGAAATCCTTCTCCACCTCTACCAAATGTATAACCATACTTAAATCCTATTTTCATTTCTTTTACTGCAAATTTTTCTAACTCTTCATCATTCATCCCCAGCCCATTAAAGTCCATCCAAGCTATATAAGTACCCTCAGGCTTAACAATATCAACTTTTGGCATTTTATTTTTAACAAAGTCAACCATGAAATCTCTATTTCCTTCTAAATATTTTATACATTCATCCAGCCAATCTTCTCCACCTACATATGCAGCTTCAATGGCTTCTATGGAAAAAGTGTTCTTAAGGAGTATCTGCATACCTTGAGAAACGAAATCATAGGCTTCCATTAAGTTAGGGTTAGCAATAGCAATAATAGTTGGCTTAAGACCGGATAGATTAAATCCTTTTCCGGGACCAAAAAGGGTTACTGTACACATTTCTAATTCTTTAGAAAGACTAGCAATAGGAATGTGCTTATGATCTGAGAATACAATGTCTGAATAAACCTCATCAGATATAATAATGATGTTATTTCTTAAACAAAATTCTCCCAACTTAATTAATTCTTCTTTTGAAAAAACTTTACCAACGGGGTTCTGCGGGTTACATAAAATTAGCATTTTCACTCTTGAGTTGACTTGCTTTTCTAAGTCATCAAAGTCTATATGGTATTGACCATTTTCATATTTCATTGTATTATGAACAACGTGTCTGCCATTAAAGGTAATAGAATCTAAAAAACGATAATATACAGGGTCTTGTATGATAACTTTATCTCCGGGTCTTGTAAAAGCATTTACGGCTACAGATACAGCAGGGATTGTCCCAGTTGAATTCCTTATCCATTCTTTCTTTATTTTCCAGTTGTTTCTTTTCTCTTGCCAGTTGATTATGGAATTAAAAAAGGAGTCTTCTCGTAGAGTATATCCATAAATTCCATGTTCTGCTCTCTTTACAATTGCTTCTTGAATACAAGGAGCTGTAGGAAAATCTAAATCTGCCTCCCACATTGGTAGAAGGTCAGTTGTTCCATACTTTTCTAACATACCATCCCACTTTTCGGAATGAGTATTCCATCGATCCACAACTTTATCAAAATTATATTTCATAGCCTTCCTCCTATGTTTTTTATAGTATTATTAGTACAGTTATGTTTAAAACTAATAATTGTTATTAATTCTTTATTTAATTTTATTAGTAAATTACTAACTAGTCAATAAGATGGAATAAATTAATAATAATACTTAAGAAAAAATAATATTTACTCGCTAGATAAATATGTTATCAAATCTAATTTTAAGAGAAATATCATTATAAATTGATAGGCTATTAATTTGATTTCTCTAATCAAGATAGGTATTATATTATATAGAGAATTAATATTTTCCATCTACTTTCAAATATATTATTAATTAATAATGTAATGGAGGGATAAAAGTTGATTAAAGATTGGAAACATTTTCTTATTCCTTATGATCAGGCTGTTGAAGAACTGAAGATGAAATTCAAAAGTATAAGAGATGAATATAGAAGGCTAGATGAATATTCGCCTATTGAGTTCGTTATTGGGCGAACAAAGAGAATATCCAGCATTATTAATAAAGCAAAAAAAAGAGAAATTTCTTTAGATGAAATAGAAAACAGAATTGAGGATATAGCCGGTATACGTATAATGTGTCAGTTTGTTGAAGATATTGAAAGGGTAGTTAAATTAATAAGAGAAAGAAATGGTAAAGACCTTACAATTATTGAGGAAAGAGATTATATTAAAAATAACAAAGAGAGCGGATATAGAAGTTATCATATCATAATAAGTTATGTTGTGCATACTGCTTTTGGAGAAAGGAAAATATTTGCTGAGATACAAATTAGAACGCTTGCTATGAATTTTTGGGCTACTATTGAACATTCATTAAATTATAAATTTAAGTATAATATACCAGAAGATATAAAACTGAGACTTAAAAAAGCGTCAGAAGCTGCTTCACAGTTAGACGATGAAATGTCAGAGATAAGATCTGAAGTAGTTGAAGCTCAGGAGCTGTTTCAAGCAAAATCATCTTTAACAGAAGAAATATTAAGAAAAATGCAAGATTTATATTTTATTGGAAGAAAAGAAGAAATAGATGATATGAGGCAGAAATTTTACACTTTTCAAGAAAAAGGGGATGTAGAAAAGCTTAAAGAATTAAATAGAAAACTTGATGAAAGTATGGCAATTTATCAGATGAAATATCAATCATAAAAAAGGCTATAGGGGATTTAATCCCCTGCCTGCAAATAGAGCCATTTTACTAATATCATTAGCAGCCTTCATTCCGGTTTCAAATGAACCGTTTATCCATGCGTGTAATTGTGAAATATGTTCACCTGCAAAAAATATTTTATTATTATATTCTGGTTTTGTAACAGTGTATGAGAATAATCTTTTCTGTTCAGGAGTATAATAGCAAAACCCTCCCAGTGACCAAGGATTGGCGTCCCAATTGATTGAATCGGAATCTGTAACTATCTTATCTAAATACTCTTTAGAAATACCATGAACCTGTGCTATTTGATTTTTAACATTGTTTATTCTCATTTCTATAGGGAGATTACCTAATCTTACAGCATCAGGAATGAAATTATAACTTGCAAGCAAAACTCCTTTTTGCTTTCCTTCTTTAAAATTTGAAGGATACCATATTGATTGTATTACAAGATCAGTAAAGGATGCACCGCCAAGAATTCTTTCACTTGGTGAGCCTTTTTCCCAAAAACGTGTTTCACATAATAGTATGGTTTTTTGAGCTGAAGCATAAGACATTTCTTTTATTGCCTGCATTTTTTCATTACTAAACTGAGGGTAAATATCAATATTTCTTAAAGTAGAAAAAGGAATAGCACAAACTACATAATCAAATTCTTGCTTTTCATTCTCAGATTTATTTTTGTCTCTAAATTGTAATACTACCTTGTTTTTGCCAAAATAATAAATTCCATTAACATAAGTACCACTTTTAAAGTTAATATTTCCAAGCATATTATAATCTATAGTACCATATTCATTAGGTTTTTTATTTATTAAAGAATTATAAAAAGCATAAGGCAGCTTAGAAAAGCCTCCGGGAATCTTATAAAGATTTTCAAAGCTTAAAGTATATGATTGAATTAATATTTCTATAATATTTCGATCAAAGATAGAACTACCAAAAGATGTAATGCTTGACAGCATCATTATTGCAGCTTCACTTAAGCTAGACAATTCTAATGTTCGTCTGGTACTTTGGAAATCCCAAAATAATATTTCAGATGAGTATTTTTTTCTAATCTCTGCTAACTGCTTTCGTATCTCAGGAGTCATTAGATATAATGGAGTTTCAAAGGCATAATCTAATAAATCCATCCATGGTGTTCTTTTTTCAACTTTTGTCAAATTGAATTTAGGATATATTTTTTCCATAACATTCATTCCATTTGGGTCGTTTCTTAATCTAATATTTTTTGCATATATTAATCCGTTTGGATTATATTGAATAAAGGGTTTGGTATTTAAGTTAAAAAGATTTATATAATGCCATGTGGCTTCGTGGGAAGCAGGGATTCTCATTGGACCAAATTCACCATAAAGTGTCTTTTCTTTATCAAAGTAGTATGTATATACTCTACCTCCTATTCTGTCTTTTTCAGCTTCAAATATTGTTATGTCAAAACCTAATTTTCTAAGTTCAAAGGCAGTTGATAAGCCTGCCAGTCCACCACCAATGACTCCAACTTTTATACCTTTAAAGCTTCCAGGAGGAGCAATGTTAGTTATATCCTCAGGAGAGCTTAACAAAGACATAATGTTGTCAAAATCCTCCAATCTACCTGCTTCTTTGAGAGATTTTAAAGTCATATCATATCTTTCTTTATCTGTAGGATTATTAGGCAGAGAAAAAGTCTGTTTCATATTCAAATCAATCAACTCCTCAAATTTAAATATTAAGGAAGCTTTTTTAAAGCTTATTATAATATATTATTAAATCCTCATTTTAGAACGGCTAAAGGAGAGTTAACAGACTTTAGATAGATATATTATAGATATAAAAATAAAAACAGGGTGGAAATCTTCTCCACCCTGCTTTTATCTTATTAATATTATTGATCTTGAGTTAACGTAATAGAATTTGTTCCTGCACTTAAATCAAAGAAATAGTTTCCTGTACCAGAGTAAGAATATACTCTTATTCTGTAAGTTCCAGTTTGTGAAGGTTGGAAATTAATAGTTTCTTGTCTGCTTACACTAGTTGAAGAATCTAAAGTATTTCCGTTTGAGTCATATAGATAAACATCAAAGTCAGGACTTGATGCCCAATCAGGCATTACAAGAGTTACTGCAATAGGATAACTTGTATTTGTAACGTTGAACTCCCAGTAGTCACTTCCTCTATTTGATCCTATAGTTTCTGATCTATGGAAATGATTAGGAATTGCAATATTTGTGCCACTAAATCCTCCAGCTTGTTTTACTGCTTCATATGCATCAAGACGTCCTTCACCATATTCAACATCTTTTCCGTTAGGACCCCATTCTTTTGCAGTGTTTAATAAAGTATTCTTTATGTTAGTTGTAGATAGATTTGGATTTGCATCTAACATAAGAGCAACTGTACCTGCAACATAAGGAGCAGCCATACTTGTTCCACTAAAAGTTACATATCCGGAAGATGTTCCAGATCTTGGTGCTGTTATTCGATAACCAGGTGCAGCAATGTCTGGCTTAGTTCTTCCATCAGCTGTTGGTCCTCTGCTTGAGGAAGAAACTAAGAAAAACCCTAATTCACCAACATCTCCCATAGATCCAACAGTGATTGCTTTTGCAGCAGCACCAGGAGAACCAATAGTATACTTACGTGAACCTGAGTTACCCGCTGCTACAACAACAGTTATTCCATTGTTTACAGCGTTATTAACTGCTTGAGATGTAGCATCAGTTCCATCAGAGCTACCACTTGTTCCAAGACTCATATTTATTACGTCTATACCATAAACATCTTTATTTGTTACGCACCAGTCAACTGAGGCTGCTACGTCACTCATAGAACCGCTTCCTCGAGAATTTAAAACCTTTAATCCTACTAGTGCTGCACCTTTTGCAACTCCTTCGTAGTTAGAGTTTCCATCTCCCTCACCCGCAACTATTCCTGCTACGTGAGTACCATGTCCATTATCATCATAAGGATTTGCTCTACCATTTACATAATCTTTCCATCCTATTACTTTTCCGTTATTTAAATCAACGTGATTTTCATCTATTCCGGTATCTATAACAGCTACTACTACATCATCCTTGGAATACTGAGCTGTACCTCCAGATCTGTTTCCGTCTACGTTAAAGTCGGATCTTGCTTTTTGAGCACCAAACCAGTAGTCAGCTGTATCAATGCAGATCTTTACTTCTTCATCATATTCAATGTGGCTTACTATGTCTAGCTTAGATAGTTTTTCAATCTGTGTTTTAGTAAGATTTGTAGCTATCCCGTTAATGTTTTGGAATTCATGCTTTACTTTGTGAGACCCTATTAAAGTATTTATTTCACTTCTCTTGTTTTGCGATACTTTTTCATTAAACATTACTATAACCGGAACGCTTAAAGTATCGTCTGCTTTTTTAATTCTTTCATTTAAGCTTTCAAAGATTTTATCATTATTAGCATCAAATTGTTTGTGTATAACTACTTCTTCTTTATTAGCAGAGTGTGTCTTATCCTCTTGAACCGGATCAGTATTAGCAAACGCATATCCAGCTAAAGCTATAATCATCACCAAACATAACGAAACAGCAAAAACACTTTTCACATTAAATATTTTCTTCATTATTAACTCCTCCTTTTAATATAGAAACCTTTGTAATAGAAACTATTTTATTTATTTTTCTTACTCCAATGGCATCACCTCCTTAAAAAAAATAGTTTTAAACTTTTATTGGCAAGTTTTAATATCTGAGAAATAAGAAATATAAATAATTAAAGGTCATATATGTTATTGTAAGGTTGAATTAATAAAAAATATCTTTGTTTTTTAAATTATAGATAATATAGAAATTTCCTATATATATTCAACATATAGGAAGCAAAACAGTGGGAAAGGGAAATATATGATTGGCAAAGAGAGAAAAGTGCATTATAAAAGTTAAATAATTGTAACATTTAGTGTCAAAGGGACGCTTAGAGTTTCATCTAAAAAAGAGATAATACCCTAAGCGTCCCTTTAACATATAAAAAAATAAAATTTCTAGCCATAGTATTTATTTTTTCTATCATCTTTAATTATACTTCATTAAATTAATATAACCATCTTTATCAAAGTTAAGTAGACAATATAAATATATTTACAAATAAAATTATTTATGCTATTATATTTATACAAATGTAAATATATTCATAAAATACTGTCACAATACAAGGGAGTGATTATATGGAAAGATTACCCCTCAAAACTAAGAAAGAGCTTATATTTATAGATTTTGATGAAATAATATATATTGAAAAATTTCAGAATAAAGCTATTATAAATACGAAGACAAGAAAGATTGAGATAAGTGAGTCACTCGCAAGCTTAAACAACAGATTAGATAATAAGATATTTGTTAGAAGTCACAAAAGCTACATAGTAAATATAAATTTTATAAAGAAAATAGTCCCTTGGGGTGGGAAAACCTATAGAATATCGTTTATAGGTTTAAATGAACATGCTTGGTTTAGTTATGAAAGATATAGAGAATTCAAGAATAAGATTTTATCTTAAGAGTTAAATATTAGGCATGGTAAATCAAATTTTGTAAAATTCAGATGGAATTTTAACTGCATCTGAATTTTACAAATCTTACTTAAGCTTTTATTTCGTCTAAGATATTTTTAGCAAAATTTTCTGCACTTTCTTCAATATTTGGAATGTCAAATATTGCACCTTTGTCATTTGCTGTAGCAGTAATGCTAAAATAAGGTGGCAGTCTAAAGGTCTTGTTTATATTTAACGCACTAATTAACTGTTTACTTAGAGCATCACTTCCTGAATTTCCTGATACTATTACTCCAAATAATGTTTTATCATAAAATTTAGTCTTTCTAAAAAGGGCTGTCAATCTGTTTATAACAGCAGTCATGTTTGCTGATAGAGCATCATTATAATTCGGACAAATAAAAATTATACCGTCAGAATCTAAAATTGCAGGATATATCTCCTCTACCATAAAACCCCCATAGAAACATGTTGTTTGTTTTCCATAGTGTTTACAAGTGGTGTAACGACAACCCTTACAATCTCTTATAGTTCCATTCTCAATATGTATTTCCTTAATAATTACATTATTTAGATGTTTATTTATCATATCCCATAGATTAAGAGTGTTTGATGTTTTACGATTACTAGCATGAAGTACCAAAATGTGCGGATTTTCAATTTTTTTTGGATTATCTTCAGCAATTGATTTTCCGAGCTTAGTACATTCTCCCAGACATACATCCTTTAAAGGTTTTTTAACTACTTTTTGTATAGTTAAGAAATTACTTAAGGATTTTGTAGCTTCCACTAAGGGTCTGCCGGGAAAACGACATCCTAATTGATTAGTATGAAATATTATATTCTGTGCAGTTGTTTTTGTATAAAGCTCACTATGTCCGTGAATCAATACTCCGCCTATACAGCCGTAAAGGGCATTTCTACCTCTTTTATGTATTGTGGTTATATATTTAGCTAAATTTATATTAAAGCCTGCTTCATTTAATTGTATAGCAAAAATTAGTCTGGAGTTTTTTAAATCAGGAATATTATTTTCATTGTCTATATAATTAATTTCATATAGGTTATTACATGATAAAATAGCAGCATTTATCATTTCTTTTAATATTTGAGACGGCTTATCCGGAATTATAACATATAAATTTTTCATAGAATATTTAACAGCCTTTCATAAGTATTTTCTATTTTTTTAAATAAAGCATTAGGCATATCTATTCTTTCTATTTCTATTCCAGTAGTATTTTGCCTGTTTTTTGCACCCATAAAAACTCCATTTACATAAGTTGCAGAGTAATGCCATTCTCCTTTAATAGTTGCTAATATTGAGAGCGTACCTGAAGATAACGCAGGTGCTATATAAGGCTTGTATCCGACATTTCTGACTTCCAGATTAGCTTCTCTTGCCTTTTTTGTTAAATAATCAGAGAGATTTTCATCGTAATTATAAATACTGTCAGCTATAATAAGACCTTCGCCATGTGGACCAAAGGCTCTGCCTTCATCTTTATAGTGCTTAATATTAAAAGTTTTATTTGCATAAAATGCTGCCCTGGAATTCATAACTCCCAGTCCGTATCCTCTTATTTGTTCGGGAGCAAGACCTTTAAAATCTAAGTCATCTGATTTGTTTTTATTACTTTCTAATAAAGCAACCTTACATAATAAATCTACAGGATCAGATACAACTGCAAAAATACCTTCAAATTTAGCTTCACGAGCCATTTTAGAATATTGAGCTATTATTTTAGAATTAGCTTCAAATTGAACCATTCTCACATCTGTAACCTTACTGTCAACTGATGGAATACCCTTGGAAGCACAAAATACAAACATATTACAATCAAAAAGTTCTTCCTTAGTTACACCTTCTACCTCCGGATACTGTTTATTGTCAAAGGCTGACATCACTTGATTCATTTCAAATTCCCATCTTTTGATGGTATCCTTAGATCTAGCATATATTCCGATTTTGGATATGACTTCTCCACCTAGAAGTCTTAATCCGGTTAATAGGGTACCGCCTACATCACCTAAACCAAGGATGTTTATCTTCCATTTTTTATTGTGTTGGAGTTTGACAGCTTTCTGCCAATGTGGATAATTAGTGTTTATAGACATGACTTTTCTTGAAATTATCTCGTTTATAATCCACTTAGGTAAATTACTATGTCTAATTTGGAAATCTTCTTTTTGCAGCAGATTAATACTTTCTTTATTAATAAACATTAGAGATGGATCAGAAACAGAAAAACTTCTTCTAGAATTCATAGGGTCAAGTGCATTAAGAAAATATAATACTCTATTATTTAAACTGCTATGTTTTTCTGCTTCCTTTTTAGATATTTCCTTTAATTTATCAAGTTTCAAACAAATATCTTTACTAAGTGAAAATAAAATATTATTATCAAGCTTATAAAAGTAAATTCTAAACACCTCCACCTTACCTTCTAATTATATCTTCAATTCTCTTTAAATGAACTAGATCGTTATTTAGATATTCAGAAGGTTTCAAGTTTAAATCATAATCTATGTTTTTTCCATGGTCTGGACATCTGGGAGTTGTGAATACATCTCCTAAATTTTTTAATGTCAGGTTTCTTTCATGAATTTTACGATATGCCTTTTCAACAACTGAAATAATATCTAATGAATTTCTCAGGCATACTTCTGACAATTCATATACAGCATCATTGGTAGTATTTTTTATAAAAGATGGAGAAGCATATGGAAGTGAGAAATTAATTGACGACAGTAAATTTCTCTCTGGTGAATATCCTCTCCAAACGGTGTCACCACCAATAAATGGATAGAGAGAATTCTCGTTAAACCAAACATTTAAGTTTGGTAAAAAATATGCACAATCTACATCTCTGCCTTGAATATCCATCAATTCCTTGCCTCGTCCGCTTAGTATTCCAACAATTATTTTTTCAACTTTTAGATTTTCTGATTTAATTAAAGGATCAATTGCTTTAATTCTATAACCTTTATTTAACAAGTCATCTACTAAGATTACAGGCTTATCAAAAGATCTAAGCATCTGAATCTGATTTTGCATACTCATGTAGTTCGGAAATGAATCTATATTAAAACTTTTTAAATCCGGTTCAAACATTTTTTCTGTGTGCATAGACTTAGTAATTGTATTAGGTATTATATTACCGCTAAGAATTGAGCCAAAGGGAACACATATTTTATTTCCCAGTTGTCTTGGATAAGTCTGTTTTACAGAGACATTATTTACTTTACAGATTTTTTCTAAAATTCTTTCGTGTACCATATCTCTATCAAAGGATAAAATCAGTTGTCCGGGATAGAGTTTAGTTAATGCTCTTTGTAATCTCTTTCTTGTTTTTAAAATAGTCTTTTGAATTTCTGGATTACTCCTAAACGGCTCTTTGATTATTGATTCAACATCTAAGTGTAATGTACAGGGATTAGTCATACTTACAACAAAAACTGGATTACTATCACTGCCATAAGGCAGTTTTTCAAAGCCTTGCAGCCTAAGCGTATCATTTAGAGATAATGAAATATTGTCATTTAGTTTATTATGAAAAATTGCATAAGTATAGTCCTTAGCTAAACAAAAGGATAAAATTTCAGTTAATATAATTTGTTCAAGGTTTTTCACTTTAGTATAAGGGGTTGTAAAGATTCCATCTATTACAATAATTCTACCAATAGAATTTTCTCTTACATATTCTGAAATATTGTTATTATTGAACTGGTGAAACAGCATATTTGATCTTACCCAGTGAAAAGCAGAAAAACCTAGAATTTTTCCTTGGTCATTAATATCACGAATGATTAAAACTCTAGGACTAAGTGAGGATTTTAGTCTTTTAAGGTTTTCTAAGGACTTTTCATTGTCTTTAAAAAAGGTTTCATAAAGCTCTTTAATCATCTTATCGTCAATATTATTTAGTATTTCAATGTCTAACGACTTAGGCTGAATTAAAGATTTATATTGAGGTTCTCTTCTATAAAGACCATATTCGTAAATAAAGTTTTGAGCTAATGGGTCAATCAATTGAGATATATCACGATTTTCATCTATATAACTACGAATTTGAGTAGAGCTTATGTCTTCATATTGTAATGGTAAAGATAAAATTGTTTTTTCACCTTTAATATGTTTTACTGCTTCTTCCAATCCATAATTTTTATTACTATCATATAATGAACTCTTTCTTTTGAAAATAATATGAGGAAAGTTATGAATTGAACAATCCCTTTTTTGTGCCTTATATGAAGAAGCATTTAATATTACATCACTGCCAACTACTATATGAACTTCTAGATTAGGAAAGCTATCCTTTAATAATTTTAAATTTCTTGGATTAGCAATGTTAATCTGTAAATCTTCCGGATAAAGATATATGTTTAACTCTTCAGCTATAGACATATTGATTATAGTTCTTCTAAGTAAATGAGGCTGAGTTCTTTTAGACCATGAAAATTCATCTACAGCAAGGTAGACTTCAAATCCCAAATCTCTGATTTCCTTAGCTATTTCTTTATGGCTTAGTGAGAAGGGATCGAAAGTTCCCGGAAAAAAAGCTACTTTTTTATTATGCTCAAGGCAAATATTACCTCTAAAAAATATATAGTCTGATATAAATCTGTATATATGAGTCAATGAAGCTGAGTTATTTAAAAATAACAGCTCACTTTCCTCCTTTTTAGGAAGAAGAGTTAAGATTTTTTTAGCAATAAGATAGAAAACTTCGTTTTTTTCATCAAGGTTAAGTTCATCACTTCCAAAAATTTCTTTTCCTATAATGCTAAACGCCTTTTGTTTAACCTGCGTATCATAATGAACTAAACCATTTAATAAAATACCAAGCATACTTAGCTGACGTTCCTTATAGTTTTTTTCATCCTCTTTAAAGAAAATTTTATATTTTGGATAATTCTTTAATGCAACTCCAATTGTTTTTAACAGAAGTAAATTAATCTGAGTATTGGAATGTTTTATTTTCTCTATAAAATCATCTATTAATTCATCAAGTTCTTTTGGATGTAAATATAGAATAAGCTGACCTAAATAGTTAGGAATATATTTTGTAAAATGATACCCCTGTATCTCTAAGGCTCTTAATAATTCGACAGTCACATCGTTTCTCTGATCCATGGGAAGCATGGGGAATATCTTAAGTAAAGCATCTCCAGCATGGTTTCTGACATTTTCTACTGCACTTACCTTAATAAGATTACAAAAATGCATTGCTGTATGCAGACCATTTTTCTGTGGATCATCAATTGCCTGCTCAAGTAGTAGTTCTATATGAATTTTTTTATTAATCCAATTAGTAGCACTCTTTAAATTCTTTAGAAAAATATCTGAAGTTCTCTTATTATCTTCCATAAAAAATTCTTTATATTTATCTAAAACTTCTTTTGTCAGGTTTAATTTTGATGCTATTTTAAGCTTTAGAAAATTCTCTGCTGCAACGTCTGAATATTCTATATTACTTATAAAAAGCAGTCTTAAATCTTTAAACATTTTACTGTCATCAGCAATCCTGTAAAGAAGGTTATACGTTCTATCTAATGCTGCTAATCTAATATCAATATCTTCATGTCTTAGCATTTTCATCATAAAATTAAACAGCTTTTCCGACCCTTCATCTACTAAGTTTATGCAGGGTATATATTTAACCGTCTGAAGCAGATAAAATTGTAGATTTTTATTATTTTCATCTACGTTGTCATAATATTTTAGTATGACATCTCTGTATTTTTTACTTTTTTCATCTTCACATCTTCTGCATAGAGAAGAAATCATAATTCTAAGACTATATCCTATCCACTCTCTATGAGTTTCTAATATTTTATGGTCAGGATGAAGCATTAGGTTAATATATTTATCTAGTAAATCAAAACTGAGAATTTCTGATTGCTCCAGTTCTCCTCCTTCTGGAATAACTTTTCTATATTCTTCATCATAAAGTGCTATTAAAACACCTATAAGTTCAGCAGCCTGTCTTCTTATATCATCATCCTTGTGGATGAGAAGCTCATATAAAAAGTTTAGCGTTATCAGCTTTTGCTTCTGAGTCAGATATGTTGAATATTCCTCAAAAATGTTTAGATATGCACGAAGGTTTTTCCAGTCGCTTTCACTTCTGGCAAGCTCTAATATAGAGCTTAGAGAAGATTCATTTCGCAGCTTATCCATTAAATGTATATTATGATCAATAGAAAGAAATTTTAAATTTTCTACTATTTCTTTATTTTGCATAAGAGAATAGTGTTTTATTTTAACATGTGTTTTTATATCAATAAATGGATCTACGTTTATACCTCTATTAAGCATAAAGTCTTCAAAATCTCTAAGTTTAGCATATACCCTGCCGTATCTTTTTTCTTTCTTTTCATCTAAATTGTCTAACTTATCTAAAACTATTTGAAAAGAATCAGCTAATGAGAAAATACACATCTCTTTATCATTATTTTCTGTAATAAGATTTTTCACTCTAAAATCAGAATAAATCAATATAAGAGATTCTATAGGAAGGTTTTCTAATTCTAAATCCCATGTAGAATGGTTAGCTGCAATATGACCGATATAATCCATATTATGCTTTTTAAACCATTGTTCTGTATAATAATAGTGAAGATAAGCAACTCTCTTTAATTCACTTTTTTTGCAGCCAAATTTACCTATATCATGACCTGCCGCCGCACCTGAAACCCAGCCCAAGTCAACCGGAAGACCGGCTTCAAAAAGCTGCTTGCCAATATGCATTGCAACTAAATGAACACCATTAATATGTTCTATAGTATTATGACCTGTTATTTCTCTGTGTAATTTCATCATTTCGTAAATATAGTCGTAATAAAAAACTTTTTTAAACTTCCTATACTCTGAAGATGTATTGTATTTCTTTTCTTCTTGACCTGTTAGAAATACCAAGGGATATTTAAGAAGACGATTATACTCAATATGTTTTTTTTCTATTGAAGAAAAGATTCTTAGTGTTTTTAAATATAAGATAGCAGCTTTATTAAAAGTTTCATTAAGTTCAATTTCAACTGAATTAGGGAAAGATTTACTTAATGTATATTGATAAATATATTCAAGCCAATCCTTTGGAGCAATATTATTGGTTATTTCATTCATCATATCTATAGAAAGAGTTAAAACTTCTTTACTATTAAAATCTTTTGCTTTTATTATGTCTTGAAGCTTTAAAATATATGATTTATTTTCTAGATGCTTTGTGATAAATGCTTCATTAATTCCTAATTTCTTTAAAAAACTTGGTTCAGATAATGCAGCTAAAATTTTATTATACAATTTTGAATAGAGTAAATTATTCATTTTATTCCTCCCCAAAACTATTTAAGACTTATAACTTTACATTTATTGCTTTCTTATTTAATTTTATCATCTGTTATAATATCAGTAAACCCTTCTATAATAATTGAAGATTATACTATAAATTATATTTTAATTTTGATTTCTTTTTTTATTCAATTAATGAAATATTCGTTACATTTATTGACTTGATTTCTATGGTAATATATTCTGGAGTTAAAGCATAATTTTATAAAATATACATATAGGAAGAGGGATGACATTGAAAAATTTTGTTTATAAAACGTGGTGTACCTGTTTGATTTTCTTATTAGTATTTAATTTTTTAGCACCTATTAAAAAAACATATGCTCAAAACTTTCAAGGTAGCTGGGTTACTGAAAATAACAGGATGTTTACAACAGTAAAACCTTCTATAGAGTGGAAGTCTGATACAGAACAAAAAGAATATAAGTTAATATATTCTCTTAAAAGTAACTTTTCAGATGAGGAATCTACAGGATGGATAATAAGCTCAAATACATTTCATCAGTTTGATGATCTCTCAGATAACACTTATTTTGTCCGTTTATTTATTCGCGATACAAATGACAATGAAGCTCAGATAAAGGATATTTTAAGTTTTACAGTAGATACTGCTTTGCCCCAGGGTGGTTTTATAATAAATCAAGATGACCAATATACGACAACTGCTCAGGTTACACTAAACCTTAATGCACAAGATTTAAACGGTGTGTCCTATATGTCAGTTAAAAATCTGGAAGATTCTCAGTGGAGTGATTGGACTTACTACCAAGAAACTTATCTTTGGAATCTTGGTAATACAGCAGGTAAAAAGACAGTAAATGTAAGATTTATGGATATAGCAGGAAATATATCACAAACTTATTCTGATACTATTATATTAAAAGAAATTTCTGACTTTGCTATAACAGACACCAAGTATCATTGGGGTAAGAATGAAATTGAAACGTTAGTTAGAATGGGAATTATAACTGGATACCCAGATAACACATTTAAACCTGATAATAATATTTTAAGAGGAGAATTTATTAAGATAGTAGTATCCTCAATAGGATTAGAGCCAGTGAAAGGAGATAATCTAACCTTTGAAGAATTACAAAATCATTGGGTAAGACCATATGTAGAAGCTGCAGTAAAAGAAGAAATCATAAAAGCTTCGGATTATCAAAATGGTTTTAATCCAAATGAGTATATAACCAGAGAAGAAATTACTAAAATAATTGTAAGAGCTTTAGGAAGAGATAATGAAGCTAAAGCAGTTCAAAATGCATTTTTAGATTTTACGGATGCTAACCAGATAAAGTTTAAAGGTTATGTGAAGATTGCAGGAGAACTTGGAATTATTAACGGTTTTCCAAATGGAACATTTGCTCCTACAGCTCAAGCAACTAGAGCAGAAGCAGCTGTAATAGTTACACGAATGATTTACGTTAAAAGTGGAAAGCCTTTACAAGAAATCACTAAATCTAATCTCAAAGAAGTATCTATAGATTATGATAAAGTAAATACATCAATGTTAAATCTTTTAACCGTTAAAGTTATAGATGAAAACAATAACGAAGTTATTATTGATGATGATAGAGTTATCTTTGATAGTGCAGATAATTACAGCGATATAGAAGGGGTTACATGCTTTAGGGGTAATAATTATAGAAATTCTGCAAGTTATGGAACAGCAGAAATTAAGGAGAATAAACTGGAAGTAATTTGGGATGTTCCAATAAGCAGAATTGATGGATGGACAGGTGTAGGTTGGAATGGTCAGCCTGCAATAGTGAAGTGGTCTGATAAAGTAAAACAAAATATGAATATTTATGATAGTAAGAAAAATAAAAATGACTTAAAGGAAGTAATATATGGAACTCTTGATGGAAATGTATATTTTCTGGATTTAGAAAATGGAGAATATACAAGAAAACCTATAAATTTAGCTGCACCTATTAAGGGCAGCGTATCTATAGACCCTAGAGGTATTCCGCTTTTATATGTAGGTCAGGGTATAGATAAGGTTAATGAAGAAAAAGTTGAGATTGGATATAGAATATATAGTTTAATAGATCAAAAAAAGCTTTATTTTATAAATGGTATAGACAGGTTTGCGTATAGAGGATGGGGGGCTTTTGATTCAACAGCTATAGTTGATAAACATACAGATACTATGGTTGTCGGTGGAGAAAATGGTATACTGTATAAAGTAAAATTAAACAGTAATTATAATATTCAAGACGGCACTATTAGTATAGACCCTAAAACAGTAAGATATAGATATTGGAAGAATGGGAACAAGTACCAAGGCATAGAAAATTCCGTAGCAACCTATAGGAATCTAGCATATTTTGCGGATAACGGAGGTTGGCTGCAATGTATAAATCTAAATACCATGAAACCGGTATGGGTACAAAATGTCACTGATGACACTGACAGTACAATTGTTTTAGATGAAGAACAAGACGGTGTTTCTATCTATACTGCCTGTCAGGTAGATAAGCAGGGAGAAGAAGGATTTTCTTATATAAGAAAGATAAATGCACTTACCGGAAATATAGTGTGGAAAAGACCATATAAAGCTATCTCAAAGATTAGAGAAAACAGAAGTGCAAGTAATGGCGGTGCTTTTGCAACACCTGTAGTTGGTAAAAACCAATTAGATAATTTAATCATTTATAATCTGGCGAGATGTGAAGAAATTGAAAAAGGTAAGATAGTAGCATTAGATAAACACACCGGCAAAGAAGTGTGGACACTTAACCTTAAGAATTACTCATGGAGTTCACCTGTAGATGTATATACTAAAGAAGGTAAAGGCTATATCATAGTATGTAATTCAGCAGGAATAATGTATTTACTAGATGGTTTAACTGGTGCAGTACTTGACAAAATTTATTTAGGTTCTAATATTGAAGGTTCACCGGCTGTATATGATGATATAATAGTAGTAGGTACTAGGGGTCAGAAGATATTTGGAGTAAAAATTAAGTAGTTATTAATTTCTATGTTAATACTTCTTCATTTTACTAAGCTCTAGTTTTTATCATTATAAGCTAGAGCTTTTAAAATTAACATTAATATATCTTATCATTAAAACTGGAGGTAAGTATTATGAATAAAAAGCTTATATTGTCTTTTATTATTATAATAGTAATTTTAGTATCTTATGTATTTTATCAAGTCAATTTTACAAAAACAAACTATGTATTTTTAGAATCAAATAAAATACCTGAAGGAGAAAGTTTAAAGATACTTCAGATTTCAGATGCACATAATATTAAATTTGACAGGAGTATAGGTCTATACAGCAGTATAGAGAAATTAGATGCAGATATAATTGTAATTACCGGTGATTTAATAGATGGAAAAACACGTGATTTTAATAATGTATATACTTTTGTAGAAAATCTAAGAAGTATTAATGATAAAATTTATTATGTTTCGGGAAATCATGAGTGGAAAAGCGGTAGAAAAGACGAATTGATTAAAGGGTTAGACAAGAGGGGTATTAATATACTTGATAATAATAATACCACCATTAAAGCAGGTGGTATATTTATTAACTTATGTGGAATTGATGATCCGGAAACAGGTAATGATAATTTAAGTTTAGCGTTAGACGGAATTAATCAAGAATTATATACAATCTTACTTTCTCATGGACCGAAAATTATATCAAATGAAAAGGATATATCAGTTGATTTAATATTGTGTGGGCACACTCATGGAGGTCAAATAAGATTACCTGTATTAGGAGCTGTAGTTGCACCAGGTCAAGGCTTGTTTCCTAAATATGATAAAGGTATATTTGATTTAGGAAGTGACACAGTACTATATGTAGACAGCGGATTAGGTACAAGTCTTCTCCCCATAAGGTTTTTGAATAGAAGTCAAATTAGTTATATTACAATAAAATCTTTATCCCCCTAAAGTTATATCCTGATGACTATACCATTTAAGTGCACTATAAAGATGATCAGCTTTAAAATCAGGCCAATAATCATCTATTACGTAAAAATCAGAATAAACTGATTGAATCGGTAAGAATCCGCTTAATCTTCTTCTCCCACCCCATCTAATAATTAAGTCAACTCTAGAAATATCGTTAGATTTTAGCTGATTGTATATACTGCTTTTATCTTTACTTTCAATAAAGTTTTTTAAATCCCACTGCCATCCATAATTCACAAGGAAATTAACCTTTATTCCACCCTTACCGATTCTTCTTCTTTCTGTATATGGAACTAGGTCTTTAGGAAACATTGGAGAATCAGCATTACCTATTACAAGTAATGAAGCATTTTCTTTTAATAGAATTTCAACTGCATCTATACATGCCTTTGTAAATGCTTTGGTTTGCATAGAGGGTCTTTTTGTATTATCCATAGTAAATCCGTAATAGGTAATTTCTTTTATACCTACTTTCTTACATAGTCTAAATAGGTCTATACCGGGAGATAGACCAAATGTATAGCCCTTTTCTTTAGACATTCCATTGGATATTGCCCATCTGCGGTTACCATCAGGGATAACACCTATATGATTGGGAATTTTCATGTTATACACCTCCAAATTATAACTATAGAGTAGTATAACCAACATTAAATTCAAATAACCAAAAAACTCCCTGATTTAAAATTTTTGTAAAATAATTAATCTGCTATTTTCTGCTTTTAAGTAGTATAAATATTCCTAGAATTATTAATACAACAGGCCATAAATTACCAAAATTAAGCCAAGAGAAAAACTGTCTTGATATTATAACTGCACCAATAAGTACAAATATTAATCCTATAGTAGTATTACCGAATTTCTTTTTAGCATCAGCATCACAAGAATTTGAATTATTCTGTTCATTATCATCTTGTGCAACGTCATAACCATGACCTTTTATAGGGTTTCTAGGAATAATATAAGCACATGCCAGATATGCAATAATCCCAATAGAAGTTTCAAAAACAGTTATTAATGCCCATGCAACACGTATAATAGTTGGGTCAACTCTAAAATACTCTGCGATACCGCCACATACTCCGCTAATAATGTCATCTCTTGAACGATAAAGTTTTGAACTCATTACAACCACTCCTTTATCCAGTTTTTAGATTTATACATTGTTATATTATATTTTATCATACAAATTCTGTTTATTTAAGTTGAAAACAAAATTTAATCAATTATATTTAATCCTATGGGAATAATATTTTTAGTTAGAATATAAAAGGAGGATAAAAATGAGTGAAAAATATGTAGTAAGAACAGATAGTGTTATAAGCAATCCTATGTCTAGAGACAAAGCAGTTAAAATGGTTAAACAATATGATAACCAAGGAATATCTGCATATATCGTATCTGAAGATGAAGGTGAGAGATTAAAAAACAGTAAGTTTAATACACCAAAATGGGATTAAAAAAATACTCCTCTGTGATATATTGGTGTCATAGAGGAGTATTTTTATTAGTGATGTAAGCGTTAAAAAAACTTCAGATAAATATTGACATGGTATAATTATTCGTGTAAAATAAGTACTGTTAGAAAATTTTCTTTGGAGGTAGCTATATGCTAAGAGTTATTCTTTAATCTATAATATAGTACAAATTTAATAGTCAAATCTATAATATGCCTTTGGTATTGAAATTTAAACTGTTTTTGTTATAAAATAGTGTATTTAAGTGTTTTTGATACAATATTAGATATTTTCTAATAGTGTAAGGTATGCTTTTATTTGACGACTATGTGTAGATAATAAGGATAACTATTCTTTAGCTTAGTATAAACCTCTAATAGAATGATTTTTTGGTTTTCATGTTTGCATAATTCCAGCCATATATGATAATTTGATTTATATATGAATTTTATGTTTTTTATTACACTATTGATTCTATAGTGTTCTATACTGATTTTAATATTAATTTGTTAATTAAGCTGTAAGTAGGACTATCCTATTTGCAGTTTTTTATTTTTTGTTGTGAGGAGGTAATACCGTTGATGAGATAAGAAAATGTAAGAATAAAGTAGTAATTCACTGATTTTAATAATTAAAGGAGTGTTTAAAAATGTCCAGTAATAAAAACATAATACTCGAAGATATGGATAAATTTTTTGATTCTAGAGTAGACAGCTATGATGAGCATATGAAGGAAAATATTCACTTGTTTGAGGATTTTTATAAGGCTATTGCAAATCCTATAAAGGAAACTCAAGAGCCATTAAAAATTCTAGATTTAGGCTGTGGAACAGGTCTTGAACTTGAGAATATTTTTTCAAAAGCAAAAAATGCTTTAGTTACAGGAGTAGATTTATCTCAAGAAATGCTTAATAAACTAATTAGCAAATATGATAAGTATTCAAATCAAATTACTCTTATTAGAGACTCATATACATCTTATGATTTTGGTAAAGATACCTATGACTATGTAATATCTGTAATGACCATACATCACTTATTTGAAGATGAAAAGGTTAAATTATATTCTAAAATAAGAGATTCGCTTAAGGATGATGGAATGTATATAGAAGGAGATTACGTTGTTGACGAGGAACAATCTAAGGAAGCGTTAAAGGAGTACGAGAGAAAAATAAAACTTGTTGATAAAAATGGATTTTATCATATTGATATACCAATGACAGAGGAAAAGCAAATAATGCTCATGAATAAAGCCGGCTTCTTAAAGGTAGAAGTTATCTTTAAGGGTGAAAGAAATAGAGTATTTGTTGCTAAAAAATAAAGGAGGATGGAAAATGAATTATAAATATATAAAAAACTACCAATGCAATGATGAGTTAATGGAAAGCTATTTTCAGTATACAAAAAAAGTATTTGGATTTGATCTAAAGAAATGGAGAAGCTTAGGTCATTGGAAGAGCCAGTATATACCTCATTCTTTAATTGAAAACAATAAAGTTATTGCAAATGCGTCTGCTGCTATTATGAAGCTACAGATAAAAGGCAAAGATGTTGATGCTGTTCAATTTGGGTCAGTAGGTGTGCTGTCTGAATATAGAGGAGAAGGATTATCTCGAGTACTGATGAAAGAGATTATAGAAGAATATAAGCACTATCCTTTAATTTTCTTATTTTCAAGTCTTGAGCAGTACTATGAGAAGTTTAATTTTAAAAGGTTTAAGGAAATCACTCCATATATTAAAATATTAGATAACAGTAGAAATGTAGAACCGATAAAGGTGAACTTAGAATTTGAGGCTGTTAAAAGACTATTAGAAGGAAATCTACAGAATTCCTCTATAATCGACGCTAAAGGAAATGTCGACTTTAATTGGTTTCACCTTATGTATATCCATAAAAATAATATTTATTATATTAAAGATAGGGATATAGTATTCTTAGCCAGATATAATGAAGGTACTGTGGATGTTTATGATATTTTTTCACAATGGAAGGTTGATTTTGAGGAGATAAAGGAGTATATATTGAAGCCTGATACCACTGAGATAAGATTTCACTTTACTCCGGATTGGCTAAGTGTAGACTATGATACAAAACCTTATACTGAGCATAATATGTTTGTATTAGGAGAATTTCCTGAAGATATAAGTAATTTCAAATTTCCTGATATAGCAGTAACTTAGTAGAGTCAGTAACTTTGGAAAATGCCACCCTTATTTTACAGTTAGGTATTTTTTTAGTAAAAGACATTATACATCATTCGACAATATCATTATCACTCTCAATAAAAACAATGTTAACTTTTGGTTTCTAACTTTAAAAATAGTTATGTAGGCATTTGTGAAACACCTCAATAAAAATCCGGCAGAGCTTTTCTCTGCTGGATTTTAAATTTTAAAAGATTTATTTATAAATAATTTTCTGAATTTTAACTTTACATATGTTAAAAGTGAATGTTACTATGTATATAAGCTAATAAGCATATTCTACAAAAAAAGACAAAAATCGACATAGAAATAATTTGTAGAATCGTAAAAATTATAGGGGGTGTAAATTTGAATAACAAAAGATTTTTTTCAAAGGTATTAGCTTTTGGGCTGGCAGTTATTATGACGTTTTTGTCAGTCACCTATAAAGCTGATGCTTCAACAGCACTTGAACAGCCAATAATAAATAATGTAGTAATCCTTTCCGATTCAATAACAGTTGAATGGGGACATGTTAATGGGGCAACAGGTTATGATATAGAAGTAGACGGATTTATTATTGATAATGGACTAAATACTATATATCAACATACAGGATTACTGATAGGGACAACCCATACTTATAAAGTAAGGGCGAAAAATGACACAGAAACTGGACATTGGAGTGAATCGGTAACAGCTGCAACTGTAGATACAACATCACCGGTAATAACTCTAAATGGAGAAACAGAAACTACACTAGAAGTATTTTCAGCATATACGGAACAAGGAGCAACAGCATTAGATGACGTGGACGGAGATATAACAGCAGATATAATAACAACAGAAAATGTTAATACATCAGTTTTAGGAGATTATACTGTAAATTACTTAGTAAGTGATACAGCAGGAAATGAAACAACTGTTAGTAGGTCTGTATACGTTGTAGATACAACAAAACCTTTAATCATGTTAAATGGCAATAATATTATAAATTTAAATTTAGGAGATATTTACTCAGAAGAAGGAGCTGTAGCTACTGATAATTACGATGGAGATATAACAAGTAATATAATTATAACAGGAACAGTAGATACATCATTAGAAGGAACATACCCGGTAAGATACAATGTAACAGACAGCAGCGGCAACATGGCAGATGAGATTACAAGAACCGTAAATGTAACAAATACAACACCAATAGATATAATACCACCGTTAATAACTATAAACGGAGAAACAGAAATTACACTAGAAGTATTTTCAACATATACAGAAGAAGGAGCAGCAGCATTAGATGACGTAGACGGAGACATAACAGCAGATATAATAACAACAGGAAATGTTGATACATCAGTTTTAGGAGAATACATAATAACATATGAAGTAAATGATAATGCAGGAAACAGTATATCAGCTATAAGAACAGTAAATGTAGTAGATACCACAAAACCGATAATCACACTAAATGGAAGCAGTACAGTTGAATTAAATGTGGGAGATATATATGTAGAAGAAGGAGCAACATCCAGTGATAACTTTGATGGAGATATAACTAGTAGTGTTGTCATTACTGGAACAGTAGATTCAGCAGCAGAAGGAGTATACACATTAAGATACAACGCATCTGACAGCAGTGGGAATGTAGGAGATGAAGTAACTAGAACAGTAAGTGTTAAAAGTATAAGTAGTAGCTTGAATACAGAAGATGAAGTAGCAGAGGTATCATCTTTGACAGTTACAACTGTGCCTGATGGATGGATAGGAATATATACTGCCGATGAACTATCAAAAATAGGTAATGATTCAGAATACCCGCGTGATGGTCAATATATTTTAATGAATGATATTGATTTATCTAGCTATCAGAATTGGACTCCTATAGGTAGTGATTGGCGAAAATTTGAAGGAATTTTTGATGGTCAAGGATATAAGATATATAATTTGACAATAAATACAAACAAAGATTATCGAGGGTTGTTTGGAGTGGCAGATAGTACGGCAATAGTTAAGAATGTAGGTCTTGAGAATGTAAATATATCAAACCCAGTCGGTGATTATACAGGCGGTTTGATTGGATATAATTATGGCTCGATACAAAATTGCTATGTAAATGGATATGTAGAAGGTGATTGGAACACAGGATTATTGGTAGGGTATAACAACAGAGGAGCTATAGAGAAGTCATATGTAAATGGTTCAGTAATAGGAAACGGTTGGTACACTGGTGGACTAATAGGTTCTAACAGTAGGGGAACAATTAAAGAAAGCTATTCAACAGGGAACGTATATGGAGCTGTTCAATACGTTGGCGGATTAGTAGGACAAAACATGCTTGGTATTATTGAAAACAGCTATTCTATAGCAAATGTTGATGGAGGTAATTATAAAGGAGGATTAATTGGAAGTGCCAGTGGGAAAGTAACTAATTGCTATGCAGCAGGAAAAGTAACAAATCGTGGTAATAATGTTGGTGGATTTGTAGGCTATTCTAGCGTAACAATAACAGATTGTTACTGGGATAAAATACAAACAACTCAGATGACGTCAGATGGAGGAGAAGGAAAACTTACATATATGTTAGTGACAGAAGAAGAGTATTTAAATTGGGATTTTACTAATACATGGACAATAGAAGAGAATATTTCGTATCCATATTTCAAATGGCAAAGCAACAATATTCCAGAAATAGATTTTATTCGCTTTAATGATGGAGAAGGTTCAAGCTCTGATCCATATATAATTACAACTCCTGAGCAACTTAACCTAGTAAGATATGAGTTAGATAGTTACTTTGAACTAGGTAATGATATAAATTTATCTAGCTATGTAAACTGGACACCTATAGGTGACGATATTAACAGGTTTGCTGGAAATTTTGAAGGCAATAGACATAAAATAACAAACATAACAATAAATTCAAATAGTGATAATCAAGGGCTTTTTGGAGTCACAGATACGTCAGCAGTAATTAAAAATATTGGACTTGAGAATGTTAACATATCAAACCTAGGATATAATTATACAGCAGGTTTAGTTTCACAAAATTATGGATTGATACAAAACAGTTATGTAGAGGGTATTATTGAAGGTGGAAGTTCTACTGGACTATTGGTAGCATATAACTTAGGAACAATCAAAGAATGTTACTCAATAGGGAGCGTTTTTGGAGATAGATATACTGGTGGTTTAGTAGGTACAAATATCAGTGCTACTATTGAAAATTGTTACTCATTAACAAGTGTTAATGGTGTTGATTGCACAGGTGGACTAATAGGGTATAACAGATCAGTAGTAACTAAGTGTTATGCAGCAGGTAAAGTAATAGGTGAAAGTAATGTAGGAGGTCTAATAGGTTATTCTACTTTAGCAGTAACAGATAGTTATTGGGATGCTATAGAAACAACTCAACCTGGCTCTAGCGGAGGAGAAGGAAAGCTTACAAAATTTCTGTTAAGCCAACAGATTTATGAGACATGGGATTTTTCGAATTTATGGACAATAGATGAAAATTTCTCTTATCCATATTTTCAATGGCAAACTGAGAATATTCCCTATAAAACTTTTAGCTACTTTAGTCAAGGTGATGGGACAAATTCTAATCCATTTGTTATCACAATGTTTGAAGAATTTGATTTAGTCAAATATGGATTAGATGAGTGCTATGTTTTAGATATTGATATAGATTTATCTAATTATGGAGATTGGGAACCTATAGGTAGTAACTTAAATCGATTTAAAGGTAGTTTTGATGGTAATGGATATAAGATATCCAATTTGACAATTAATACTTCAGATGATTACCAAGGCTTATTTAGTGCTACTTATGATACAGCAGAACTTACAAATATAAGACTTGAAAATGTAAATATATCAAATCCAAGTAATAATTACATCGGAGGTCTAGTAGGACATAACAATGGAATAATTAGTAATAGCTATGTAACTGGTAATGTAGAAGGATATGCTTATGTAGGGTTATTAGCAGGATACAGCTACAATCTGGATACAATTGCACAATGTTTTACAGAGGGATCTGTTATAGGACATCATTCAAGCACAGGAGGATTAATGGGTTATAATAGTTATACAACTATAGAGAACTGTTATTCTAATGCTGATGTTTATAGTGGAGATAATAGTGGAGGTTTAGTAGGCTATAATTATAAGGGAGACATAAGTAAATCATATGCTGTAGGACAAGTAACTGGAGATAATAGTGGAGGTTTAGTAGGCTATAATTATCGTGGTAGAGTATCATATAGTTATTGGGATATAGAAACTACTGGGCAAACAATATCTAAAGGAGGAATTGGAAAAACAACTTTAGAAATGTACGAACAGTCAACATATGAACTTTGGGACTTTACAAATGTTTGGGCTATAGACATAACACAAGAAACAAATAATGGATATCCATATTTACAGGCATTTTTGGCAGTTGATACAACACCTCCAACAATCACACTAAACGGAAACTCTGAAATAACTTTAGAGGTATTTTCAACGTATACAGAAGAAGGAGCTACAGCAATAGATGACGTTGATGGAGATATAACATCCAATATTGTAACAACAGGAACAGTAGATACTTCAGTTCTAGGAGATTATACTGTAACTTATGAAGTAAGCGATAGTTCAGGTAATAATACATCAGAGACAAGAACAATACATGTGGTAGATACTACAAAACCAGTAATTTCTTTGAACGGAAACAGTATACTAGAGTTAGAACTGGGAGATACGTATATTGAAGAAGGATCAACAGCCAGTGATAATTACGATGGAGATATAACCAATAGTATAGTTATAACAGGAGAAGTGAACATTGCAACAGAAGGGACATATACAGTTAGGTATAACGTAGCAGATAGTAGTGGGAATACTGCAGATGAGGTTATAAGAACAGTAAATGTTACAGTACCAATCCCTGTAGATACAACACCTCCAGTTATAACTTTAAACGGCAGTTCAGAGGTTACTTTAGAAGTATTTTCAACGTATACAGAAGAAGGAGCTACAGCAGTTGATGATGTAGATGGAGATGTAACAGGTAATATAAGTATAATAGGAACAGTAGACAATAATACATTGGGAGATTATCTAATAACCTATGAAGTAAGTGATACTGCAGGAAATGAAACGACCGTTAGTAGATCAGTGTATGTGGTTGATACTACAAAGCCAATAATTATTTTAAACGGGACAAGCCCGGTAGAATTGAATGTAGGAGACATATATACAGAAGAAGGAGCTACAGCAGTTGATAATTATGATGGAGATATAACTAGTAATATAGAAATAACAGGTACAGTAGATACTGCAACAGCAGGAACGTATTACCTAATATATAATGTAACAGATAGCAGTAGTAATGTTGCAGATGAGAAAATTAGAACAATTATCGTAACATTGGGAGTACCAACTAATATAGAGACTTCATCAACTTTAGACAGTATAAGTGTATCATGGGATTCAGTTATTGGTGCAACTGAATATGACATAGAAGTAGATGGATTAGTGGTAGATAATAACAACAGTACGATTTATGAGCATATAGGTCTACAATCTAGTGCAGTTCATACCTATAGAATTAGAGCTAAAAATGAAACCACAATAGGGCAATGGAGTGATTATATAATAGCAAATACCACAGATATAACTGCACCAGAGATCACACTCAATGGAGACACAGAAATAACCTTAGAAGTATTCTCAACATACATAGAAGAAGGATCCTCAGCAATAGATGATGTAGATGGAGATATCACAGAAGATATTATTGTAACAGGAACAGTAGACACTAACATACTAGGAAACTATTTCGTAAACTATCTGGTAAGTGATAGTGCAGGCAATGAAACTACAGTTAATAGAGCAGTTTATGTTGTAGATACAACAAAACCAGAAATCACAATTAATGGTGGTCAAATAGTAAATATACTTTTAGGAGACACATACACAGAAGCAGGAGCTACTGCCACTGATAACTATGATGGAGATATAACAGGTAATATAGATATAACAGGAACAGTAGATACAGCAGTAGAAGGAACTTATGAGGTAAGATACAATGTAACAGATAGTAGTGGGAATATAGCAGATGAGATAGTTAGAACGGTGAATGTAGTAGATTCATTAGAATCAGATACAACTCCACCGACAATAACATTAAATGGTAATCCGGAAATTACTTTGGAAGTATTTTCCCAGTACATTGAACAAGGAGCAACAGCTATTGATGATATAGATGGCGATATTACTGCAGATATTATAACAACAGGAGATGTAGATAATTCTGTTTTAGGGAACTATCAAGTGAATTACCTGGTAAGTGATGCTGCTGGGAACGAAGCTACTGTTAGTAGAGCTGTTTATGTAGTAGATACAACAAAACCAGTAATCACAATAAATGGTAGTAATATAATAAACATATATATTGGAGACACGTACACGGAAGAAGGAACAACAGCCAGTGATAACTATGATGGAGACATAACAGCAAATATAACTATAACTGGAGAAGTAGATACAGCCACAATTGGAGCATATGAGATAAGATATAATGTTGTGGACAGTAGTGGAAATACAGCTGATGAAGTAATTAGAACTGTAAATGTTTATGCTTTAAGCCCAACTATAAAGAATTATGGTGGATCTTCTGATGATTTATTCTATTCAGTTGATTATACAGCAGATGATGGTTACATCGCTGTAGGTCATTCTAAGTCTAGTGATTATGATTTATCAGAAAATATGGGTAATAGTGACTTTGCCATAGCCAAATTTGATAATAGTGGTAACAAAATATGGATGAAAAGCTATGGAGGAAGAAGTTACGATAAACTACTTTCAGTAAAACAAACTAGTGATGGAGGATATGTAGCAGTAGGTAATTCTAATTCAAACGATATTGATTTATTAGGAAACAACGGATATGAAGACTTTATTATTGCTAAATTTGATAGTGAAGGCAATAAACAATGGATTAAGAATTATGGTGGAAGTTCGAACGATTACTTAACATCAGTAGCACTAACAACAGATGGAGGTTATATTGCTTCCGGATACTCAAAGTCTAATGACGGAGATATTAGCAATAATGCAGGAAATGGAGATTTTATAATAGCTAAATTTGACATTAACGGTAATAAAGAATGGATTAAGGTTTACGGAGGGCAAGACTTTGATTGTTTTAATGATATTAAGCAAGTAAGTGATGGAGGTTACGTTGCAGTTGGACATTCACTTTCTAGTAATGGTGATTTGAATAGAAATAATGGCTATGCTGACTTTGTTATTGCTAGATTTGATACAAATGGAAATAAAATATGGATTAAGAGTTACGGAGGAAACAAAGTTGACACATTAAAAGCAGTTCAAGAGACAGAAAATGGTGATTTTTTCGTTGTAGGGAATTCTAACTCAGATGATAATGACTTAAGTGGCAACAAAGGAAGTGTAGATTTTATAATAGGTAAGTTTGATAATGATGGAAATAAAATATGGATTAGAAATTACGGCGGAACAGGCATAGATGCTTTTAACTCTGTTATAGAAGCAGAAAACAATGGATATCTTGCTGCAGGATACTCAGGATCTGATGATGGAGATTTAGAAGGAAATAACGGTAGTATGGATTTCGTCATAGCAAGATTTGACAATAATGGGACAAAACAATGGGTGAAGAATTTTGGTGGAAGTAAAACAGAACGACTAAATTCAATACTTAGAACTTACGATAACAAATATGCTGCAGTAGGATTCTCAAGCTCAAACGATGGAAACCTAGAAGGAAACAACGGAGATAATGACTTTATAATTATCACAGGAATTGAAAAAATAGGACCTCCAGATAAAATAGATACAACATCACCTGTCATAACATTAAATGGTGATTCAGAAATTACATTAGAAGTTGGGGTAGATTATTTAGAACAAGGAGCAACAGCAATCGATGATGTAGATGGAGACATAAGTAATGACATAATAATATCCGGATCTGTAGATACAATAATTTTAGGAGATTATATAATAACTTATGAAGTAAGTGATAGTGTAGGTAACAAATCAACACAAATTAGAATAATACATGTTGTAGATACTACAAAACCAATAATCACTCTAAATGGTAGCGATACAATCCATCTTAACATAGGAGATACCTATACAGAAGAAGGAGCAACAGCCAGTGATAATTATGATGGAGATTTAACTAGCAATATAGAAATTACAGGAACAATAAACACATCAACAGCAGGCACATATTACTTAGCTTACAATGTAACAGATAGCAGTGGAAATATTGCTGATGAAATTGTAAGAACTGTCGCTGTAAAATTAGGAATACCTGATAATATAACAGCTTTGCCTACTTTAGATCGTATAAGTATATCATGGAATCCAGTTATTGGTGCAACTGGATATGATATAGAAATAGATGGAACAGTTGTAGATAATAATGAAAATACAGTTTATGAGCATATAGGTTTAGAATCTAGTTCAGTTCATACCTATAGAGTAAGAGCAAAAAATGATACTGAAACAGGATTATGGAGTGATTCAGTAACAGAAAATACCACTGATATAACTGCTCCAATAATAACACTAAACGGTGATCCGGAAATACAAATAGAAGTAGGCTTACCTTATATAGAACAAGGAGCAACAGCAATAGATGATATCAATGGAGATATTACAAACAGAATATTTATAAGTGGATATGTAAACACATCAAACTTAGGAGATTATATTGTAAGTTATCAAGCAAAAGATAATGAGAACAATTCAACAACTGTAACACGTGCGGTATATGTTGTTGACACAACTAAGCCTGTAATAACAATCAACGGAAGCAGCAGTTTAAATTTAAATATTGGAGACATATATAATGAGCTAGGAGCAATAGCTATAGATAATTATGATGGAGATATAACCGATAGCATAGAAATTACTGGAAACATAGACACATTTACAACTGGAACATATTATATAAAATACAACGTAATAGATAGTAGTGGAAATATAGCAGATGAGGTAATTAGGACAATAAACGTTACATTGGGAGTACCACAAACCATAACTACTATTGCTACTACAGATACAATAACAACAGTTTGGGAAAGTGTATATGGAGCAACTAGCTATGATATAGAAGTGGATGGAGTACTAATAGATGTTGGAGATAGCACAATATATGAACATACAGGTTTACAGCCTGGAACAGAACATACCTATAGAGTAAGATCAAAGAATGATACAGTAACTGGAGGATGGAGTGTATTAATTACACAATCAACTGAAGAATATATACTATTAGTTCCAGAGATTACATCTACAAGTAGTACAGATATATCAATAACTATAAACTGGAATGAGGTTCCAGAGGCTGAAGAATATGAAATCGAAGTAGATGGAGAAATCATAAATGTCGGTCAAAGCACAACCTATACTCACGAGAATTTATTACCGCTATCCAATCATAGCTACAGAGTAAGAGCTAAGAATAGTGTGACTGTGAGCGAGTGGAGTGCATACAGAACAGGTTCAACATCACAATTTAATAAAGGAACTGGAACAATTGATGATCCATTCAGAATTTTAACTAAAGAAGATCTGATTGCTATAAACAATAATCTAGAAGCACACTACGTGTTAATTAATGACATAGATTTAGGTAATGAAGAATGGTCACCAATAGGATCTAGTATTGCATTTACAGGAAGCTTAGATGGAAATGGACATGTAATAAGCAACTTAACAATAAATAAGCCAACAACAAATGATGTAGGATTATTTAGTAAAGTTAATGATGCAACAATAAAGAATTTAGTAATAGATAGAGTAAATATAACAGGTGAAAGATATGTAGGAGGATTAATAGGAGAAGTTGTAGATAACGGTACAGTACTAAGAGATATAGAGATAAGAGATATAAATAT
>JANQLB010000041.1 GCA_028280805.1 Tissierellales bacterium
AATGGAAATATTCTTTAGAGGTGAAAATGAAATAAAAAATGGAAGTTTGCTTAAATCTGTATCTAAAACTGAAATATCTTCAAAGATGCCATATTTATCCTTTCTAAAAATAAATTACAATATACCAATAATAAACGAAATAATTGAGTGGTTTAGCAAATGTGAATACAGTCATTATGGAATGTCTATTGAAGAAAGACACATTTTCTTCCCTAAAGAAAAAGAAGGTAAAGAACTTGTAATAGCAGCTTTAAACGAAATGGATATAGACATAAACGATATTAAGATTAAAAAAGATGACAAAGGTAAAATTGAAGATATAATTACAATACGTAATCGTGAAGATAAAAAATATCCATTAAGCTTTTTTGACGAATCTAGTGGGACGATTAAAGTAATAAGCTTGCTACCTAAAGTATTAGATGCTATTATGAATGGCAAACTAATGATTATTGATGAGTTAGATGCAAAATTACACCCAAAACTACTAAAATATATTATTAAACTGTTCAAAACTCCTGAAATAAACAAATCTGGAGCACAATTAATATTCACATCACATGACTTAACTACTATGAAAAATGACCTATTTAGACGTGACGAAATATGGTTTACAGCCAAAAATAAGAATGATGCTTCGGAACTATACTCATTAATAGAGTTACGAGATGAAAAAGGAGAGTTAATTAGAAAAAATGCAAGATTTGATAAGCAGTATTTAGAAGGCAGATACGGTGCTGACCCATACTTCCAAAGTATTATTAATTGGGAGGTCTTATTAGATGAGTAAGAAACCCCTCAAAAGAGATGAATTAAAACGAAGGATGAAAAAGAAAAAGAGGAAAGAAGGTTCAAGGCTTGCACAACCAGAGAGATATTTAATAATATGTGAAGGAAAAAGACAGAGCCTTATTATTTTGAAGGTATTAAAAAAAGAATTGAAAAAAAGTATGACAAGCGAATTAATGAAAGAATTAATGTTACAAGTCATCCAACCTTAAAAGTTAAAGGAGCGGGTAGGAGCTGTTTATCTCTACTTGACTATGCAAAAACCATAATTGAACAGGAAAAGAAGAAAAATAGAGATTATGACCACGTATGGTTAATATATGATCAAGACGACTTTCCATATGATGATTTTGACAATACTGCTAATTCAGTTAATGCAATGAATGAAAGTGAAAAAGCCACTACAAAATGGCATGTAGCTTGGTCAAATCAATGTATAGAAATTTGGTTTCTACTGCACTTTAACTATTATAATTCTGATATCCATAGAACAGAGTATTTTGAAAAATTAAGTGAGATATTTAAAGGCTATAAACTTGATAAATATGAGAAAAACAATGAGGACATATTTGAGATATTAATGAAATATGGAAATCTTGAAAATGCTATAAACAATGCTAAAAGATTATGTAAAGAAAACGAAGGTCAGCCGCCTTCAAAGATGGCACCTGCTACTAAGGTTTATGAACTTATAGAAATATTAAAACCTCATATGATGTAAATATTAAGTAATGAACTATCTGGAATTTCCG
>JANQLB010000074.1 GCA_028280805.1 Tissierellales bacterium
GGTTGCACCATCAATTGTTGAAGCGATTATTGATAAAGCAAATCATGGAGTTTTCGGGTATGTAGGGGGATATTATGAAGATTATTATAGAATAGTACAGGATTGGTTTAAAAAGCGACACTCGGTAGATATAAATAAAGAATGGATAGTAATGGGTGATACTGTTGGAGCTACTCTAAATAGGATTATTAGAACATTTACTAAACCAAATGAAAAGATAATAATACAAACACCTGTTTATCCACCATTTCATAGTTCTATAAAGAAAAATGGCCGTGCAATCATATATAACCCATTAAAGTTTGATGGGAAAAAATATGTTATGGACTATGAAAATCTAGAAGAAAAAATAGATGCAGATACCAAATTAATGATTTTATGTAGTCCTCATAATCCAGTTGGAAGAGTATGGACGAAGAAGGAACTATTAAGATTAAGCCAAATCTGTATAAAATACAATATAATATTGGTGTCTGATGAAATACATAGTGACATAATTTATAGGAATTCTAAGCATACCATGATTCATAAAATAAGTGATAAGATCAGGGAAAGATCTATAATATGTACTTCTCCTCATAAATCTTTTAATATTGCAGGATTACAAATATCTAATACAATTATTCCAAATGAAACTATTAGGAAACGATATAAAAGATCTTTAGAGGATGAAGGGATTATTAAACCAAATATCTTTGGATTGATAGCACTTATGGCAGCTTATGAAAATGGAGAAAAATGGCTGGATGATTTAATAGTTTATCTAGAAAATAATATAGATTTTATAGAGGAATTTATCAATACAAATATTCCTAGTATACGTTTTGTTAGACCAGAAGGCACTTTTTTAGTTTGGCTGGATTTAAACAATCTAAATTTAACGGAGGTGCAGCTACAACAATTAGTTTTTGACAAAGCAAAGATTGTTTTGAATTTAGGCCATTCATATGGTCACGAAGGAAAAGGATTTGTACGTCTAAATTTTGCTTGTCCTAGACCTATACTTGAGGAAGGATTAAGTAAATTTAAAAATGCTATATTAGATAATTTAAATAATTAAGGGGGATAAACAATGAAATTTAAGAAAAATGTATTATTTATTTTAGTAGTAGTCTTATCAGTAACAACTATACTTAGTGGATGTCAAGGTCAATCGAAACCAGAGAAGGCAGTTAAAGCAAATTCTACAGAAACAAAAACACTTATTGTTGGAACTTCAGCCTCATATTACCCATGGGCATTTAAAAAAGATGATGTGGTACAAGGTTTTGAAATAGAGGTATGGAATGAAATAGCTAAGAGAAATGGATATAAATTAGAATTTAAACTTGCTAAATTCAGTGGTTTAGTTGGTATGTTAGATGCTGGAAAGATAGATACTATAGCACATCAGATGTCAATAACTGATGAAAGATTAGAGAAATATTATTTCACAGAACCATATGCATATAGTTATTATGATTTTGCAGTAAAAAAAGATAGTGAATTTCAAAATTTGAAAGATTTAGAGGGTAAAAAAGTTGGATGTTGGCTTGGAGGAAATGGTGAGAGAACTCTTAGAGAGCTTAATGAAAAAGAAGCATTAAATATAGACATTATAACATATGATGGAGCTCCTATTGAGAAAGAAGTTGAAATAGGAAGAATAGATGCAAGCTGGCAAGGTGAAATAAAGACATTATCAACTATAAAACAGGCGAATATTGACCTAAGAATGATAGGTTCTAGACCTTTCTATGAAGTTAATGCATACCCTTTTATAAAAAAAGATGAAAAGAAGGAATTAGTAGATGAGATAGCAGCAACAATTAAAGAGATGCACAAAGATGGAACTTTAGAGAAAATATCTAAAAAGTGGTTTGAAATAGATACGACTAAAAAGCCTAAAGAATAGAAATCTGTGGTGGTGATGTTTTGTTTTATTTTGATGTAGAGTTTGCACTGCATCTATTACCAATAATGATGAAATATGTAAAGATAACACTAGCCTTGTCTTTGTTAGCCATGATATTCGGACTTACACTTGCCTTCATAATTTCTTTAATAATAGATGCAAAAGTCCCTGTTATATACAGATTTCTAAAGGTTTATGTATCTTTTTTTAGGGGGACTCCATTATTGGCACAACTTTTTTTAGTGTATTTTGGTTTAGTACAAGTGTTTCCAAATATTGCAGCTTTATCATCATTTACAGCAGCATTGATTGTAATGAGTCTTAATTCAGCGGCATATATGTCTGAAGCCATAAGAGGTGCAATATCAGCTATTGATAAAGGTCAAATGGAAGCTGCACTATCTGTAGGTATGACATATTTTCAAGCTATGACAAGGATTATTTTACCTCAAGCATTTAAAATAGCTATTCCAGCCTTATCTAATAGCCTTGTGAATTTAGTTAAGAACTCTTCTTTGGCATTTACCATAGGAGTTATGGAAATAACAGCCTCAGCTCAATTAGAAGCAGCTTCTAGCTATAAATATCTAGAGGCATATGTTAATATACTTCTCATATATTGGATGATAACCAGCATATTGGGATATATGCAAAGAAAATTAGAACTAAGGTTTAAGCAAGGGTAAAGGTGATATTATGATAAAGCTGAAAAATATACATAAAAAATTTGGGGATTTAGAGGTTTTAAAAGGGATAGATATGGAAATACATAGAGGAGAAGTAGTTGCAGTAATAGGTCCTTCAGGAACTGGAAAATCAACATTATTACGATGTATTAATTTTTTAGAAAGAGCAGATGAAGGAGAAATTGAGATTGGTGATTTTAAAATAGATGTAAAAAATGTTCATACTAATGATATATTGCAAATGAGAAGATTTACTGCAATGGTCTTTCAAAATTTCAACTTGTTTGTAAATAAAACTGTATTAGAAAATATAAAAGAGGCTCTTATTGTAGTAAAAAAAATGGATAAGAAGAGAGCTAGAACAATTGCTATGGAGGTACTTAAACAGGTTGGGTTAGAAGATAAATATAATGCATATCCATCTACATTATCAGGTGGTCAAAAGCAAAGAGTTGCAATAGGCAGGGCAATGGCTTTAAATCCAAAGGTAATTCTATTTGATGAACCTACTTCTGCACTTGATCCGGAATTAGTTGGTGAGGTTCTTGACCTTATTAAAAAATTGGCAGAAAAACGTATGACAATGATAATAGTAACCCATGAAATGAGCTTTGCTAGGGATGTAGCAGATAAGGTTATATTCATGGCTGATGGAAAAATAATTGAAAGTGGAGAGTCTAAGGAAATATTCGGAAAT
>JANQLB010000085.1 GCA_028280805.1 Tissierellales bacterium
AAATTACCTACCATAGAAAAAATATCAGAAGTAATCGGAGTATCAGAAAAGAGTATCTATGATGGAATTAAGCCTGTAGAAAAAAGAGAGTATTATAAAGTTTCCTCAGCACAAAAGAGAATGTATATTATTAATCAGATGGATAAGGATTCAACAACATATAATATGCCTAATGTATTAAAGTTAAAAGGTAAGTTAGATAAAATAAAAATAGAAAGTACTTTTAAAAAACTGATAAACAGACATGAATCATTAAGGACTTTATTTACTACAGTGGAAGGTGAGTTAGTACAGATAGTAAAAGAAGTATCAGAAGTAGAATTTAAAGTAGAGTATAAAGAAATAAATAAAAAAGAAGTACAAGATATAGTAAAAGCTTTCATAAGACCTTTTGATTTAAGTAAAGCACCCATAGTAAGGGTAGGTTTATTAAAGATAAGAAAAGATGAACATATTTTAATGACTGATATGCATCATATCATATCAGATGGAATATCAATGGGACTAGTGATAGAAGAGTTTACAAAGCTTTATACGGGAGAGGAACTGGAACTATTACAAATTCAGTATAAAGACTATGCAGTATGGCAGAATGAGTTATTTGAATCAGGAAAGATAGAGAGTCAAGAAAAGTATTGGTTAGAAAGATTTAAAGGAGAAATACCGGTACTTAATGTGCAGACAGATTATCAAAGACCTGCTGTACAAAATCATAAGGGAGATTCAAAGAATTTTGTAATTAATAAAGAACTAACTAAAAAACTAAATAAAACAGCTAAGGAAACGGGATCAACCCTGTATATGGTGCTGTTATCAGCAGTAAATATATTACTTTGGAAATATACAGGACAAGAAGACATAGTAATAGGATCACCAATAGCAGGAAGACATCATAGTGATTTAAAAAATATAGTCGGAATGTTTGTAAACACCCTTGCAATGAGAAACTATCCAAGCTCTGATAAAGGATTTAGAGAATTTTTAAAAGAAGTGAAGGAAAACTCTCTAAGAGCGTATGACAATCAAGATATACAGTTTGAAGAATTAGTAGACAAGCTTCCTATTAAAAGGAATATAAGTAGGAATCCATTATTTGATATAATGTTTGTTCTTCAAAATACAGAGTTCAGTGAAAAGAAATTGGATTTAGAAGTATCAACTTATGATCTTAAAAAAGAGACTGCGAAATTTGACATAACATTTACAGCAATAGAGATAGATGGAGAGATATCTTTAAACATTAACTATGCAACAAATCTCTATAAAGAAAACACCATTGAAAGACTAGCTAACCATTTGACAAATATATTAGAAGAAATATCAAAAGATATAGATATTAGAATAAAGGACATTGATATTTTATCAGAAAAAGAGAAGCATCAATTATTAGTAGAGTTTAATGATACTGAGTCAGATTATCCAAAGGATAAAACTATTCATGAATTATTTGAAGAACAAGTTTCAAAGATACCGTATAATACAGCAGTAGTATATGAAGATGAAAGTCTTACATACAAAGAACTAAATGAAAAAGCTAATAGTTTGGCGAGAGTATTAAGAAGAAGAGGTATTAAACCGAATACTATAGTAGGAATAATAGTAGAAAGGTCTTTAGAAATGATCGTAGGAATACTAGGGATACTAAAGGCAGGAGGAGCATATTTACCGATAGATACTGATTATCCAAAAGAGAGAATCAAATATATGTTAAAAGACAGCGAAACTAATATATTATTAACTAATTCACAATTACTAAAAAGCGTTAGTTTTAAAGGACATATAATAAATTTAGAAGACGAAGAAGTATATATAGAAGATAAAACAAATATAGAAAATATAAATAAATCAAATGATTTAGCATATGTAATATATACCTCAGGGTCAACAGGTAATCCAAAGGGTGTAATGATAGAGCATAAATCTGCACTAAATACATTATTAACTTTAGAGGATAAATATCCACTTAAAGAAAATGATGCATATTTATTAAAAACGGCATATACCTTCGATGTTTCAGTAACTGAATTGTTTGGATGGTTTATCGGAGAAGGAAAACTTGTAATGTTAGAAAAGGATAAAGAAAGAGACCAAAGAGCAATTTATGAAGCAATAATAAAAAGTAATGTTACTCACATTAATTTTGCACCATCTACATTAAATACTTTTATTAATATAATAGATAAAAAAGATATTAAAAGTATGAACAAGTTAAAATATGTGATGGTAGCAGGAGAGTCTTTTCCGAAAGGATTAGGGAAACGGTGTAAAAACATTTTTA
>JANQLB010000003.1 GCA_028280805.1 Tissierellales bacterium
TTCTCTATTTTTTTCAGGTTTGAATTCAAGCTCTAATAAATTATAATAAACACCCGTTCTTTCAATTGCCTGTAGTACACTAAGTGGATAAATAAAATAGGAAGGTTCCTCCTTTGAAATTGTAGTATATTGTTCAAGCCATTCATGAAATTCTATCGTTTCAATATTAGTGAAGGTTCCTACTATGGTACCATAAACCTTTAGTACTTTTCTAGACTCTTCTTCTAATAATAAAATTCTATCATCTAATTCTAATTCATAATCTTTCATAGCCTTTTCAGATACCAATATAGGTATTACTTTACTTCCTTTATCATCCACAATAATCGGATTAGAATTATCAGTATAATCTGCCTTATATTCTTTATTAAAATCTTCTAAAGTATATCCCTCCATTAAGTATAAATTTTCAAGTTGTACATTATCGTTACTATTGTATGGTTTATTACTAGCAATGACTTCAAAAGAAGCGGTTGGTATATGGTATTGTTTTTTATCTTCTTCTTTCATCTCGTACTTTCTTTCTATTCCATCTCTGTTTATATACATATCTGAGTACCACATATGTGCTACTGATGTATAATCTTTTAACAATTCTGTTTTCAGTAAATTATCAATATGAGTTCCTGAAATTGGTCCTCTTTTTGTACCCGTAATTGTTAAATCTTTATTCGTTATTATATTTCCGGTTACTGTAATTTCATTATAAGCTGTATCAATTAAGTAGTTGTTCCTTATTGTTAAATAATTTATCCATAACAAAGAAAAAACAAATATTCCAGCTAGTATTAAAAGTAGCATGGAAGAAACTATTGAACGTAAAGAATGCTTTATTGAATATCTTCTTAATGTATCTTTGTTGCCATGTATTGATAAGTTTTCACTATTATAATCCAATTCCATTAGAGATTTAATGTCAAACTCTGTATTATCTACTTCTTCTATACATTTTTGCATCTGTTTCTTTTTCTTAATCTTTGTACCATGACTATTGATTAGATCTATAATAGATGATTTTTTAAACTGATTGATTTTTATAAAGAGTATAGTTGTAAAAAGAATCATCAATCCAAGGATAAATAGTAAGAAGTACCTTACATCTAATGTTGAGTTTATGGTATTCTCAGAGATTTCAGTTAAATCTGCCAATAATTTACCTGATTTATCTATAGCATTACTATACCCTAAAAACCCTCCTATGATGGAAACTATGCCTCCATAAAGGATAAGAGGTAATGCTAAGTGAAGTCCGCTCACTTTCTTTGGAATCCCTAAAGTACGTTCTATTGCATAGTTTAATTTATGTCCACCTGCATATATATGTACTACAAATATCTGTGTCAATAATAAAAGAACTGTAAATAGAATGAAGTTAATTAATGAGGAATGCTTTATAGGTTTTGCTGAATTCCAAAATCCTTCTCCATTATTTTCGATAAAATATAAATTATAACCTAACTCTCTTAATGGCTCTTCATATTTTTTTATGAAAGCTTTCTGTTGTTCACTGTTTCTTAATGTAAAACTATAATTATATGAACCTATATCAGGCTCACTTAGACCTTGATTATAATATATCCCAAATTCCCTTGGTAATGTGCTGTCTGGAATATATATCTGTCTTCCTTTAGTCTTACTACGATGAGCCTCCTTAAACCCAGTAATTCCTACTACTTCAAAGGTTTTAGGCCCGCTTATTTTATAAGTTTTCCAATCTTTTCGATCTTTACTTGATGATAGATATGTATGTCCTTTTTCAGTGTTTCGCATTTGTATTTCAAGTTTATCTCCAATACTGATATCTCGAAGTCTAGCTAAATCCTCATTAATGACACATACATAGTTTTTATTTATATCATCAGTCCTATTAATCAAACGTCCTTCTTTTAAATAGTACTGTTTCATACTTTCTTGAAAGATTGGGATAGTTAACATATTCTTTGTTGTATAAACTTGATAAGATTGAGTGTTTTGGTTTAACACCTCAATATCTTCCTTTAACATACTCCACTTAGGATTATCCCAATCTATATAGCCATCGTCATCTAGTTTTTCATAT
>JANQLB010000013.1 GCA_028280805.1 Tissierellales bacterium
TTCACTATCTGAATATATGCGTATTGTACTGCCTGAAAGTAATGGTGTATATATAGATGTGACAGTTAAATCAAATGATATTGAAGTGAATAAAGGAAAATCTGCTTTTTGATTATTTAAATAATACTCTTTACAAAAGTTTGTATAATTAATAACTGAGTGATTTTCTATCATAATTCCTTTAGGATTACCTGTAGAACCGGATGTGTACATTATATAAACTAAGTCATTTGATTTACTTACATTTTCTAAATTACTTACATCTTTTGAATAAACTGTTTTATCATCCAGACAAATTATTTCTTTATCAAAATCTACTTTATGTAAATCTTTAGAATGAATTAACAATATACTAACATTACAATCTTCTAACATATATTTAATTCTATCTTCTGGATATTCTAAATCAATCGGTAAATATAATCCTCCTGATTTTAATATTCCAAGCATTCCTATTATCATTTCAAAAGATCTTTCTACCATTATCCCTACTATAGTATCCGGTTTAACACCTTTATCTCTTAATATTCTCGCCAGACTATTAGATTTTTCGTTTAATTCTTTGTATGTGAGACTTTTACCTTTATATATTACTGCTGTATTACTCGGTATCTTTTCTACTTGTTCTTCAAATAATTGATGAATAGTTTTATCCTTTGGATAATCTGTTTCTGTATCATTGAATTCTACTAGTAGTTGATGTTTTTCTTCTTCTGTAAGCATTTCAATTTCATCTGTGTTTTTATCTAAATATGTAATAATACTTTTTAGTATGTTTTCTAAATGTTCATTTATTTTTAAAACATCATTATCAGAGAATAAATCTCTGTTATAAGTAAAGGTAATCTTTATTCCATTAAAAACTTCTATACCTACCGTAAGGTCATAGTTTGTTTCTTCAGTAATTGAATATGATTTAATACTAAAATCACAATTATTATCATTTAAGATATTATTTAACGGATAATTCTCTATTACAAATAATGAGTTAAATAAATCTTTACTGATATTTGTTTCACAAAATTCTTTAATCTCCACTAAAGAAGTATTTTCATATTCTTGAATTTCTTGAACAGTTTTATTAACATGATTTAATAAATCAATAATTTTAGTCCTTCCCTTTGATGTGACTCTTAAAGGTAGTGTATTAATAAATAAACCTACCATATTTTCTATACCGGAAAGTTTTAAATTTCTTCCTGATACCGTAATTCCAAATACTACATCATCTGTATTTGTATATCTCTGAAGTAATATTCCCCATGTACTGTATAATAAAGAAGCTAATGTTATTCTTTTCTCCCTAATAAAGTTATCTACTTTTCTAACAAGACCATCAGACATTTTAAAGCTTATATTGCCTACTTCTGATGACTTCTCATTTATTTCTGCTTTTCTAGATATTATAGTACTTGATTCCAAATCCTCCATATATTTTTTCCAAAATTCTCTTTTTTCCTTTGTATCCTGTTTATGAAGCAGCCTTATAAATTCTTTCAGCTTATTTTTCACAGGGCTTTTGTAAGTTTTTCCTTCTATTAAAATATTATAGACTTCAAAAAACTCTTTAAGTATTATTCCGGTACTCCATCCATCATATAATATATGATGATTGCTAATTATCATTTCATATTTTTCATTATCCAGTTTACAAAGATAGATTCTAAAAGGTACTTCTTCTAGATTAAACTTGTTTTTTCTATCATTTATTTTTATTTCACTTAATAATTCTTCTCTCATATCCACATCTTCATGAGATAAGTCACATTCAATGATTTCTACTTCGTGATGTTTTAATATTATTTGTACCGGTTTTTTTAGTTTTTTCCATCTAAATAACGTTCTAAGCATTTCATTAGACTGTA
>JANQLB010000028.1 GCA_028280805.1 Tissierellales bacterium
ATATTTTATCAAAGCTATAAACAACCTGACTAAAGAAGAAGCATTTATAATGATTTACAATTACCTTAACATTAATTGATAACTATATAAAAAAGCTGAACTGAAGGATAGCTTCCTTAAAGTTCAGCTTTTTTATTATCAATCAAAGGAAAAACGTAAATCTGCAGCCCTTAGTTCAGTCAATTGACCCTGAGCACGCAACCTTCCTATTGATAAATCTGGGTTCTCCCTCTTAGCAATAGTAAGATGCATCTGCATCTGGATTTATTTTATTTCTAAGTTGAGAAAAGTCTTGTTTAGTCATTGATATATCACTTTCCTTCTGTTCCCTAAAGAAATCATCCAACTCTATTTGCATAGTTTTAGTATTCTTCCTAAGAATAAAGTATATAGCATCTTTAAAACTCATTTTTCCACTATAGCTTTATGACATTGGTATGCCGTCCCCTTGGCTCTTTAAAGTAATAGTGACTAAAGTCATAGAATGCTCTAAATCGGTTTTCGATACTGAATTTTCGGATTTAGGTAACATCTTAAAGCTAAGAAAATACCTAAAAATATGAATTTAAAGCATAAAAATTTCACATAATTAGTTACTTTAGTGAGGTGACAAACTGCCATCTTTGTACTATACTTAAATCAAGACAGACGTAGTATATGTATAAATTGAAATTACTTTAAGAAGCCTATTTTCTGTACTTTCGCTTTTTAGTATATTTGCGAGACCCTTTGTAGGAAAGTGGATTGATAAGCATAGAAGAAAAAAGGTTTTATAAGCAATTATATCATCATGCATATTAGTTTGAATAAGACATTTAAATAGGAGGAATCATTCATGCAGAGAAAAAAAGAAAACCGTGCTTTACTAATAGGGGCTGCTGCCAATCTCTTTATGGCAGTAATTGCCTGGTTGACATTTTATTATTCAAATTCTGAAGTAGTTCTTTTGGATGGTAATTATAGCTTTATTATGTTTCTTGGTATACTGGCAGCCATAAAAATTGTATCAGTTAGGACAATCAAAACTAAGACTTTTCCACTAGGTAGATTCTCTTATGAGCCACTTTATGGGTTTATCAAAGGTCTTACGATTCTTGGTGTTTTGATAATGTCTGTTTCGACAGCTGTTATCCGGATTTTCATGTATTTTACTGGATCATCAGATGATATACCAATGCTTATCCCAGAACCGATACTTTATTATGCATTAGCTTGTGCTGCTATCTGCTACATTGTTTCTATATTTTATTTTCAGCAAAATCGTAAAATAGGAAATACGAGTATTATCTTAAAGACTGAACAGAAAGCCACTTTCGTTGATGGTACTCTTTCGTTAGGCATCGGTCTAGGGGTATTCTTCCTATCGAGTGGTGGCGGTGGTGATAGTAGTAGCTTTATTCCTTATTTAGCAGATTCTTTTTTTGTTTTAATTTTATCTTCAATGTTAATTAAAGAACCTGTGACTATCATTAGAGAATCTTTGATTGAACTTGCGGGAGGAGTATTACAAGATAATTCAAAACGAAAAGCATTTGAAGAAATAATTATCACCAATATGCCTGAAGCCTTAAAGATTGAAAACATATTCATTAGTAAAAATGGCAGTAAGTACATCATACTCATTTACATTTCAACTGATCAAGCATTCTATA
>JANQLB010000040.1 GCA_028280805.1 Tissierellales bacterium
GAACTGCAAGGTCATATAGCTATAGCAAACGGATTAAATATAATTAGTCCAGATGATGAATATTTTATCAAAGCTATAAACAAGCTGACTAAAGAAGAAACATTTATAATGATTTACAATTACCTTAACATTAATTGATAACTATACAAAAAAGCTGAACTGAAGGATAGCCCCCTTAAAGTTCAGTTTTTTTATTATAAGAAAGGGGTCAGGCTCACTATTAAACTTTATTTACTATTCTAGATATAGTTTGTGATACTGCTCTCCTTCAACCAAGTATAATGTACCTGTCACCTTGTTCCTGCTGCAGAGTTGTAGCCAATCCCGTTCCCTTGATATATCCTCTAAGCACTTTAAGTATTGTTTTTACATTTATTTGCAGCGTTTTTCAATGGTCTCAGACGTTTCACTCATCATTTTTCAGATGACGCTTGAAACGTCAGATTGTGTGAGAATTCAAAACAACAAAGGAATAATTTTAGTAAGAAAAAAATAAAAAGACAGCTCAAATACATAGAAGAGAAGATTAAATATTATCTTAAGATTTTAGATTATAATGATAAATCAGAATTATCAACACATAAATATACAACAAAAGAGATAAAAGAAAAAATAAAGATTCTAAAAAAACGTAAAGAGAATTATGAAAATATGCAAAAGAAATTATCAGATATTAAGGAAAAGGAACGGAGCATGGATGCAGGATACTTTTTAACAAAAAGGATGTCATCAGTAAGAGCAGAGACAGTTCTATTTTTACTTGCCTATAATTCCAAAAGAGTTATTAATATTGTTGGTATAGAGAAATTAATACAAGAAATGTCAAGATTGAGAGGAAACAATCTGGTAAAAGACAAAGCATTAGTTTCATAAATTGGAATAATGCTTTTATTTATGCTGCTTTATTTATAATCTATCAAAACTAGACATAACTAAAAGATATATTGAGAAATTCTCACACAGTTTAATTTCCCTTTGGATCTTCTATTTAATGTTTATAAATTATAAACTTGTTAAAAAAAATAAAAACAACTTGCAAATGAGAATCATTATTAGTATAATAGAAATTGCAGATGAAAAACATGAAAAGGAGGTAAATTATGGATTTTAACTTATGGGAATTTATTTTAGAGAATCTTGAAGCAGCAGGTGTTATTGGTGGATATGTTTCCATTTCAATCATTGGTGTAGCACTAATCACTTTTGCTTCAAGAGCAAAAATGAAAGGTGAAGGTCGAATTGGACCTAAATGGGCACAACCTATAATTGGTGCTTTATTGGGGGTAATCCCCGGGTGTGGAGGAACTATTGTAGCTTCTTCAATGTATAAAAACAAAAAACTTTCGTTTGGAGGTTTATTTGCTGCATTCATTACTACATTAGGAGAAGGATCATTTGTATTATTAGGTGCTTCTGATGAAGCTGATGTAGCATCAAACTTAAAAGCATTCTTAATAGTTAACTTAGTAGGATTTATTGTAGGTATTATTCTTGGTTATGTAGCTGATGGAATTGGATATAAGATCAAAACTGATGGAATGCCAGAAATTGCTGCTACATTAGATTCAAAAGATACAGAAGAAAACAGAAATCAATCAGGAAAAGATAATACTGTAGCTCACAACTTTATTGAAAGGTTTGGATTCTACATTATCTTAGCAATTAGTGCATTCTTATTACCAGGATCTATTATGGCATTATGGGGTGGAGGAATTGAAGCTCTTGAAGATATAACAGTTTGGGTAGCAATATCATTTGCAATTATTAGTATTATTTACTACTTAGTATATAAATTCAATCATAAGCGATATTGCGGTTCTGATAATAAAGATATAAAATCAACTTTATTACATTCAGTATCTGATATTGCAATGGTAGTAATGTACGTATTCATTGGACTATTTGTTGCTAACTTCATAATTGATGTACTAATAGGTGCAGAAACATTTGATGCATGGATGACATCATCAGCATTCGCTGTTGTATTAATAGCAGCTTTAATTGGTGCAACTCCAGGGTGTGGAGGTATGATTGCAGTAGCAGTAGCATTTATTACAATTGATAACTTCCCAATAGCAGCATTAATTGCAGCAGCAATTGCAACAAGTGGAGACGGGATTTTCCCATTACTTGCAGAAAACAAGAAAAATGCAATTATTATTACTGTATCTGGACTTGCAGTTGCATTAGTAGTAGGTTATGTAGCTTTAGCATTAGGAATTCAAATTTAAAGACATAATTCTTGGCTATAATATATAATCAAAACTACCCGGTTAGCGGGTAGTTCAGACTGTAGACAAAGTCTGCTCAAATGAGCAGGCTTTCTTATATGCAAAAGAAAGGGATCAGGCTCACTATTAAACTTTATTTACTATTCTAGATATAGTTTGTGATACTGCTCTCCTTCAACCAAGGACAATATACCTGTCACCTTGTCCCTGCTGCAGAGTTGTCGCCAACCCCGTTTTCTTGATATATGCTCTAAGCACTTTAAGTGTTGTTTTTACATTTATTTGCAACGTTTTTCAATGGTCTCAGACGTTTCAGTCATTATTTTTTAAATGACGCTTGAAACGTCCCGTTGTCATGTTAGAACTGTGAACTATCAGATAGAAAATAAAAACTTCTCTTAATCATGGAACATTTTTCTATATATCTACGTCATAAATGTAGAGTAAGTTAATAAGAATTATTTATTAACCTGTTATCAATTTAATAAAATTAGTAGGAGGAGGATGTATGAAAAAGTATTTATTGTTAATTTTATCGCTAGTTTTAGTTTTAACTTTAGCAGTCCCTTCGGTAAGCTTTGCAGATTATGATGAGGCCTTAGAAGAAGCAATCTTAAAAGCAAAGGAAGTTTTCCAGACAGATAATTACGATGAATTTGATTATCACGTTAACAAGTACGGTGAGGAATCTGAATTTTATTTAAGATGGAGCGATAGTAGTAATAAACTAAATGAAATAATTGTAACGGTTAATTCCAAAGGGCGAATAAGTAGTTACAGGTACTTTACCTATAGACCTTACTATAGACCTGACAGTCCACAATTAGCAAAAATCAGCCGTATTGAAGCAAAACTAATAGTTGATAAATTTATTAGAAAGTTAGACTCTGATTACATACAAAAAACAAAATACCAACCTGATGATAGACCTTTAAAGATTTATGACAAAGAATATGATTTTATATATATTAGACAAGAAAACGGAGTTTTATTTCCATCAAATACCATGAAAATATACATAGATAACATGACTGGAGATGTTACAGCATTTTCCACAAATTGGGAAGAAGATTTAGAATTTCCAACAACAGATGGAATAATTACGCTGGAAGAAGGTCAAGAAGCTTTTAAGGATCAAATTGGATTACAGTTAGTTTATAAATTTAAGTATGTAGATGACAAAATTGTTCCATATCTAGTATTTACAAACTTAACCGGCAAAAACCACATTGATGCTAAAACTGGAGAATTTTTAAAAAGCGACATGTATTATGGTATATATAATGATAAAATTTACGAGACAGATAGAGAACTGAGTCCTGCTGAGTATAAATCTATTGAAAATATAAAAGATATTTTGTCTAAAGAATTTGTAGAGGAATTAATTAGAGAGAAATTAAATATGGAAGATGAATTTAAAATGTACTATATTAATTTTGATTTTGATTGGAGAAATAAAGATGAATCCACATGGAGCATGGGTTTTAGAAAAGAAGATAAAGAAAATCCAAGACAAGTTAGTGTAGTAGTAAATGCTAAGACCGGTCAAATTAAAAGCTTTTACAAAACTGTTAAACTAGATAAAGATAAAACTCCGCAATATAATAAAGAACAATCACAAGAATTAGCAGAAGAATTTATTAAAAAACACCAACCGGAAAAATATGAACAAGTTGAATATGTAGATTGGAATCAATATGACATAGTTCCATTAGAAGGTGAAGAATTACCTAGAAGTTGTAGCTTTTATTTTATAAGGAAAGAAAATGATGCCTATGTATCAAATAGTGGCTTTAACTTAACAGTAGATACGGTAACAGGTGAAGTAACTTCTTATAACCTTGAATGGTTTAAAGGTGAACTTCCAGTTCCAGAAGGAGTAATCTCTATAGAAGAAGCTAATGAAATATTTTTTAATGAAATTGGTATAGAATTAAAATATATTGAGTATTATAGTAAAATCGAATATAGAGAAACTATGACTATGTTTGAACCAAAAAGAAAAAAAGATAATAGAGAAATCAAACTGGTATATAGTATAAAAAATGATAAACCATTAAACATTGATAGTAAAACAGGAAATATAGTTAATCATATAGGGGAAGCATATAAAGAAAACATCATAGTAAAGTATACTGATATAGAAAACAGTGATGCTAAATCTGAAATAGAAGTTCTTGCACAATATGGAATAGCATTACCAGAAGAAAAACTTTATCCTACAAATAAAATTAATCAAAGAGAGTTTTTATATCTGTTAGCCAAAGCTAATGATTTTTATATCAGAGAAACTTTCTCTGACGATAGTAAATTTGATGAAGATCTCTATGAAAGACTTCTAAGAGAAGGGATAGTTAAAAAAGAAGAAAAGAGCCCTGAATCAAATGTAATTAAAGAAGACGCAGTTAAATTTATAATCAGAAGTCTTAAATACGACAAGATAGCAAGTATGCAGGAAATATATTTATTAGACTTTAAAGATGCACATGAAGTATCTCCTGAACTGCGAGGTCATATAGCTATAGCAAACATATTAAATATAATTAGTCCAGAGGATGAATATTTTATCAAACCTATAAACAAGCTGACTAAAGAAGAAGCATTTATAATGATTTACAATTACCTTAAAATTAATTGATAACTATATAAAAAAACTGAACTGGAGGATAGCC
>JANQLB010000066.1 GCA_028280805.1 Tissierellales bacterium
AACAGAAAATATTAAGATATACTTTGCAAACTTATTAAATGAAAAGAAAGAGGAGAGATAAATGTTGCAATTTGTTATACTTGGTTTTTTAATGAGTCATGATATGAGTGGATATGATATAAAGAAGAAAATGAGTTTGAGTACTGTGAATTTTGTAGATGCTAGTTTTGGAAGTATATATCCAGCACTAAAGAGGTTGAAACAAAAAGGACATATTACTTATGAAGAAATTGTTGAAAATGGGAAAAACAAAAAAATATATTCAGTAACACCAGAAGGTAAAAATGAGTTCTTGAATTGGATTGAGATACCAATAAATCCACAACTAACCAAATTTGATCAAATGGTAAAAATTTTCTTTTATAATCATATTGCTAAGGAAAAAGCCATTTATTTAATTGAGAAGTATATTTGTGATTTAAGAAGTTTAAAAGATAAATTAGAAGGTACAAAGGATATAGTATCTCAAAAAGCTGATTATTTTGAAATGTCTGTGTTTAAAGTAGGCAATGGCTACTACGATTTTCTTATAAAATGGTATGAAAAATTCCTTGCTGAGCTTAAAGAGAAAAATGATAATTAATATACGTAAGTCAGCATTACTGCGAAAAGTAGTGACTTAGTAATGCCGGTGGAACGGCAGAATGTATAAAAACTATTATTAACCAACATCTATATACAACATAAAGAAAATGGATATAATCATTAATACTAGATATTGTATATGTGTCAATCGGATTTTGGGTTCTTATACATTCTGACGGGGTTATTGACGATACACAAAATTTGCTATAGTCTTGAGGGTTGCAGGTATAAATAGGGGGATTGCGTTAAGGGCATAAAATATCTAAATAACCCCATCTCCCCCTTAACATGAATAATCTCAACAAGAAAACTTTATTTTTCCATTTCCTCTTGTAAGAAAGTACGTAAAGCCTAGTCCTCTTTTTATTGTTCCAAAGGGATGTTCCACCACCATCTGCTTTTGACTATAGAGTTCTTTGTTTTCTAAAGTTCTCTTAAATAGAGCTAAGCTGTACCTCATGAGGGAAGGTTGGCTTAGTGACAAATACTAAAGGCTTATTTGTCATTCCTGTAAAGCTTTATGCTTCAGGTCACTTCATAGAGAAAATAGTCACATCTCATATTTTAGATGGTGCAAAGCCATTTTTCAAAAACTTAAATCCTAAGTTTTTATTATGATAAGTTTTCATGCGATTGCGTGTCAATTTTGTGCTTATTTCTTTTCAATGTTTTACCAATATAGTATAATAAGATTTGATAAAACTATCTGGTGGTGCATTCATATGAATAAGAAACTAGCTCTAATATATTTATTTGGCTCTTTAGCACTTGCTATCTTTATTCAGTTCATGCTAATTAATTTGAAGCCATCTTTGATTTATTTATTTTTAGGTAAGGTAGTTTATACTATTTCAATAATGGTTTGCTTTAAATCCATTATATTTTTGTTTAAAAATTAAACTCTCTAGTTTTACTTCGTTAAGTCCTCAGTTAATTGCATTTAATCTCTGCTCATTTTCTATAATGTCTAATGTTAATCCTTCTTTAGGAATATCAAAAGTTACGGTATAACAAGTTGTCTGTAGTTCTTCTTTCTCAACAATAGCCGTAAATTCATCTAGCTTAAAGTCAGCTATAAAACAAATTCCTTTATCTCCTATTTGATGGACTTTTAAATGCTTCTTCTCTCCTAACACTTCTTCACCAACTACTATAAATTCGTTGTTTTGGTCATTCTTACATAATATATCAAGCATTTTTGAATCTTTATTTAGTTTGTAAATTTTAAATTCTAAATTCATCCCACTCATCCCCCTCAACTTTTTCTAACAACCTTCTAGCTTCGTCAATTTTCTCTATAAGGGAATCATGAACATCACAGCTGCAAGCAAATAGCTGACCTTTCATGTAGTTGATATAATCTTTTGCCACTTGTGCTAACTCACGATTTAGCGCTATAGTCTTAGCTAATTCTAGATTTCTCTTATTTCTTATCTTATCCATTGTTTTGAGATCTGTTCTGAGTATCTTATTCTCTTTTTCTAGTTCTTCAATTCTTTTATTTTTTTCTTGGATTCCCCAACAAGTTTCTATGCCGTCCTTATCTATAGTGAATAATTCTCCATCTTTCAAGTGTGCTTTTTCCACCCCTACCCCTCACCTCCTACAGATTCTTATATATGCGCAGACTTTATTAATCCAATACACTTACACCATGTTCAGTTATTTCAAGATACATTATCTTGAGAAGGTCCTTCATTTCAACATAGATATAATCTTTTTTAATATTGACTTCTTGAATCTCTTTAAGTTCAATGTGAAAGCGGTCCACATCTCGAAGTGTTGCGCTAAGTGTCGCGGGAACGGAGTTAGTGACACATAAACAGATTGAGGATCTTACAAAAACGGTTAAATGTCTGATATTAGCTGTAATACTAAACAATCCTGTAACAGAAAACAAGGGTTCTTTAGATGGTAAAAATTGATTTTAAAATAGTATGAGAGAAAAAATTTAGCTTCCAATAGAGGAAAGTTCTGTAACCTTTTAGTATATTATGTCGAAAAAAGAAATAATAGACTATTTTTTTCTAAAATTTGTATGTAGAATATATGTAAATATTAAAATTTACTAAAGGAGGAAAAAAGATGAAATTAAGAAAATTAGGAGTTTATTTTATAGTCGCTATGTTAATGATATCTTTTTTGTTTACAAGTAGGGAAATTCAAGCTTATGCAGAGGAAACAAAAACAATAGGAATTGGCAATCTTACTGAAAATGATCTAGTTTCTGCCTGGTATTTTGATGAGGATAGTGGGGATATAGTAGAAGATTATAAAGGTAATTATAATGGAACAGCTAGTGGAACTACGATAGTTGATACGCCCTATGGAAAGGGTAGAAACTTTGATGGGACAGATGATTATATACAATTTAATGATTCAGTAATTTCTACTGGCAAGAAAAGTATAAGATTTAAAATTAGAACAACTCAACAAGAAACAGCCTACATTGTGGAAGCACTAGAACATGGTTCAGAAGATAAAGGATATAGTATATACATTGATGATGGTTACTTGGGTTTTTCCTTTTTCAAAGGAGTTGGAGGGGATGATAATTTTTCCCTGATGAGTTCAGAAAAAATAAATGATGGACAATGGCATGATATTTTATTTTCGTGGGATGGAACAACAGACTCTAATAGTGCAAAACTATATATAGATGATTTCTCAAATTCTGATAAATCAACAACGCCTGAAATTGAAGAGCGTTTTTCTTATTCATATAATACAACTGTAGGGAGATTGGATAGATATGTTTTTAATAAATTTCAAGGCTATTTTAAAGGTGAATTAGATGAAATAGAAATATATAATGAAGTTTTTATTCCATCAGCAGCTCCCGAAAATCTAAAAGCAGCAGCAGGAGACGAGGAAGTAGATCTTTCATGGGATGAAGTAGAAGATGCAGATAGTTACATCATAAAAAGATCAACAACAAAAGGTGGACCATATGAAACTAAAATAGTAGATATAGATGATAATTTTAAAGAAACAAGTTATATAGACGAAGATGTTATAAATGGTACTACATATTATTATGTTGTAAGTGCTGTTATTAATGGAGCAGAAAGTCCTAATTCAAATGAAGCGTACGCAACACCACAGGGAAGTAGTAGCGGGGGTAGCGGAGATATGGCACTATTAAAAATAACAATGCAAAATGGAAAGACAAACGAATATGATTTATCAATAGATGAAGTAGAGGATTTTATTGATTGGTTTGAAGATCAGAATGATCCTTATTACATAATAGAAAAGGACTACAATATTGGGCCATTTGAAAGCAGAAAAGACTATATAGTGGCTGACAAAATTTCACAGTTTGAAGTAATGGAATATGAAGATTAAGATTGATGAGGATAGGGCTTGAGCCTTATCCTTAATTGTTTCTTAACGTTAAAGTATTATCTAGCTGGTTTTTTTTACCATCAAGACAAATGGTAGAGTTTAGACTCTATCTTTTTTGCTTATCACACAAACATATATTCGCATTATCATTTATAGGTGCTACAGTAGTATAGATAAAAAAGCCATAATGTATAAAAGAGCAATTATTTACAATAAGTGTCGCAGGGACATCAGAATGTGTAAAAACCCAAAATCCGCTTGACACATATACAATATGTAGTAGTAATGATTATATCCATTTTCTTTATGTTGTATATAGATGTTGCTTAATAATAGCTTTTACACATTCTAACGGGGTTATTGAGAATAGGGTTATTGACAATACACAAAATTTGCTATAGTCTCAAGGATTTGCAGGTATAAATAGGGAGATTGTATTAAAGGCATAAAGTGTCTCAATAAGCCCATCTCCCCCTTAACATAAATAATCTCAACAAGAAAACTTTACTTTTTGTGATTCTTAGATATAGGATAAGGCAGTACCTCATCAGTTAATCCTAACAAGTAATCAACGCTTGTATTGTAGTATTTAGCAAGAGTTATTAAAGCCTGTGTAGGAATATCATGATTACCATTTTCATAACTAGAGTACGTTCTTTGAGCAATACTTAGCATTTCTGCTACTTGCTTTTGCAACAGGTCGTGATCTTCTCTTAGACTTCTTATTCGTTCATATTTCATAATAACACCCCATAAAAAATTATACTATAGCTGAAATAAGGCTATTGCATTATAGCCTTATTTCAGCTATAATAAATATAGAAATGGAAATCTCAAGCATGAATATTAGAACAGAATACATAGAAAAAGATTGATGCTAAATAAATGCAGAAAAGTATTTGACTTAAAATGTTTTATATGATTGGGAAAAGGGAGGGGAAATAATGTCAACGAAATACATAAACCATTTAAAACAACTATTCACAGATATACACGAAGAAACAATGGAAAATTTCAGAAACAATGATAAGGAGTATAGTGAACTTTTAAGAAACAGTGTTGAAGAAAGTAAGGAAGTAGAAAGAATAATTAATTGTCTTGATGACAAGGATAGAGAACTTATTTTAAAACATAAGGACAGACATGGAAAACTTGAGTGGGTTGAAAGGGAGATGCTTTATCTTCAAGGACTTAAGGATTGTGTAAAATTATTAAGACTTCTTGAGATTATATGATAAAGCAAAGGTACAAGTATACTTAAAAAAAGTGTCGCGGGGACGGCAGAACAATGTCATAAAGCTATAATGTTAAAAATATACAATCATCTAAAATGCCAAAAAAATTAATAAAATAACTGAAAAAACCCAACAATGGAATTAGGTACTATTAACTATCATATCAACTTCTATTAAGGGTGATTTTCATGAAAAAAAGTTTTTTAGATGCAGTGAGAAATGCTAAAAAGCAAATAGAGAGTATAAATTTTATGTTAAAGACAAGAATGAAACCCACCTATTTTACTAGAGATAGTGCTAAAATGAGTTTTACCGATTCTATGTATTTTATATTGAAAAACAATACAAAGACTATGCAAATTGAGTTAGATGAATTCTTTAATCAAAACAAAGAAAGTGGTATTTCAATGACTAAACAAGGTTTTTCCCAATTAAGAGAGAAAATAAACCCGCAGGCGTTTATTGACCTCAATAATAATTTTATAAACTGGTACTATGGAGATGGTGACTTTAAAAGATATAGAGGTTTCAGATTGCTTTGTATTGATGGCAGTATAACAGAAGTACCTAATACAGAAAAAGCAAGAGAATACTTTGGATATTATAGTAATCAAAGTGAAAGAAAACTAGCCAGAGCTATGGTAAGTGTAATTTATGATGTCCAAAATGACCTTATTCTTGAGTCTAAAATATGTAATTGGAAAACAGCTGAGCGTGATGTAGCTAAAGAACTAATTGAATGTTTAGAGAATAAAGGATTTCAAAATGATTTAATAATTTTTGACAGGGGCTATCCATCAAAGGATTTTATATCATTTTTAGACAAAAAAGGTTTAAAGTATCTTATAAGAATAAAAAGAAATAAGTTTTCCACACAATTTGATAATGCAAACAAAGACGATCAGACAATTCAAATTGAATATAAGGGAGAAACCTTATATGTACGAGTAATAAATATAGTTTTACAGACAGGAGAAATTGAAAAGCTTATTACAAATGTATATGCTGAAAATTTCACAATCAAAGATTTTAAAGAACTATATTTTAAGCGTTGGGGAATAGAAGTTAAGTATAATCAACTTAAAAGCAGATATGAATTAGAAAATTTCTCGGGTTCTAATCCTATTGCAGTAATGCAGGATTTTTACTCAGCAATATATTTATCCAACATGATGGCTTTGGCAAAAAGTGAAGCTAATGAAAAAGTAAAGGAAGAGAAAAGCGGTTTAAAATATGAATATAAGGTTAATATGAATATACTAATACCTAAAATACGCCAGATATTAATTAAATGTCTGCTTACCGATGACACAAATATGAGGAACAAGATTTTTGATCAAGCAATGAGTAGAATAACCAGCAATGTTGTTCCTATAAGACCCAATAGGAGTTTCCCTCGAAAGGAGCCTTCAAGAAAAAATAAATATCCTATAAACAGAAAACGTGGTATGTAAAATCATGGTAGCTTAGCTTTATGACATTG